>CAZYQL010000315.1:0-2501 GCA_964650055.1 uncultured Phycisphaeraceae bacterium | reverse complement strand
GTCTCGTGGACACGCAGACGTAGCGATGGGACAGTTTGCCTTACCAATCTTCGCAGTCGATTGACGGACAACCTCAATCCTTCACTTGGCGAGATGCAAGGCCTTACGCGTATGCTGTTCATAATGAACACGAACACGCTTTCCTTCTCGTCCCTCTTTTCCTTCATTGGCACCTTGGCGATCGCCATCGTGCTCTTGGGCGTCACGCAGAGTCGTGCGGAAGATGTGAAGCGGGCGATCACCCATTCCTTCCTCGCCACAGGTTCGCAAACCTACATCATCGAGTACAAAGCGAGCGCAGAGAAAACGGACGACGCGCCCAGTGATGACCTGCTCTTCGAGGATTTCGAAAAAGAGAAATACGACGGCTGGACCAGCGAAGGTACCAGCTTCGGCGATGGCCCAATTGAGATCGCCAAAATCCCCGCCTACCAGGGCAACGTCAACGGCCAGGGCAAACGCGTCGTCAACGCGCACAACACCCGCGGCGGCGAAGAGGTCGTCAAAGGCGATACTCACACCGGCACGCTGACCTCCAAAGAATTCACCATCACCCATCGCTACATTCGCCTGCTCATCGGCGGCGGCCCACACAAAGACAAAACCTGCGTCAACATCCTCATCGACGGCAAGCCCGTTGCGTCCGCCACCGGAAAAAGCAGCAACGCGATGGCGATCCATCATTTCGATCTGGCCGCGTTCAAGGACAAGACCGCTCGCATTCAAATCGTCGATCAGGTCACCACCGGCTGGGGCAACATCGGCGTCGATCACATCGTCTTCACCAATCGCATCGCCTCCGAACCGGCAAGGCCAGATGGCGGCCGCATTGTCTGGCGCTCGCCGCGCAACAGTCGCGATGGGTGGGTGCTTAAGAACGGCAACGTGCTGCTGGCCGTCGGCAAGAGCGGCGACCTGCCCGGCGGCGGCATCGTCGAAGTCATCCGAGGCGGCAAAGAGGATGGCAAAGAAATCATCCGCTACAAGGGCACTCAGAGCGAAGTTGATACCGTTGAGCCCCTCGAAGACGGCGGCTTCCTTCTCACCGAATCTGGCAACAATCCGCGCCTTCTTGAACTCGATAAAGACAATAAAGTCGTCGCCGAGGTGAAACTCAAGACGCAACTGAGCAATCACCACATGCAGCAGCGCATGAGCCGAAAGTTACCCAATGGAAATTATCTTGTGCCTCACCTGCTCGACAAAGCAGTGCGCGAGTACAACGCCAAAGGCGAGATCGTCTGGGAAGCGGCCACCCCCAACTGGGCCTTCACCGCGATTCGTCTGGAAAACGGCAACACGCTCGTCGGCTGCACCTACGGCAAGACCATTGTCGAACTCGACAAGACCGGCAAGATCGTCTGGCAACTCGAACCCAAAGACGTTCAAGGCATCAGCGAACTCATCGACTGCTGCGGCGCCCAGCGCTTGCCCAACGGCAACACCATCATCTGCGACTACGGCTCGCCGCGCAGCTTCGGCGGCAAAGGCGGCCCGCGTCTCATCGAAGTCACCCGCGACAAAAAGGTCGTCTGGACTTTCGATGACCCTTCGCTCCCGAGCATTCATCACGTGCACATTCTCGACACCGATGGCAAACCGATCGAAGGCACCCCGATGCGCTGATGCGCCACGCGCGTGCTGCTGCCCGTCACAGCCGCAGCGTCCTCGCTGCGCGTCTTCGCCTCCTCCTCCCATCACCCAATCGATTGTCCTACAATCTTCGAAGCCCGCTACTACATCAATGCTGGCAGATGGGATTCGCAATCATGAAACGACCTGCACTCTTCGCCCTGATCTTCACCACTCTCAGCTTCGCGCTGCTGAGCGGCTGCCATAGCGCCCCCGCCGCTAAGCCCGCGCCAGCGCCCATCGCAAGTAAAAAGCCTGCGCCCCCCGCACCAGTCGCGGTCACAGCGCCGCCTGCTAAGCGCGTCCCGCCGCCCAATCCCGGCGAGATGGAAGAAGCCGCCTCCAAGCGTTCCCCCGTCATCGGCTCCAAGGCCACGCCTTTCGCCCTGCAAGATCCCGCTGACAAAACCGTCAATCTCAGCGACTACGCGGGCAAATGGACCGTGGTCTATTTCTACCCCGCCGATGACACACCAGGCTGCACCTGCCAGGCCACCGAGTTCACCGATCTGCTCGCTCGCTTTCACAATCTCAACGCAGTGGTCATCGGCATCAGCCCCGATCCGCCAGTGATGCACGCGCTGTTCATCAACAAATACGATCTCAAACTCACACTCCTGAGCGACACCAAACACGACACGATGAAAGCCTACGGGGCCTTCGTCGAAACCAAGATCGGCGACAAGAAAATCGAGCGCGTCCTGCGCACCACATTCCTCATCGATCCTAATGGCGTGATCGCCTGGCACTGGCCTGAAGTAATTCCCGAAGGCCACGCCGAGCGCGTGCGCGATCGATTGGCGCAGCTCGTTGCCGCGAAGTCGGAAAAGACAACGAGCAAATAGGCCGCAAAAAGGCGCAGAAGGCGC
>CAZYQL010000314.1:0-2526 GCA_964650055.1 uncultured Phycisphaeraceae bacterium | reverse complement strand
TATCTCTTTCCGTCCGGGGTTCATCATGTTTCAAGCATCTGGCGAATTTTGGGTTCGCGGTCTGTTGCAGTGGCGCGGGGCGATGGGTTTGTCTAGGCTGGGGGTAAGTGCGAAAGTGGCCCCCGGAATGC
This sequence comes from uncultured Phycisphaeraceae bacterium, assembly GCA_964650055.1. Taxonomy (GTDB): domain Bacteria; phylum Planctomycetota; class Phycisphaerae; order Phycisphaerales; family Phycisphaeraceae; genus JTS-RE9. Next base: position 2,395 of record CAZYQL010000314.1, on the reverse strand, counting down.
CGGGGGCTATGTGGCGGAGAATACACGACTTATGTACCGGCATTCAGTGCGTAAGGGTTTCCGGGTAGACGTCTACTGGTTTACCCATAGACATGACTTAAGCATAGTAAATAAAATGGGTTACGATGAGATGGCGAATTGAAAAAAGCGCAAGTAGACAAAACTTTGGGGCGAGTCAAAAGCGACGGTTGGCACTACCATCTGATTCGCAATCGCGAGATCGACATCCTCTCATTCATCACGCAAAGTATTCACCATGCGACTACAGAACAAAACCATCATCGTCACCGGCTCGACCACCGGCATCGGCAAAGCCATCGCCACTCGCTTTGTCGCGGAAGGGGCGAACGTACTCATTCACGGCCGCGATGAAGAGCGCGGGCTCGCGCTTTGCAAAGAGCTAGGCGAGCAGACCGCGCTGCATGTGGATGACCTCGCAGATATCGAATGTCCCGCCCGGCTCATCGAGGCCTGTGTGAAATCGTTTGGCCGAGTTGATGGCATCGTCAATAACGCCGCGTTCATTACCCGCAGCGATATTCACTCGACCGATGCAGCGCTCTTTGATCGCATCATGACGGTCAACGTCCGTGCACCGATGCTCATCGTGCAGGCAGCGCTCGAGCAGCTTCGCCAGACGCAAGGCGTGATCCTCAACATCGGCTCAGTCAACGCCTACGTCGGCGAAGGCAATCTGCTGGCGTACAGCGTGAGCAAGGGGGCGCTGCAAACGCTGTCGCGGAACCTGGGCGATTGGCTGCCGCGAACGCATGGTGTGCGGTGCAATCATTTTAATGTGGGGTGGACACTGACGGAAAATGAATACGAGTACAAGATCAAAGATGGGCTGCCTGCGGATTGGCCCACGCGCGTTTCGAAGAAGATTCTGCCGACGGGTTCGCTGATGAAGCCGGAGCTGATCGCGGCGGCGGCGACGTTTTACATGAGCGATGAAAGTCGGCCGATCAGTTCGAGCGTGATCGACGTGGAACAATACGCGGTAGGCGGTCATGTGCCTGAGGGGAAGATTGACGCGGAGTGAGAAAGGTGAGCGAAGGAAGAAATGAAAATGAAGCGATGAAGAAAAACCCCGCTGTCACCAAAGCGACAACGGGGCGGAGGGGAGAAAGATCGTTAGAAAGCGAGGGATGCCTCGGCCTTTCCTTGATGGTTGAATTTTGTTGTACCCGCTTCTCTCTGTAGGAATTCCCCTGACTCTCTCGTACCTTCTTCCTTGGGTTCCTCGTTCTGTGATTCCCCTGACGCACCTTTGTAACTCATTGCTCATGGTCGCGTCAAGAGGAATGATCCCTATATGCGATATTTTCTTGCCAATCAGGGAAAATCAGGAGAGACGAAGTCTGGCAAGATGAGCAGCGCCGACGACGCCTGCATCATCGCCCAGGGTGCTTTGGAGGATCTTAGCGGAGCGCAGTTTCTCGGGGAAGACGTGTTCCTCGAAGGACTGGCGAATCCACTTGAGGTAGGGATCGCCCATGGCTTCGATGGCGCCGCCGCCCACGACAGCGCAGGGCAGGCTCAGCATGGTAATCGTGTTGGCGATGGCGATGCCGACGTAGTGAGCGGATCGCTTGGCGACTTCGATGGTGAGCGCATCATCTTCCTTGATTGCCTTGGCGAGAACGCTCGAGCGGATGTCATCGAGCTTGCCATCGACGATCTTGGTGATCTTGCTCTCGTGATTGGAGAGGATCAGTTCCTTGAGCTGGTTAACGATTGCAGTTCGGCTGGCGCGGTTCTCAAGCGTGCGAATGCCAAGGGGCGCATCGCCAAAGAGAATGGTGTGGCCGATCTCGCCTGCGGTGAAGGAGTGACCATGGAACAGTTGGCCGTGGAGGATGAGGCCGCCGCCGATGCCGGTGCCTACGAAGACACCAAGGACATCATCAAAATCCTTGGCAGCACCAGCGACGTGTTCGCCCCATGTGCCAACGTTGACGTCGTTATCCACGGTGACAGGCACCTTCAGTTTGCTCTTGAGTTCATCAGCCAAAGGAAAGTCAGTCCAGCGCAGGTTCACAGCGTTGATCACGGTGCCTTTGTGGTAATCAACAGCCCCTGGTGCGCCGATGCCCACGCCGCCGATGTCGGCCAGCGACAAGCCTGCTTTCTCGAGCGCATCGCCGATGACTTTGCAGATGCGGCCTATGACCGCATCGCCGCCTTCTTCAGCTTTGGTTTTCTTTTTTTCCCGCGACACGACATTGTTCTTGGCATCGCAGACCCCTGCTGCAACGTTGGTGCCGCCCAGATCTACGCCGACGAACATCTTGTCATCTGACTTGCCCATGTGTGGCCTCCTTGGCGAGCAGTATAACGGTTGAGTGTGAGAAGTTTCGAGTTTTGAATTCAGAGTTCAGAGTTCAAGGTTCAA
>CAZYQL010000313.1:0-2526 GCA_964650055.1 uncultured Phycisphaeraceae bacterium | reverse complement strand
CTTCGTGGTCAAAACGAGTTTCACCTTCGACTTGAGTTTTACATGGGATCGCTCTGCGAAATGATGCCGCGAGTTCACCGTGTTAAATAAACACTACCTATTGACCTGAAGTATAAAATATGCTAAACTACCCCCGTCTCGATCCTCTCTCTGCGGAGCCTTTGCCATGACCGCTTTTCCTGTTTCTATTGCTGTTCCTGCCGCTGCCGCTGCCCCTGCCCCTGCCGCTAGACGTCTACCCGTTTACCCCTAGACACGATTTAACCTCAGTATTTAGAAAGGATTAACAGCGCGAACACAAATGAAAAATGCTCAGGGTAGACAAATCCATGTGATGAAAAATGCGATTGCCCTGCTAGAAATGACCGTCCTTCGTGATCTGGCCCGTCTCGACTTTACCGTCACTTCCTCCTAAACTCTCCACACTATGAGCACGACCATCACAGGCAAAGCGTTCGTCATGGGCGATGACATCGACACCGATCAGATCATCCCCGCTGAGTATCTTTCCTTTAATCCCGCTGACCCGGAGGAGCGAAAGTTCTTTGGTATGTACGCCATGTCAGGCGTTCCGCCCCAGACCTGCGGCTTGCCCAAGGGCAACATGCGATTCGTCCCCGAAGGCGAATTCAAAACCGATTACAGAGTCATCATCGGCGGCAGAAACTTCGGCTGCGGCTCCTCGCGCGAACATGCTCCGCTCGCCATCGCCGAGGCGGGCGCGACGGTCGTCGTTGCTGAGTTCTACGCCCGCATCTTCTTTCGCAACTGCGTCAACGGCGGGTACCTGCTCCCCTGCGAATCGGTCACCCGGCTCATCGATGAAATCAAAACCGATGACATCGTCGAAGTTGATATCGATAACGGCAAGCTCACCAACCAGACCACCGGCAAGACTTATGAGCTTCGTCCCTTGGGCGATGCGAAGCCGATCATCGATGCGGGTGGTGTGTTTGAATATGCGAAGCGGGCGGGAATGCTCAAGGTGTGATGGGCGATTGCGAAGAGCTGATGGAGATCAAAGTCTCTGTTGGAAATTAGCCGATTGATCTGCTATTGTTTGGGCTTGCAACGTGTGTTGGAGAGGTGGCCGAGCGGCTGAAGGCAACGGTTTGCTAAATCGTCGTAGGTGAATTTCACTTACCGAGGGTTCGAATCCCTCCCTCTCCGTTTCCAACGAGACGCCTTCCGCAAGTACACGTTAACGCGTGACTTGCGGAAGGCGTTTTCGTTTGTCCCAGTCACTGAGAAAATAACGGAGACAAACGGAGGATGTGAAAGGTCATACGGTATTCGAAGTTTTTGACCTTACCCCCAAAATACTGATCCAGATTGATTGTGGTACTTTCGATGGATCAATGAGGTAACAGGTCATGGCCCGCAAACGATTCACAGCAGAACAAAGGGCCAACAAGCTCCGCGAAGCGGAATTGCAATCGCAAGGTCAGACCGCAGCACAAGCGAGCAAACATATCGGCGAGACGGATCAGACGGAGGAACTGGCGAAGCTCGCTCATGAACTGGCGCGAAGTAACGACGCTTTCGAGGAGCACGCCCATTTCGTATCACATGACATCAAAACGCCTCTTTGGGTCATTGGTTATGCATTGGACTGGATCCGTCAGCAGTTTGGAAGCCAATTCGACGAGGACACCGAGAAGATCATCAGTGGTGCTGAGGACGGAGTCGTTCAGGCTCGAGGCGTGGTGAACAAGCTGCTGGCATACGCGAAGGTCAACCTCAAAGAGCGTGCGCTCAAGCCGACTTCGGCTGCCAGTGCTGCGGAGCTGGCGATCTTCATTCTTGAGGATTCGGTTGAAAGCAGCGCGTCGCAGATCGAGGTCGGCGAACTGCCCGTTGTCCTTGGCGATGAAGCTCTGCTTGTTCAGTTATTTCGCAATCTCATTGCGAACGCCATTCGTTGTCGTTCCGATGCCCCGCCCCTGATCACGGTCAGTGCCGCATTCTCCCAGCCCTTCTGGGTCTTCTCGGTAGCGGACTGCGGAATGGGGTTGCAACCGAGTGAATTGCCGCGGCTGTTCGATTTGTTTGAAAGCGGACGCAATGAAGATCCTGAAGGCAAGGGGCTGGGACTTGCCATCTGCAAGCGCATCGTAGAGCTACACGGCGGCCGCATCTGGGTTGAATCCAAACCACAGTCGGGTTCGACCTTTCATTTCACGCTGCCTGCCTGTCCGGCCAAGACATAAGGCGCTGGGCTGGGGCCGATCAATCAGAATTTGAGTGTGAATGACTGTGCCGCAACGACGTTGCCGCATCAGCGATCGGCTGAACAGAAACGCCGTGATTCTCACAGGCTGGGTTGCGCCCTGAGCCGATACGCGGTTGCCGGGGCTTCGCCTACTTTCAATGGTTGACACTTCGCTGCAACCGGATGACGACCTTACCCGCATTGATGGCGAAGGCGATCAGTTGATCGGTCAGCTCCAGAAAAAGTACGGTCGCACCTTGGAAGAGGCACAGAAAGAAGTTGCCGCCTTCAAGAAGAAGTGCGGCTGCGAGTGA
>CAZYQL010000312.1:0-2533 GCA_964650055.1 uncultured Phycisphaeraceae bacterium | reverse complement strand
TCTAAGGCATCAAGCCTTCAATCGCCCGTTTTCCAGTCTCACCACGCGGTCGGCCTGTGCTGCCACTCTTTCATCGTGGGTGACCATGATGATCGCCTGTCCAGTCGTATGAAGTTTGCGGAAGACATCGAGAATCTGCTTGCCGGTCTCGCTGTCGAGATTGCCCGTCGGCTCGTCAGCCAGTAGGACATCGGGCTGATTGACCAGAGCGCGGGCGATGGCGACGCGTTGGCGCTCGCCGCCGGAGAGTTTGCCGGGACGGTGCTTGATGCGATCCTTCATGCCCAGACTTTCGATGATGCTCATGGCCTGCTGGGTGGCGGCTTTCTTCCGTTTGCGCCAACTGAAAAAGCCGTGGCCGATCATCGCGCTGATGGTCACGTTCTCCAGTACGTTCAGTTCGGGCAGCAGGTGATACTGCTGAAACACGAAGCCGACATGCTGATTGCGATAAGCATCCTGCGCCATTCGCGACTGGGCAAAGAGCGGCTGGCCATCGTAAACCACATCGCCAGTGGTGGGGCGGTCGAGTGCTCCGAGGATATGCAGCAGCGTGCTCTTGCCCGAGCCGGAGGCGCCGACAATCGCCACCCATTCACCGCGTGAGACCTGAAAATCCACGCCGCGCAGCACCTGCAAATCATGCCCGCCCATGCGATAGGTCTTGTGCAAGTCGGAGGCGGAAAGGAGGGGGGAAGTAGGCATTGTTATTGAGCAAATGTAAAAGGCAGAAGGCTATTACTTATTATTTAATACTTATTATTTATTGGTTATATCGATCAGGCTGTAAGTAAGTTTGAAGATCAATAGTATGGGTGTGTCTGTTAGTACAATCCGAAATAGCTATTAAGTAATAAGTATTAAATAATAAGTAATAGCCTTTCTGCCTTTATTCATATCGGATCGCTTCCACCGGATCGAGTCGGCTGGCGACGATGGCGGGGACGAGGGAGCCGAAGATGGCGCTGAGGATGGAGAAGAGCATGATGATGCTCACTTCGTTCCAGTCGAGCTTGGCGGGGATTTTGTCGAAGTAGTAAATCTGTGCGTCCCAGATCTTCACCCCGAATCGCAGTCGCATGGATTCAAGTAGCTCCGGCGAATTCATCAGGATGATCCATCCCATCAGGGCGATGAACATCGGCATCGCAATGAGCGAATAGCCGCGCCATCGGCCAACGGAATTCTTCACGAAGCGCCCCAGCAGCACGAAGGTCACCACGCCAACAACGAAACCAATCAGTGCGTACACGGCAACATAGATCGCGATGCCCAGATCCTTTTCAAGGAACGTTTGAATCTCGTTGAGGTTGGTGACGATGGCGTAAGCCAGCATCAGGCCGACGAGCGCACCGACAATGCCGATGGCCAGGCCGTAGCCCAGAAACAGACCCGCGACGCCCATCTGCGAAGCGCCCAGTGCGCGGAGTACGCCGACATCGCGCGTCTTTTCCAGCACGATGTTGTAGAACGTCGTGGCGACCATGACGAACGCGACGAGGCTGATAATCGCAAACAAAAACACCAGCAGAAACTTTTCCTTTTCCACTGCACCCAGAATCGTGGCGTGCTGTTCTTCCCAGGTTTGAATGCGAGGCTTGAACATCCACTGCTCCGTGATAGGTGCGATGGTATTTCGCACCGACTCCTTCAGAGCCTTGAGGTTCATGCCCGGCTTGCCCTTGATGAGTATCGAAGAAGCCCGTGCCGGAGACATTTGGCCGGTCGGTTTGTTGTCATCATCTGTCAGCGGGAATGACTGCATCAGCAGCATTTGCTGGAGCATATCGAAGGGCACATAGATTCGGTTCTGATCGAACTCGATGAAGCCGCTCTTGAGATCGTTGACGACGACGAATTTGCGCACGGCTTGTTCGAGCAGGCCGCCGCTCTCGCTCATGGGGACGACGGTGAGCGTGACATCGCTGCCAACGGAGCCTTGACGATAGAGGCTGAAATCACCTTCCTTGTCGCGAGCGCCAGGCAGCACTGCGATGCCGGTGATCATGGCGGGCAACTTGGTGTCCCACGCCTGAGGCGGCGTCATGGTCATCGCCGCTTCGACAAGATCAACACGATCAATCATGCGCCACTGCTTGGTGGTGATGTCGTATTTCGCGGGCCGTTGACCCGGGCCATAGATCGGCTCATTCTTCTTCACATCATGTTGCATGCGCTCGGGGGTCCAGTGCAGACTTTCCTTGAATGCGACGACGGTGTTGAGTTCCTCAGGATGAATGCCCACGACTTCCATCTTGAGGATGGTGCGATCGACTTTGATGATTCCGAAGGTGTAGATGATGGCCGCGGCTGATTCGATATCCGGATTCTTGCGCAGGGCGGTGAGCATGTCCTGATAGCCTTCAAAACCGGAGAGGCCTGCGCTGATGGTGATCTCGCCGGAGAGTTTTTTCGCTGAGTCGCGCCACATCTCGAGGAACCCGCCCATGACGCTGATGACGATGATGACCATCGCGGTGCAGAGCGTCACCGCCAGCGCAGCAAACATGGGCGCCAGCTTGCGGCGGAGGTA
>CAZYQL010000311.1:0-2635 GCA_964650055.1 uncultured Phycisphaeraceae bacterium | reverse complement strand
AAGAAACTATCGGCTATCCGAGGGGAAACTGCGGAATAGAATCTGCACGGATCCATAGCTGCTTCATCCGCAAAAGCGGCAGCAGAACACGTCCAAACGAGAGCCAGTGCCATTGAGGTTCTTACAACGCGTGACATTGAGGTGCCTTTCTGTTGAATTGCAATGCGGGCCATGAAACGAGCGGTCAATCTGGTTGTCCTACGTCGGAGTGGGTGCCATCTGGCGACGGGGAACCCATCCGTGCTCAGGTGTTTGATCTTATGTAGTACCGCCTGATTGTATTCACACACTTCGTCTTATCGCCTGCGGGGATGATAACGTGCAGGCAACTTCGGCAAGCAGGCTGATCGGCAGATGTCATGAATAACCGTGCTCATCTCACAGCTGCACACCGAACCGGGGCAGTAGCTGAACCATAAGGAAGTAAAGCCCCGCAGTCACCAGGCAACCCACGATGAGCCCGGGCCAGAACCCCCAGCCCGCGCGGATCAGTAAGGGCAGCACAATGAACAATCCCAGCGATGGCAACACCAGCCAGAACACACCGGTGGCGAAGCTGGCCACCTTCGCTGTGTTGCCGGTGTCGATGTAGAGCCAGATCATGGCCAGCACCGAAACCAGTGGCAACGAAGCCACCAGAGCTCCCCACCAGGTCTGCTGCTTGGACAGTTCCGTGGCGACCACAATCATCGTGGCTGAGATGATGACCTTCAGTGCGTATAGCAGCATGGCTGTTCCTTTCTTTGTGGCGATCTGAATATCGTCCTGATCCCGCTTTCATCAACTGACTCACTCTGGATCTGCCTACAGCGGAACAGCGCCAAGCGATCTGGAAGATCTATGTCGAATCCTATGGACTCGATGCGAATCAGAAGCTGCCAGCCGATGAGCTGTGGACCGGTGCCGAGATCAAAGCATGCTGCCGGTTGGCTGCACTGCTGGACCTGCCACTGACTGCTGCCGCACACAACGTGGTGCCTGTGGCGGTGACTGCATCTGAATCAGTGGAAAGACTCCGGGGGTGGGCCAGTGGCAGGTGCCTGAGTGCAGATCAGGTGGGCATCTACCGGCGTGATCCAGTAACGAGTAAACGAAGACAGGTGCGGGCGAATCCGCACGACAACTGATTCTCAAATTGAGAATCCGCATCACAGAAAAACCGTGTCTCCTCTTGCGGCCGAGTTCGATGTTTGGGGCTCGAATACACTACCGGGCCAGTTTGATGACGCGGGCATTCACATCGGTCGCCAACTGGAACACCAGCACCTTTTGCTTTGGCCAGTATCGCATTTTGTTATTCATGAGCCGTTGTACGGGGGCCGGCGTTCCATCCACCGGGAACGGCTTGAACGTCAATTCCGAACGATCGAACTCCAACATGGCACCCGCCTGAACCTCTCCTTTCCGTCCGATCGTACACCACACCAGAATCTTGTCGATGTCTGGGACATATGCCATAGGATTGTCACCGTCCTCATAGACTGGACGAGTTCCCCCGCAGTCGGTGCGTTTGCGAAGGGATACACCCTTGCGCAGGTCGGCCGTGCTGACGTTGACCTTCTGCTCCTGCCCCGCTCGGTCACCTGCCAGATACCAGAGCACGCCATGCTGATCGACACAGGACATGCCTGATCCCACGGCCGCGTCAAAGTCAAAAGCGCCGACTTCCTTCCGTTTCGCCGGATCGTACTTGACGATTCGGTAGTACCCATTGTTATCGCTGATCTGTCCACCTTCGCTGGTCATATAAACGAGGCCGGTGTCCGGCAGATAATGACAGTTGAACGAAATGCCCCCGCGGCGTTTGAAGCCTGCGCGATCGTCGTCACTGGTCTGCGGACCGACGCGCCATTGCTTGGAGTCGAGCATCGCGTGGAACCAGCCGAAGCGCGGGAGAAGCACCTCATTGATCTCCGGGATGAACACGATGCCAGACCATTGGTGCGAGGCACAGGGCTTGTCATCGCCGGCAGGTGTTTCCGCGGAGGGGAAATAGTTGTATCGCTTGCCACTGAGATACTGCACGTTGGAAAGATTCTGATTTCCGGGCGAGACCTTGTAACCATCGGGCATCTTCGCCTGGTGCGTCGGGGGAATGACCACGGTGTGTTTGCCCGTGGCCACGTCGAAGCAGGTCAGCATATTGTTGCCGCCGTCAGCGTGCCCGCCACCGAAGTGATAGAACCGTCCATTCTTTTCGTCCCAGCCGGCACCGGTGAAAGCGTTGTAATGCGCGGGGGTCGAGCCGTTGCCGGGGGCCTTGTATCCCTCGGCTGCGCCGAAGGGCGGCACAAGCTGCGACTCCATCGAAGAACCCATCAGTTCTATCCAGCGGTTCAGTGGCAGGCCATCCCATTCCGCCTGTGTGATGTTGCCGGTAGTTTCCTTGGTCGGCGTCCACTGATCGCCTTTGAGGGTCGAGCCCCCGATTGTTGCCTTGGTTACCTCAATTTCAGCCTGACCTTTACCGACGAGAATGGCCAGTAGCAGGAGAACGATGAATCGCATGAACAACCTCCTCATAACCGGGGCAGCGTGAATGAATTCGCGCGAAGCATTCACGAAGGCGGGCCTTCATTCTACTCGACCCTCAGTCATCAAGATGGCCTAGACGTCGACTGCGGGGTTATGAGCC
>CAZYQL010000310.1:0-2648 GCA_964650055.1 uncultured Phycisphaeraceae bacterium | reverse complement strand
CTGAACCGACCTTGGACATCTTCTCGTCTCTCTTCGAGAGCGATATCGACTTGATGCTGCTTGAGGAGTTCTGGTGCAACTCCGATTTTCCGAAGTGGATACTGAACCAGATTTGCACATCTACTTCAAAACCTCTCCCAGAAGCTGTCTACACATTGAACGCAAAGCACAGTGTTGGCGGCATGGGTGCGGGTGCAGGCGAAACTGACTTGTGGGTAAAACTCCGTGCTGAGTTCACAGATAGGTCCGAAGACACCTTGCTCCTGATCGAGAACAAGATCAGTGCTCCATTCACCAAAGACCAGGCAGCACGCTACAGAATGCGGCTTCCGTCGGAAGTGGAGCAGGCTGGATGTCAGGTTGGATTTACTGTCCTCCTCGCTCCTGAAGGGTATTTGAAAACCTGCGACCCTTTGATGTTCGACTCCTTGGTGGCGTACGAAAGGATCGAACAGTTCTTCAAGGATCAAGCGAGGACGCATTCATCACCGAGCGATCAACGACGATCCAAGTATCGGTCCCAAGCCATTCGACACGCAGTCGAGCAGCTAAGGCGAAGTGGTGGCAAGGGCTTGATCTTCTCAGCAGCAAACACGGGCTTCTTTGGCAAGTGCCATGAACTGATCCACTCCAAGTATCCTGAATTGAACGTACGGCCCGACAAGGCAAGAGGCCCATCCAGCTCCTACATCAAGTTCAATTTTGCTGGCAACACGCGGTTGAGGGATATCTGCGGGCCAGGGAATGCAGTCTACATTCCAACGGTAATACTTTGGTTCAGCGGAAAGGTAACGGTCAGGCTGGAGGGCTTCACCAAGCACGCCTCGAGGCTCGGCGACCGCCTTCCTTCAATCCTTCCAGCTTGGATGGTGCTGTACCGCGTCTCAAACGTTTCGGTTGAGGCCCAAATACTCGATCTACCAGTTATTGACTCCGCATCGTCCTTCGAGTCGCAGGTGGATTCGCTTCAGGCGGGTTTGGAAGGAGTGAGACGAGCAAAGGGTTGGATAGAGAGCCATGTCGAGCAGATCGCAGCGTGGATAACTGAAATGAACGGAAACAACGTACTTCCCAAGACCTAACCCTCTAAGGAAGCACTCCGCCGAGCATCGTTCTTACTCCTGAAGTTCGTACATCACTTCCCATACATCGCTCAGAGCATGGGTGTAGGCACGGCCTGCGGGGGTGGCATCCAGATGCTCATGAGCGGCATCCTTGAAGTTGTCGTAGTCCACATCATTCCCAATAGCGGTAAGGACGGCGGCCCATTGGGCTTTGGGCATGAAGATTCGATAGCGGTAGTCCTTACTCTCGGTTTCGTGAATGTCTGGGCGAACAGTCAGTGCATTGGCAAAGTGATGAAGCAACGACTCCAGGTGCTCACGCCGGCGAGCACGAACCATCATGCGAGTTAGATCCACGGGTTGTCCGTGCGAGCCATCGCCTTGGCGGGCGGAGACGGCGCTGAAGAAGCCGTAGCGGGTGAAGAGCCACATCAAATCGGCCCTTTAACGGTGAACATGGTGCAAAGCTTCAGTTTGTTATCCACGAACTCGCCGGAACACAAAGTCACTCGCTTTAGTCGCTTCGCTACTTCGTTGTCAGCGAGGAGATCCTCCGACAATTGCTGAGCAATGGTGATGTCACTTTCAGCAAGCTGGGAACCTACCTCGCTGACGATGAGAATCTCGATGCCGGGATGGGTGCCGCCGTTGAACTTCTTGTCGTAGTACTTGCAAAGGCGTTCCCACTGGTTGTCGGTCGCAAGTTCCACGGCGTACTTGGATGCCTGAATCAATGCGAAAGTAATCCCTACGGATTCAGTTGATGCCTTGATCTCTCCGACTATTGGCCGTCCATTTTCTTTATTTCGAAGCAGCAAATCGATTCCTCCGTGCCCCGAAGATTTGGCTGATTGCCCATCCTCAAAAGCTGCACGTCGAGTGCGCATCGGGCTGACTTCATAGTCCACATATGACGCCCGCAAACTGTCCGCAACGGTTTGAGGCTCATTTCGAAATGCTTGAACTACTCGCCTTGCAAAAAGTTCTGAAACCGCATTTGTTCGAGCAGCATTCGATGGGATAAACTCGTCATCTAGGTTTCGGTAGGCGGAGAATCGATCGACACTTCGGTGAAAGAGCTCGGCCAAAAACTCGCCAGGTTCAATTCCGGCGGCACCACCGAGGGAAAACTCGATTGACTCGGGCGTGAGGTTTGACTTTCGCAGGTCACGATAGAAGTGATGCAGTGGTGTCAGCGGCACAATTCGATCACGTCTGCCCTGGGCCGGGTTTAGCTCATCCTGGAGACTGGGCCACAGAATGATGCTGTCCACGACGAGTTTGTCCTTGCCGGTATCCAACTCGGCGATCCGGCTATTATTCCGGCCACGACGGATGAGTTCCACTTTTCGGGGTTGATTCCCCCCATCATTGATTTCTACGGTTCGCATGGAAATTCCTTTATTCTTGAACAAGTGTTGATCGCAACCTTCGCAAGAGGTTGACTAAGTGTCCACACTCAAACATCCCCGCCAGATGCCCTTCACAGAACCGATCCTTGCGGACATGAGTCGTAAGCAATTTGCAGATCGTCTCCAAGTCGGCTGACTTGATCGCCGTTGGGTCGTTGACATACCGCTCTGC
>CAZYQL010000309.1:0-2705 GCA_964650055.1 uncultured Phycisphaeraceae bacterium | reverse complement strand
CACCATCGGTCGTTGTCGTTTCAGTAATGCGCAGGCCGGTGTCGTTGTAGCCGTACTCGGCGACGGTTTCGCTGAGCTGGCTGCCGAGGGTGTCGTAGGTGGTGACGGTGGTGGACGCGAGGCGGCCCATCTCGTTGTAGGTCATGCTCGTTTGCGAGCGGATGGTGCCGGTGTTGTCCAGGCCCTCGCGGACCGTCTTGCCAGTCTGATTTGTGTTGTCGTGTGCGTAAGCGGTGAAGCGGTCATCGGCGGTGCCGCCGTTCTCGGTGGAGTCGAGGGTTTCGGTAAGCAGCCGGTCGTTGGCATCGTAGGTGTAGGTGGTGGTTTCTTCGATGCTGCTGTCACTGCCCTTATCGCGTGTCCTGCTCAGGCGGTTGCCAGCCAGGTCGTAGGTGTAGGTATCGGTGTAATCCAAGGCGCTATTGCCAGCGGCGAGTTCTTCGCTGATGAGGCGGTTCAGGTCATCGTAAACCCACGTGAAATCGTAGGTGTGAGCCGTGCTGCCATCGTCGATGACATCGGAGGAGGCGACGCGGTTGCCTCGGCTGCCCAAGGTGTAGGCGAAGCTGGCGAAGAGGGTTTCGGTCTGGTCGTCGTAGGCGAGGTCGGCGTTGAGGTCGTCAAAGTGAACCATATAGACGAGGCGGTTGAGCGCATCGTACTGATAGTCAGTGGTGACTGCGGAGGTGGTGTTCTCGACGACCTGGGCATCGAGGTTGCCGACGCCGTCGTAGTGATAAGTGGTGGTATCGCCTGAGTTGGCAACCAGTTCATCGGCGCGTTCGATGGCGGTGACGGACTTAAGCCTGCTGTAGGTGTCGTAGGTGTACAGGGTGTCGGTGATGGCATCTGTGGCGGCGGTGGTCTTGCTGGTCCAGACGCGGGTGGTCTGGTTCAGGTCGTTGTAGCCGTAGTTGAGGATGCCCTGCGGCGAGGCGATCTGGGTGAGGCGGCGCTGACTGTCGTAGATGCTATGGGGAGCGTAACTCGTCGAGCGAGACTTCGAGTGCATTGCAATCATGATCCGATTCACGATCGAAGAACCACGACGATCCCAGCTTGTCGCGAATTCCACGTTCTATCTGTTCCGCTCTGTCTGATTGAAAAAAGCGTGGGTCATGGCTTGTTTGCAATCGAACCCCCTTCCCAACTCTAGCGATTTCCGTTGAATGCAACGCCTGAATGCCCTCTCCAAATCCCTGATCAAAATATCGCCCGCCAAAATAGTTTGTCCAGTACAGCCCAGGAAGGCAATACGGCCAGTTCATTCCCACGACTTTACGTGGCTCGATAGCCCCGCCAGAACGGCTAACTCCCTTGATAATATTTTTTGCATCATATTCATCGTGCAAGCATAGAAATCCGTAGTCGAATTCTAGTTCAGCAAACAAGCGATCGCAGAGGTCGATGAGGTTCTTTCGCGATTCTCCAATACACTTAGACTCATCGACATCATAAAGCGACAAACCATGATACGGAGGCTTGCCGTCCCGCTTACGATCTGGACCAAACTGAAACACGACACTTGCATAGAATGGAATCGCTTGTTTACGTTGCAAGAGAATCTGGCCAAAGGGCCGGCTTGACTGTTGTCGCCAAGCCTCGCAGAATGCATCTTTCTCGTTCCACGATTGGAGAATTGGCTCTGACACATCAAAAACTTCAGGGCAATATCCCGATGTCTCAAAAATATCGTATGCCCAATTAGAATAGCATTCGCCTGCAAGGCTATGGGCAGAGAATAGGTTTGCCTTGAAATACGCCATTCTATCAATGACCAATCACTATGTGCTCGATCAGGCCCTGATCGATGAGTTCTTGAAGCGGCCCACTAATGTTGGTTGTTGACCGGGTCTCAAGTATAAACGTGCGGCCTGTATTTTGAGCATGTATAAGAAAGTCTTGCAATTACGAAGTATAACTCAGATTAGCCACATTCTTGATTTCTGTCAACGTAACCTCATCCAGGCCGTCGGGAACCCTGTATCGAGTTTTACCTGACGCTGAGGGTATTCTGGTGGTGTTTTTTTGTGTTTTGGACGACTGTTCCCCCTGCCTGCCAATTCTTCGCGACTTCTCTGTATGAGGGGTGCTTGACATCGCAAATAGCAAGCCAAGGATCACCGATACAGTGCTCTGGCCCAGCAGATTGATTGCATTCGCTCCCGCTTTACCGACCTGAAATGCTCCGCCTGTGTTGGTGGCGAATGCTAAGCCGCTTCCGCCACCACCGGTGAGGTCGCTTGACGCGAGCACAGCAGTGACCACGCCAAACAGATTCGTCAGTACTCCAAAGAAATGCCCAAAGGCAGCTTGAGTGTCTCCTCTGCGCAACGCCTCATGCGCCATTTGGTTGTTCATCCCACCCTCAACCAGATTCGCAGCCAGGTCCCCCAATGCTAACGCTTGCAAGCCTCTATTGCGACCCGACGGGTCATCAAACATGATGGGATTGCCGTGCACGTACAGATACTTGTGCAGCGATTGTGGATCGGCGAGGTTGCCTGCGTATGGATCGAGGCGATTGAACGTGCCGCTGGCGGGATCGTAGAACCGTGCACGCAGGTACTGCTGGCCGCTGCTGCTCGTCCATTCGCCACTGTACAGGTGGCGGGAGATGGCGGTGGCGGCGGTGGTCAGGCCGGTGCCAGCGAGCATGTTGCCGTAGGCGTCGTAGGCGTACTGCTGGGCGATGGCGCTGAGTG
>CAZYQL010000308.1:1190-2732 GCA_964650055.1 uncultured Phycisphaeraceae bacterium | reverse complement strand
TCCGCATTCTTAGGCGTTCTCGGAAACGGAATCACATCGCGGATATTCGCCATGCCTGTCGCATACAGAATGGTCCGTTCAAAGCCCAGGCCAAAGCCTGCGTGGGGGACGGTGCCGTAGCGGCGGAGGTCGCGGTACCAGTGGTAATCCGCCTTGTTCAGTTTCATTTCATCGAGCCTTTGATCGAGCACATCGAGTCGCTCTTCGCGCTGGGAGCCGCCGATGATTTCGCCGATGCCCGGGGCCAGCACATCCATCGCCGCGACAGTCTTGCCATCATCATTGACGCGCATGTAAAACGCCTTGATGTCCTTGGGGTAATTCATCACCACCACCGGTCGGCCCACCAGCGTCTCCGTCAAATACCTCTCGTGTTCGCTTTGCATATCGATGCCCCACTTCACGGGGTACTCAAACTTCACACCTGACGCCACCGCTTTTTCCAGATGTGCAATCGCTTCTGTATAGGTCATGCGCTCGAAGCTGGAACTGACAAATTTTTCCAGACGCGTGATGCAATCCTTATCGATGCGTTCCTGAAAAAACTTCATGTCATCACCGCGTTCATTGAGTGCTGCGCTGAAAATATATTTGAGAAAATCTTCTGCGAGGTCGGCATCATCATTCAGATCCGCAAACGCAATCTCCGGCTCGATCATCCAGAACTCAGCGAGATGCCGAGTGGTGTTGCTGTTCTCTGCGCGGAAGGTCGGGCCAAAGGTATAAACCTTCGACAGCGCGGTGCAGTAGGTTTCCACATTGAGTTGACCTGAGACGGTGAGGTGAGCCTGCTTGCCGAAGAAGTCCTCGCTGAAATCGACTTTGCCATCGGGCGTCAGCGGAATGTTGCGCGGATTAGCGATGTCGAGGGTGCTGACCTTGAACATTTGGCCGGCGCCTTCGCAGTCGTTGGCGGTGATGATGGGCGTGTGTACCCAGAAGAAGCCATGCTCGTGGAAGTAGCGATGGACCGCCATGCTCAGGCAGTGGCGCAGGCGGGCGACAGCGCCGAAGGTGTTGGTGCGAACGCGAAGGTGGGCGACATCGCGCAGGTATTCGAAGGTGTGTCGCTTGGCGGAGACGGGGTAGGTGTCGGGGTCATCGACGAAGCCTGTGACTTTGATTTCGTGGGCTTGAATTTCGCAGGACTGACCTTTGCCTTGGGAAGCGACGACGGTGCCGGTGACGATGATGGAGCAGCCGGCGGTGAGGTGAAGGATTTCGCTGTCGTAGTTGGCGAGCGTGTTTGGCGCGACGACCTGAATCGGATCGAAGCAGGAGCCATCGTGTACATGAACGAAAGACAACCCCGCTTTGGAATCGCGGCGGGTTCGCACCCAGCCACGCACGGTGACGGTGGAATCCATCGGGGCCTTACCGGCAAGCAGGTCGGCAACAGCGTGAATCGACATGGCAAAAATCCTGGCGTGGTTGAAGGTTGGCGCGAAGGCAGCGGAGTTGTCATGTTGTCGTACAAGTGCAGGCGAAAGGCAAGCGGCAAGTTCCATTAGCACCGGGCTTAGCCCGGTGCTAATGGAACGA
>CAZYQL010000308.1:0-1090 GCA_964650055.1 uncultured Phycisphaeraceae bacterium | reverse complement strand
GTGATTCGTCGATTGGTACACTGTGTGAATCAAACAGGAGTTTCCCGTCATGGATGACGCCCCTTCGAGTTCTTCGGACTCGGTTTCCGATACCGCTTCCACCGATACCACTTCCAATAGTTCTACGACCACCGCCACCGAAACAGTGCGGCCGTTTTCGCCCAAGCCTCGCCGACTGGCGCGCGGGCTTAATGATCTGTTCGCCCGTCAGTCGGGGCCTGTGCAGGTCAATGCAAAACCACGCGAGGCGTTTGTGGATGACTCGTCCGCAGGTGCAGCGGAGGATGCGGCGCCGGCAGACGATGCGGAGGGGCAAGCCCAAGGGCGTGACGGCGCACCGGCGGCGGAGCCTGCGGTGTCCAGTGAACTGGCGGCGCTTGCCAAGGCGCAGATGCAGCCCGTTGCATCGCTGGCTGCCAATGCAAACGCATCAACTGCGATGCAGGTCGATGCAACGCCATCGCCCACCGGGTTTGAATATCGCTTTGTGCAACTGGTCTCGCGCCTCGATGCCACCTGCAATCTTTTCGCCGACGCCAGGCAGACGCATCTCGTCGCTGCTCAGCGCAACAGCAAGATCGCCTGGTCCGTTGCGGGTGCGCTCGCACTGGTGGCAGGCATCGCGCTGTGGATGTCGGGGTCGAAAGCGACGTACAACCAGGCGCAGCTTGATTACGAACAGAAGCGATCTTCGCTGATCGAGAAAACCCGCGATGAACTGAATCGGCAAAACGCCATCATTTCCGCCGCCAACGAATCGCTGAGCACTCAGCAGCAGTCGCTGACGGGGCAGTATGAAACGGTGCAGGAAAAAGCAGCCGCGACACAAATGGAAATTGAGACGATTCGCCGGGCGCTGGGGAAGGCCAATGCGGTGATCGATGAACTGATGGCTCGGCCGGAACTGCCTGCGCTGCCTTGAGCACGCAAGCTGAGCCGCGACTCAACGAGTCGCGGACGCCACCGGCATGAAGGGTGTTGAATCGCGCGATGCGTCCATAGGCATCATCGCCCTGCGGCCCAGGGATTTCTCTTCTTACATGACGGCCACGAGTTCGCTGACGTCCGCGACTCGTTGAGTCGCGGCTCA
>CAZYQL010000307.1:0-2802 GCA_964650055.1 uncultured Phycisphaeraceae bacterium | reverse complement strand
AGGGCCTAGGGATCAGGGCCTAGGGCCTAGGTTCGATCTTTCAAGGCAGTACCGATTTGCTCCGCGACTATTTCACTACGTCAACAATTTCACTCAGCCGTTTGCATCAACAATGTCTTATCCCCTTGGCCCTAGGCCCTCTTCCCTAGGCCCTTCTCAAAAGGACTCCCCATGGCACGCACCGTCACCTTCAAAGGTACTCCCGTCAATCTCACCGGCGATGGCCCGGCTGTCGGCGCTAATGCGCCCGAAGCCACGCTCATCGGTAACGACCTCTCCGAAGTGAAACTCTCCAGCTTCAAAGGCACCACGGTTATTCTCTCGTCCGTGCCTTCGCTGGACACGGGCATCTGCGATATCGAAACCAAACGCTTCAACGCTGAAGCATCCAAATTGCCCGGCGTCAAGATCGTCACCGTCAGCCGCGATCTGCCCTTCGCCCAGAAACGCTGGTGCGGTGCAGCCTGTGCAACCAATGTGGTCACACTCTCGGACTTCCGCGATGGCAACTTCGGCAAAGCTTATGGCAACGTGCTCGGTGGCAGCCCGCTGTCGGGTCTGCTCTGCCGCGAGGTGCTCGTCGTCGGCAAAGATGGCCTGGTCAAGTATCGTCAGCTTGTGCCCGAGATCGCACAAGAACCGGATTACGATGCGGTGATTGCAGCAGCGAAGGCTGCGGGCTGATTCGCTTTTCACAAGTTGATCTTCAATAAACCCAGGCCTTTGGCCTGGGTTTTTTTATTGAGCCGCGACTCAACGAGTCGCGGACGCCTACGGACTGATGGAGTTTTATTTATTCAGTGATTGTGCGGCTCAGCGTCTGAATCCAACTGAGATCTGTCGAAACATAGCGCGACGTACACCCCTTCAGGTCGTGGACGTCCGCGACTCGTTGAGTCGCGGCTCTGTCGCTTTTCCGCCGCTTGCGGCGTAGCGACATCAGCGCGGTGATCGACTAAATATTCTTTGATGACATCCTTCTCGCTTCGCGGAAACTTTGCGGATAAACTGTGGAACTCATGATTTCCTTGACGCCGTTCATCATTGATAATGCCGGGCAGGATTACATCCGCCGCAAGAAACCCGACTGGCTGCGCGCCAAGCTGCCGGGCGGGCCCGGCTTTTCCAAGCTGCGCAGCATCGTTGATGAAAACAAGCTGCACACCGTTTGCGAATCGGCACGCTGCCCGAACATGGGCGAGTGCTGGGAGCGAGGCACCGCCACGCTGATGATCCTTGGCGATGTCTGCACGCGCTCGTGTGGCTTTTGTCACATCAAGACCGGCAAGCCGCCGTTCCTTGATAAAGACGAGCCTCGCCGTGTCGGTGAAGCGGTGGCGCTGATGAATCTCAAGCACATCGTCATCACCAGCGTCAACCGCGATGAGTTACCCGACGGCGGCGCGGAGATCTGGGCCGAAACGATTCGGCAGATTCGCAAGCAGTCGCCGCGCACCAGTGTCGAAGTGCTCATCCCCGATTTCTGTGGCGACTGGGATGCGCTTCAGGTGGTGCTCGATGAGCGGCCGGAGATTCTTAACCACAACATGGAGACCGTGAAACGTCTTTATAAAGTAGTGCGGCCGCAGGCCAAGTACGAGCGCTCCATCGAGCTACTCGCCGCCGCCAAAGAGCAAGGCTTCGTCGTCAAGACCGGCATCATGGTCGGCATCGGCGAAACTGATGACGAAGTCGAAGAACTCATGCACGACCTGGTCGCAGGCACCATGAGCGTCCACGGCTCATGCGACATTCTCACCATCGGCCAATACCTTCAGCCGACGCGGGATCATCTGCCCATCACCCGCTGGGTCACGCCGACGCAGTTCCTCGAATACAAACGCCTGGGCGAAATGATGGGCATCCGCCACGTCGAGTCCGGCCCACTGGTGCGATCGAGCTACCACGCGGAGGAACAGGTGCTGCAACTAAAACCATAAGTCAGAGTTCAAGGTTCAAGGTTCAAAGTTTGAGAACGCTGCTTTGCAACACGAGGATGAATGACGTCTTGGAACTTCGGATCAGGTGGTATTTACAACTTTGAACTTTGAACTCAGAACTCAGAACCTTGAACTTTGAACTTCCATGTCTGAACTAGGCGTCAATATCGATCACATCGCGACTGTTCGGCAGGCACGTCGCACTTACGAACCCGATCCCGTTTGGGCGGCGGCTGCGGCGCAGCTCGCCGGGGCTCAGGTCATCACCGTGCATCTGCGCGAAGATCGCCGCCATATTCAGGATCATGATGTTCAGCGCATCGCCGCAACTTGTCACTGCCGATTTAATCTGGAGATGGGCGCAACTGATGAGATGATCGCCATAGCGCGGAAGATCAAGCCGACGATGTGTACGCTCGTGCCCGAAGGTCGTACGGAAGTGACGACGGAAGGCGGGCTGAATGTTGCCGGTCAGCTCAAGCGCATGAAGCTCGTCGTCAAGCGCCTCAAAGACGCGGGCATTTCGCCCAGCGCGTTCATTGATGCGGATGAAAAGCAGATCAATGCAGCAGCGGCAGCAGGTTTTGAAGTCTGCGAAATCCACACCGGGCCTTATGCCCACGCCTTCCACGATGCGGGCGGCAGGTTTGAAGTGAAAGCATTGCAAAGCGAACTGGAAAAAGTCACCCGCGCTGGCGAACAGATTCTCGAAGCGGGCATGCGCTTCAACGCAGGACACGCGCTGAATTATCTGAATGTGAAGCCGATTGCGACGCTGCCTGGCATGAGTGAACTACACATCGGGCATTCGATTATCAGCCGCGCGGTGTTTGTAGGCCTCAGTGAAGCGGTGCGCGAGATG
>CAZYQL010000306.1:0-2879 GCA_964650055.1 uncultured Phycisphaeraceae bacterium | reverse complement strand
TTGTTTGTGCAGGAAAAAGTCACCCCCGGAGTCAGCCCCGGAGTCACCCCCGGAGTTTCCCCCGGCAAGCCGGGGGCTATGTGGGAAGCGTTGAATCGCTCAGGGGGAAGGCTGATTCACTTGAACGAGATAGAGCGAGGCTTCATCGGTTTTCAGTTCGTCGAGAATCTGGCCGTGGCGATTCATCAGGGAGCGCAGGAACTTTTCATCGGGCTTGGATCCCGCGCTGGGCTCATGCGAGATCAGGAGCCAGACGCGTTTGCCATGAAACTCGATCAGTTGCTGCTCCCAGCGGGCCCAGTCGTTGAGATGGGTCCAGGCATCATCGGTGAGCATGTCCCGAACGATGACGGGATGCGTCTTGAGCCAGCGCGAAGAATCGCTCAGGTCCATCTGGTGGCGGTAGTAGGCAGCGAGCTGATGCATCGGCCAATTGGGATAAACGACATCGCCCGGCTGCTGCTTCTTGATCAGATGTTCAAAAACGTTGCGAACATCACCGGCAGGCTGACCCGCTTTGAGCTGACGGGTGAGATCGAGCATGGGATGGATGAGCAGAAGCATCACGATGACGAGGGCCCCGGCACGAGCGGCGCGGGAACTGAGGGAGTGGAGCCGTTCGATGGCGGTGGCGATGGCGAAGAAGGCGATGGGGAGGGTGAAGAGGATGAGCCGGCCGCTCCAGTGTTCGCCGGCCTGCGCGGAGGTGGGGATGGGATATTTCTTGAGAGCGCTGGCGATCATCAGAAGTACAACGGGCATGAGGATCACAAGCAAAGCGCCGCGCTGCTTTCGCCACCAGAGTGCAATGCCAATCAGCGCGGTAGACAATGCCAGGCCGATCGCAGAGAGGCCGGCGGGATCTGTGAAGTATTGCAGCGGGGTGAGTACGAACCATTCGATTTGCTTGAGCGAGCGCGGCGGCAGAGGGAGAAAATCGTTGGCCCAGAACTGCTGCATCACCGGGCTGCCCATCGAAGGGCGCAGAAAGAGCATGAAGTGCAGACCGAAGGAAATGCCCGCGACCAGGCCGGTGGTGATGATGGGGACAAGCTTATTGCGGCGAGTAGCATTCAGATTCGTCATCGCGGCAGCCATGTAAATTCCTACAACGACAAACACCGCTGTCATACTCAGCCAGACCGCGACCGCGCTGACCAGCGACAAGGGAACGAGCGAGCGGTAGTGCCAGTCATGCTGCATAGCGCGAAGGCCCAGCCAGAGGAGCGTGGTGGTAGCGAGCACATCGACGCCGTAGGGTTTGACCTCGCTGCTGTAGTCGATGAGCGAAAGCGAGAACACACCCAGGGCCACGGCAACCATCGCGCCGATGGGCGAGAGCAATCTGCGACTCATCAGCCAGAGCGCGGGCAGTGTCACAAGGCCAGCGATGAGCGAGACCAGTCGCAGCGCCAGTTCGCCGGTGCCAAGAAGCTGCGTCGAAAGCTTTGTGAGCCAGAGGTAGCCGATGGGTGCGAGTTGGTTGTGATCCAGCGGTTGGGTCAGGCCAGCGTAGTCTCGGGAAAGGATGTTATCCGCGAGCACTGCTTCATCGATCCAAAGCGACTGTGCCTGAAGGAAGATGCCGATGCGAACGAGCGAACCGATCAGAATCAAAACGATCGTGATGACCACGAACAGGCGGCGGTTGGGAAGCGAATTCGCATCCTGGCTAGGTGCCGGGGATTGAATGTCATTGGGCGTAGTCAGTTCGAGCATGCTGATATCCATATCGGTCTGCACGCAGAAAACGCACAGCGGACGGTGATCGGCAACGACCGATCCCATGCAAAAGATATCGGCACAATCTCAGGTGCAGATGGAGAGAGGATGGACAGTCAAGTGCGAGACCAACGCAGCACGAATGCACGCGACCAGCGTGTGCAGCCTCGGCGAGCAGCGCGCTTAGTTGATGGGAATCTTGTAATACTGGCGCCATCCGCCGCCGACGGTGGCACCGAGTTGAATGATGTCGTTGGGATCGCCAATGCTGGGATCGTCGGTGGTGTCGCTCTTGAACCATGTGACGTGAGCATCTTCGAAGAGGAAGTTGCCGCCTTCGGGCTCACCTGTGGAAGCGCGTGCATGGCTGGAGATGGGGCCGCCTGGTTTGGCGTAGCCGGGGCCGAAGAACCATCCCCAGGCGGGATCCGGGTGCCACTGTTTCATGTCCGTCATGATCGGGGCTTTGGAGTCGGGGCCGCCAAAGCGATCCTTGAAGACCCATCCGTTGCCTGCGAAGCTGTAATTGGTGTCAACGTCCTGGGTTCGTCCGGGCATGTAGAAATAGCCGACGAGTCCGCCTGCGAGGTTGATGTCATTGACCTGGTGCCAGACCTGCGTGGGACAGTTGAGCACATCGTGATCATTCGTCTTGGCAGCGCTGTTGTTCTCGACGAGATACTCTTTCCAGAACTGCTGCACGACGGAGCTGTTCCAACTGATGTGGAAGCCATGCTTGTAGGTGGGCGGGTAGGCGGCATTCATCTGCACCTGAGTGATTGTGGTGTTGTTAACGTATCGATTGTCGGGAAAGAAGCCACGATTGTTGTTGGCGTAAGAGCGCATAGCAACGCCCCAGTTGTGCATGTTGGCAGCGCACATGGTCTGATGAACGTAAGTGCGCGATCTTGAGAACGCAGGCAGCAAAATGGATAGCACGATCATGATGACCGCCACCACCGCTAATACTTCAGGAACGGTGAAGGCACGCTGGACCGACTTCGCAAATCGATTGGGCAACATGTCAACTCCCAGGTTCAGAACAACACCACACAACCTGATCGACGCCTTGACCGGCGCGGATCATTTCCGCACGATGCTCTTTCTCCATCGAGCCTCTGCTTCGCTTCTTTTTACGTGGAATGCAGCCTGCCCGC
>CAZYQL010000305.1:0-2910 GCA_964650055.1 uncultured Phycisphaeraceae bacterium | reverse complement strand
CGTAGGGTGGGCACTGCCCACCATGTCTTTGAGCCGCGACTCAACGAGTCGCGGACGCCATCGGCATGAAGGGGTGCACGATCGCGCCGTGTACCTTGGGCCTCTCAGATTCACCCGTGACTTGAAACCATCGCGCGATTTACGCATTCAGTAATCGTTGACGTCCGCGACTCGTTGAGTCGCGGCTCAGGCTGACTACAAAACCCTCACGTTCAACTCTTCTCCACCGGCAGCGTCAGCTCAAAACACGCGCCGCTTTCGCCGTCGCCGTTGAGTTTCAAATCGCCACCCATTGCCTGCGCCAGTCTGCGCGAAAGCGCCAGGCCCAGACCCACGCCCGGCGCTGAGTGCGCTGCATCTTTCGCTGACTTTCTAAACGGCTGAAACAACCGGCGAGCTTCCTGAAGCGTGATGCCCGGGCCATGATCGCGCACACGAATCTTCACGTGGCCGTTGTGGCGAAACGCTTCGATCTGAATGTCGCGCTGCGTCGCAGAGGCGGCATACTTGCACGCGTTGTCCACGAGATTAAATAGGATCTGCTCTACCGCACCAGGGTCAGCTTTCACTGGTGTGTCGCTTGCGCCGTTAGGCTGCACATTGAGCTTCATGCCAGCCGACTGAGCCCGCTGCTCCATGCGATCCTTGATGCGCTCGATCATCTGACCCACCGGCAAAACCTGCGCGCGCGATACAGGGCTGCTGTGTTCCAATCGTGCATAGGCAAGGACGTTTTCCACGAGATGACTCAGGCGATCCGCCTCCACGCGCATCGTCGTGAGATATTCCTGTCTTCGGCTTTCATCAGGCACCATCTGGCGCTCGAGCATTTCCGTGTACATGCGAAACGTCGTCAGCGGCGTGCGCAGTTCGTGCGTCACCGCAGAGACAAACGCGCCGCGCCTTTCGCTGAGCTGAACAGCGCCAAAAAAGAGCACGCCCACCGCCACGGCTGCCAGCAGCATGCAGACCCAAGCGATAATCAGCGTCGTTTGAATCGGCGACAGCCCTGCTGCCTCAGCGAGCGGGGCACGATGCACGATCAGTTTCGCAGGCACGGAGGCAAGCATGCGCGGCTTGGGGTGATCATCGACATGCGAAATGGGGACGATGCGTGCATCAGGAAAAACATCCTGAATTCCCGCCGCAAGCCAGGCGTTGAGCACCGGCCAATTGAGCCAGCATCCTTGCACGTAGAACTTGCCGTTGATGGTGACGCGGCGGGCGAGCAGCAGTGTGTCGTTGTGCCAGATCGCTTTCATGACGCCTTCGGTGACGTCGGAGATCGGCCCGATGATGCGGTTGAGGTCTGCTTTCTGCTTGACCTGATCTTCGCCGTAGGCGTTCTGTGCTTCGTTGCGTGCCTGCCATTCGATGACACTGCGTTGACCCATGCGACTGGTGTAGCTGTTGCCGCGCTCGACCTGCAAGAGTTGAAGCTGACGTTCTAGGCGCTGCATCGGCGTCAGCTCCGGCGGCAGCGCCGCCAGCAGTGTGTCACGCGTCATTGAGTTGTTGAGTTTGGCGAGCAGTTCCTCGGCAGCGACGATGTCTTCATGTGCTGCAAACTGCGACTCGGCCACATCGCGCATGTTGCTCTGAGGCACCTGCGGCGAGGTGATCGTGCCATCGGGATTCATCTGAAAATGAAGCAGCACGTGCGGTGTGCGATGCGTCAGCAGCGGCGAAGGCACGAGAATTTTGTTCGACTCAATGGTGGCGTACATTTCGGTGTAGGCACGCTGCGGCGAATAGAAAGCGCGGTAAAGAAAGTATGGCCGGGCGTTCTCCTGCATGATCAGCGGAGCGAGCATGGAATCGAGACGGGAGATGACCAGGCGCACATCTTCTTCGATGGCGATGCGGCGGCGAGCTTCAGCTTCATCATGATCCAGTCGAATGGCGCGGATACTCACCCACGCCATCGCCACGAAGACGACAGCGACGCAGAAGGTGAACACGATGCCGATGAGCCAGGGACGTCGCATGGGTTCTTTCATATAGCCCCGGTCTTGGCCGGGGTGAATACACACAATGCTATGAGGCAATCATGATGGAAATCCTGAAATCACCCCGGCCAAGGCCGGGGCTATATGCTGGCAAACATATATCCTTTGCCGCGCACGGTGAGTAATACTTTCGGTTCGTGGGCATCATCGCGGAGCTTTTCGCGGAGGCGGGCCACGTGCATATCGATGGTGCGGGTGGCGACGCCGGTGGGATCCATGCCCCAGACGCGGGAGAGAATTTCATCGCGCGAAATAGCTCTGCCGCCGTTGATGGCGAGGTAGCGCAGCAGTTCCATTTCGCGGTCAGACAGTTCGCAGCGCTCGCCGCCGTCGTAGCGAAGTTCACGGCGGTTGAGGTCGGCTGTTCCGCCTGGGAATTTCACTTCATCCACATCCATCGGCCGCTCTGGGCTTCGCCGAAGCACCGCCTGAACGCGCGCCAGAAGCTCCTTCACACTGAACGGCTTGACCACATAATCATCCGCGCCAAGCTTGAGCCCCTGCACGCGATCGTGCTCTTCGCCACGGGCGGTGAGAATGATCACCGGCAGCGTAGGCTTAGCCAGGCGAACTTCTTTAAGGATGGAAAGCCCATCGCGTTTGGGCAGCACGAGATCGAGCAGAATGAGATTGCAACTGACGCCCAAGGCCATATCGAGGCCCGTCGCACCATCGCCTGCTTCGAAGGTGGTGTAGCCTTCGAACTTGAGCGAATCGACAATGCCACGGCGAATGGCAGCATCATCTTCGATAACGAGAACAGTGTTGGCCATGGGATTTACTCAGCACGGTTGTGCGGGGCAATGCTTTCATTATTCCCCTCCCTCCTAGGGAGGGGTTAGGGGAGGGTCGCTCTTGGGAATCCGTTGTGAGCCGAGCATTTTTTTTATCGTACAACCGA
>CAZYQL010000304.1:0-2994 GCA_964650055.1 uncultured Phycisphaeraceae bacterium | reverse complement strand
GACGTCCGCGACTCGTTGAGTCGCGGCTCAGTGCATCGCATCGCAGTCGCTTCATCCAAACCACTGCTGCATCTTCGCCAGGCTCAGTTCCTCAAACCCTTTGATCACCCGACTGGCGCGGCCGAGATTCGTGCCATCAGTCGTCGTCGTCAGCCCAAGCACATGCAGCCCGGCTCCACGTGCGGACTCGATGCCCGCTGCGGTGTCTTCGATAGCCACGACCTGCGATGCGCTCAGATTCAGATCAGGATGACTTACGCGCAGATTCTCCAGGGCCATGCGATAGGTCATCGGATCAGGCTTGGAACGGGCCACATCACTGGCGGTGACGATCGTGGAGAAGCGCGAGGCGATGCCGAGTTTGCTGACGATCAGTTCGATGTCTTCGCGTGTGGCTCCGCTGGCGATGGCGATGGGAAATGTCGCAGGAAGACTGGCGATGAAATCGAGGACACCGGGGATGGTCTCGAATCCCTCTTCAACAATCGCGGCAAAGACATGCTTCTTACTCTCGCAGAGTGTTGCAATCTGTGAGGCAAAGCCTGGCGACTTCGCAGCAGCGGGATCAGCGGCGGCGATCATCTCGCTGAAGCCTTCGCGATCATCGAAGCCCACGTATTTGCGCAGGTACTGGTCGTAATCAAAATCGATATCAACGCCCGCCTCTTGCGCGGTTCGCAGAAAGGCGCGGTAGTGCAGGGGTTCGGAGTCCACAATGACGCCGTCGAAATCGAAGATGATGGCCTGGGTCATGCGGCGAGTGTAGAGAAGAGCGCGGGCGGCGGCAATCGATGTCGCCTGCGGATTCGTGTATGAAATAGATGAGGATCGAAGCTTATCCAGCCACATCAAGCCGACGGCCTTTGCCTGGCTCGGTGGCGAGCGACTTCGACAACTGCGCCGCTTTTTCCAGAAGTGAAATCGCCGCGGCCCCTTGCTGCTTGGCGATGTCCTTGGTTTTCACTGCGACCTTCATGTTGACCTCAGCGGCAACATTGGCCTGCGTGAATTGACTGATGGATGCGGCGTCGATCATAAAGCCATCATCGGCTGTTCCGCGTTAGTGCGTGAACACAACGGGGGAGGCCGATAAAATCGCTGGGCATTTTCACAGGCGTTGTAACACTCTCCAACCGGATCGCAATAACGCCAGTGCAGCGGGTTCCAACTTGTCGCTGATCGCATGGCAACTTCCAGCGCCTTCGCTACACCGGCGGCAAGGTCAACATGCCCATCGCGCTCACCGCACATGCTGACGGTATGCGCATCACCTTCTATCGCAATGCCGCGCCTTAGCAATAGATGAAATCCGTTCTTACCACGAAGGCACGAAGACACGAAGAAAGGCGGCGCGGCAGAGTTTGATTGCTTCATGTATTTAAAACTTCGTGGCTTCGTGGCTTCGTGGTAAAGTCGATTTAGTAGCAGGCATTTGAATTGATCAGCACCTCCCCGGCCAAGGCCGGGGCACTATGAAAGACTTCCCATGAAACATCGCCCCACTCTCGTTGCCTTGTTCTTCATGTTGCTTTTCACTGGCGTAGCTGTCGCCGCCGACAATGCGCTGCCGAAGGCGCCCAATTTGATCGTGATCAATATTGATGATCTGGGTTACGCCGACACGGAGCCGTTTGGCTCGAAGATCAATCGCACACCTCACCTGGTTCGCATGGCCAAGGAAGGTCGCAAGCTGACTTCGTTTTATGCAGCTCCTGTCTGCTCGCCTTCACGCGCCGCACTGATGACCGGCTGCTACGCCAAGCGGGCCCTGCCGATTCCTCACGTACTTTTTCCCGCTAATGATGTGGGCCTCGCGCCCAGCGAAGTGACCATCGCTGAACTGCTCAAAGCCCAAGGCTACGCCACGGGTCTTGTGGGCAAATGGCATCTGGGTGATCAGCCCGAACTCCTGCCCAACGCGCAGGGATTCGATCACTATTTCGGCTTGCCTTATTCCAACGACATGGGGCCAGCATCCGATGGTGTGAAATCGGATCTCGGAAAGCCGTTGCCTAAACAGAACGGTCAAGGTCAGCCGCCGCTGCCGCTGATGCGTAACGGCACGGTCGTCAAGCGCGTGCTGCAAGATGATCAGCAATCGCTCGTGGAAATCTACACGAAGGAATCGGTTCAGTTCATCGACAAGCACAAGGATAAACCGTTCTTCCTCTACCTGGCGCATAGCTCTGTTCACTTCCCGCTCTACCCCGGCAAAGCGTGGGCGGGCAAATCATCGCACGGTCTGTACAGCGACTGGGTTGAAGAAACTGATTGGAGCGTGGGCCAGGTACTTGATGCCATTCGAGAGCGCGGCCTCGCTGAAAAAACACTCGTCATCTTCACCAGTGACAACGGCGGCACAGCTCGCGGCAGCAACGCCCCGCTGCGCGGATTCAAAAGCAGCACACTCGAAGGCGGCATGCGCACCTGCACCATCGCCTGGTGGCCCGGACAGATTCCTGCCGGTACGCAGACCGATGCGATCGCGGCGATGTTCGATATCTTGCCGACATTCGCCGCACTGGCGGGTGCGAAGGTGCCCACGGATCGCAAGATCGACGGCGTAAATCTCTGGCCTCACCTGCGCGGCGATGCCGACGCCAAGCCCGCCCATGAAACGTTCTATTACTTCCGTGGTCTGAAACTCGAAGCGGTGCGCCACGGCGAATGGAAACTGCAACTGTCCGCCCCTGCTGGCAGCGGCGGCAAGAATGCCAACAAGGACAAAAACGACAAGGCAGATGAAGGTGGCAAACCCAAACTCTACAACCTGACTCAGGACATCGGCGAGAGCAAAGATGTGGCCGATGAACACCCGCAGATCGTCAAGAAAATTCAGACCCTGGTCGCTGCGATGGATGAAGACCTGGGCACCGATGGCAAAGGCCCGGGCGTTCGCGAACTGGGCAAGGTGACCAACGCCAAGCCGATCATCAGCCACGACGGGACGGTTCGCCCCGAGTTTCAAAGCAAGTGATCGCAAGCTGCACGCCC
>CAZYQL010000303.1:0-3028 GCA_964650055.1 uncultured Phycisphaeraceae bacterium | reverse complement strand
TTCTCCCCGTGCGCATGCTCAACGAATATGTCTACTGCCCGCGGCTCTTTCACCTCATGCATGTCGAAGGACGCTGGGCGGATAATCAATACACCATCGAAGGCAGGCACATCCACCGGCGAGTGGATCAACTCGATCACGTGTTGCCCGATGCAGTAGCCGCTGGCGGCTTCGCAGATGAAAAGGCAAGTGCATCCGCATCACACGCAAGCGAAGGAAAGGGCGAAGAAGATGGCAATGCTGAAACCTCCGATAGCGTTTCACACGCCAAGTCATCCGCCAAAGCAAAACCTGCTGGCGATGAGCCACCTGTCATCACGCGTTCGGTTCCGCTCAGTTCCGACTCGCTCCATCTGACCGCCAAGCTTGATCTCGTTTCCTCTGATGGCAGCGAGGCGGTACCTGTGGAGACCAAGCGCGGGCGCGTGCCGAATAATCCCGAAAGGTCGTGGGAGCCGGAGCGCGTGCAGCTCATGGCTCAAGGTCTGCTGCTGCGCGAGCAGGGATATGCCTGCGATCATGGCGTGCTTTATTTTGCGGGTTCACGCACACGTGTGGATGTGCCGTTCACTGCCGAGCTTGAAGCGGACACGTTGCGATACCTTCGCGAAGCGCATCTTGCATCGCAATCCACAATACTGCCGCCGCCACTCGATGACAGTCCCAAATGCAATGGTTGTTCACTCAATGGCATCTGCATGCCTGATGAAACGCTGGCGCTCGCTGCTGTGCCGCTCGATAAGCAGCGCCCTGATGTTCGCCGCATGTACCCAGCCCGCGAGTACGCCACGCCGATGTATGTGCAGGAGCAGGGCGCATCCGTCGGCAAGAGCAACAGCAGACTCATCGTCCGCAAAGACCGCGAGCCGATCGCCGAGGCTAGGCTCAAGGATGTCAGTCAACTTGTACTCTGCGGTAACGTGCAAGTCTCCACGCAAACCATTCACCTGCTTTGCGAAGCGAATGTCCCCGTGGTCTATCTTTCGACAGGTCACTGGTTCAGCGGCATCACCTTCGGCCAGGGCCTGCGAAATGCTTACGATCGTGCTGCACAGTTTCGGGTAGCTGCCGATCCGCAAGCGTGTCTTCAATTTGCTCGCAGGCTCGTCGCGGATAAAGCGGGCAATCAGCGCTCGCTGCTTCGCCGAAATGCATCCGTGCCAGATCGCGTGCTCGATGATCTGGCTCAGCTCCCTAAGCGCGTGGATCAAGCCCATTCACTCGAAGAACTGCTGGGGCTTGAAGGCAGCATTGCAGCGATCTACTTTCAACATTTCGCATTGATGCTCAAGCCTCGTGACTTTGATGCGAACTGGGATTTCACGCATCGCAACCGTCGGCCGCCGCGCGATCCGGTGAATGCGATGCTCTCATTTGGATATGCACTACTCGCCAAGGAATGTACCGTCGCACTACTCAGCGAAGGGCTCGATCCTTGGTGGGGTTTTTATCATCAGCCGCGCCACGGAAGACCATCGCTGGCACTGGACATCATGGAACCCTTTCGCGCCACCATCGTGGACTCAGCGGTCATCACCGCCATCAACACCGGCATGGTGCAGAATCGTAACTTCACCCGCTCCGCTGCCGGCTGCATTTTGCAACCCGCCGGCCGCAAGTCATTTCTTCAAGCATATGAATCGCGACTTGACCAGCTCGTGACCCATCCGGTCTTCGACTACCGCTGCTCTTGGCGTTCCATTATTCGGTTGCAGGCCAGATTGCTGGCGCGATGGCTTCGAGGGGATGTGCCGGAATATACAAGCCTGGTAACACGCTGATTGAATGAATTAAATCAATGAGCAAGTGAACGGCACTGGAACCGTCGCTTGCGGTTTCGAGACGAATTGCAACCTGCTGACTATAAAACTCGGATCACCCCATGGCGCGCCGGCATTACCTCATCAGCTACGACATCAGCAGCGACAAGCGTCGCGTGAAGGTGTTCAATGCCCTCGAAGATGCGGGCGATCATGTGCAGTTTTCGGTTTTCCTCTGCGAACTCACAAGCAAGGAGTTGGCGCAGCTCAAAGCTCAACTCCATCCCGACATCCACGATCGCGAAGATCAGTTACTCATCTTGGATCTTGGCCCCGCTCATCTGAGCCTTGAGTCAGCCATGCAGGTGATCGGCAGACCGCACAAGCCACTGGTAAGAACATTGATCGTGTGAGACAGTGCCAAACGTCAATGCGAAGTAATCCCACGTACGCGTGCAACGCTTGTGCCACCACCTTGGTTGAGAAATTGGACACATCAAGTAAACGCCAAGCATTCCCGCAGCGATGAGTCCATCAGATGAAGACCGGAATAAGATGACTGAGTACAATGAGCTTCACGATGCTGAGAAAAACTGCTACACTGCAATGCATGAGACGAAGGCCGTCGATGATAAAGCTGGCATTCGACAAGTGCATGATCGACCATGGTTGCCAGCTCAATGCCATCGAGCGGCGAGGTGGTGCAGAAAACCCCGCCGCCTCTCGCGATCTTTGGCAAGTAAAGAGTTACGAGTCGAATTCGCTATTGCAGTCGGACAGGTTAGCTGTCGCCACCGACCACCGCTCGTTTTGCCGATGCTTGGTTGATATAGCATCAGATGTTATGAAGGCGACCATTTCCACGCGATCAAAAGCGTGGCCCCATTGAAGCCACGTACTGCAGTCAGCTCGCCTAGTTCGTTCTTCGCATTTCCACGCGATCAAAAGCGTGGCCCCATTGAAGCGTTGCGGTAGGAGACAGCATCAGGCAGATGTTGGTCATTTCCACGCGATCAAAAGCGTGGCCCCATTGAAGCTAGCCCCATAAATTGGCCACCCAACGTTGGGGCGAATTTCCACGCGATCAAAAGCGTGGCCCCATTGAAGCGAGTTTTGCGTCGCGGCGGCCTTTGCGCTGCGGATCGATTTCCACGCGATCAAAAGCGTGGCCCCATTGAAGCGAGCTGCACCGCCTCAGCGCCCAGCACGCCCGAAAGCATTTCCACGCGATCAAAAGCGTGGCCCCATTGAAGCCAATGGCTCAATTA
>CAZYQL010000302.1:0-3046 GCA_964650055.1 uncultured Phycisphaeraceae bacterium | reverse complement strand
GCTGACCGCTGAATGCTTCTTACGCGAGAATTTCTTTCACGACATGGCCATGCACATCGGTGAGTCGCATGTCGCGGCCGGAGAAGCGGAAGGTGGACTTGGTGTGTTCGACGCCAAGCTGATGGAGCATGGTGGCGTGGAGGTCGTGGATTTCGACTTTGCCGCTGACGACCTTGTAGCCGAAGGCATCGGACTCGCCGTGGCTGGCGCCGCCCTTGACGCCGCCGCCGGCCATCCAGAGCGAGAAGGCATAAGGATTATGGTCGCGCCCGTTGCCGCCTTGCGCGAAGGGCGTTCTGCCGAATTCGCCAGCCCAGACGATGAGCGTGGAATCGAGCAAGCCGCGCGCTTTCAGATCACCGATGAGCGCACCGATAGGCTGATCGACAGCGAGCGCGTTTTTCTCGTGGCCTTCCTTGAGGTTGTTGTGTTGATCCCAGCGATCACCTGCGCCGCCGGGGCAGGTGAGTTCGATGAAGCGCACGCCGCGCTCGACCAGGCGGCGGGCGATGAGGCATTGCCTGCCGAAGGTTTGCGTGGCTTTGTGTTTGGCTTCGAGGCCGTAGGCTTCCTGCGTGGCCTGCGTTTCGTCAGCGATGTCCATCAGCTCCGGCACAGCGCCCTGCATACGATACGCCATTTCATAGTTGGCAATTGCCGATTCAATGCCATCATCGCTACCGGTGCGGGCGAGCGTGTTCTGATCGAGTGAGCGGAGCAGATCGAGTTTGCTGCGCTGAAGTTTGTCGCTGGCTTCGGTGGGATTGATGTTGGCCACGGGGTTGCTGCCCGCTTTGAAGACGGAGCCTTGGTAGGCGGCGGGGAGGAAGCCGGAGTTGAAATTATCCAGGCCGCCCGGCGGAATCAGGCCGCCGTTGAGCACGATAAAACCAGGCAGATTCTGATTGACGCTGCCCAGTCCGTAACCGATCCAAGCACCCATCGAAGGCCGTCCCTGAATGCCGCTGCCCGTGTGCAGAAAATAGTTGGCGGCTGTGTGTTCGGGAAAGAGCGAGACCATCGACTTGATGACGGCCAGGTCGTCAGCGTGCTTGGCGACATAAGGAAACAGGTCGCTGATCATGTGGCCGCTCTGGCCGTACTTTTTGAAATCCCAAGGCGATTTGAGGACGGAGCCGATGTTGTTGAACTGCGTATTCTCGAGCTTGCCGATGGCTTTACGCGGGTCCTGGCCGTTGTACTTTTCGAGCATCGGCTTGTAGTCGAACGTATCGACTTGCGAAGGCCCGCCATCCATATAGAGGAAGATGACCGACTTGGCCTTGGGGGCAAAGTGCGTGGGCTTGGGCTGCATGGGATTGCGCGTGGTGCTGGCGATGCCGGTGACGGGCGCAGCGGTAGCGCCGTAGGCGCGATCGTTGAGCAGCGAGGTGAGCGCCACAGCGCCAAAGCCATTGGCGCAGCGGCGCAGCAGGTCGCGACGGGTCAGTGCAGGAGCGATGTATTTGCCACAGTGCATGGGGGTCTCCGAGAGAAAATCACAAATCACAAACTTCAAAATCCAAGGCCGATGGTGAGGCGGTTCAACTTCTCAATTCAAAAATACAAACGCCTTCATATTGAAAATCACGTGAGCCACATCGGTCCACACCCGTATATCTTCTGCGCTGCTGCTATATAGCTTGGCTTGCTCGGTGATGAAGGATTGTAGCGCGGCAAGTTCATCCTTCTCAATAGCTCGGCCAATGGCGGTGATGAACATGCGATCCAGTCGCGCTGCCGCATCGCCGCCGGCTTTCACTTCATTTTGTGCCCACAGCTTGGCCTGTTCCACAACGAAGGGATCGTTCATCAGGATCAAAGCTTGTGCGGGCACATTCGACACGGTGCGACGGCCCATCGTCGAGAAGGGCGAAGGGAAATCGAAAGCCAGCATCATCGGCGGCAGAAAGTTTCGGCGAATCTCCGTGTACACACTGCGTCTGCCGTTGCCATCGAGTGGCCCGCTTCCCGGCCGACCGCGCCCTTCCATGAACGGCGTCACATAGACCGGCACACTAGGCCCGCCCACGGTGCGATCGAGGCGACCGCTGACGGTGAGAATCGCATCGCGAATCGCCTCAGCCTGAAGGCGCCGAATCGGAAAGCGATGCAGCAGTTCATTGGTCGGATCAGCCTGCTCGCGCTCGTCTTTCATGGTGATGTGGCTCGACTGCTGATAGACACTCGAGAGCACCATCTGACGCACGGCCCGCTTGAGCGAGTAGCCTTGCTTCACGAAATCACTCGCCAGCCAGTCGAGCAGTTCCGGATGACTGGGCGGCAAACCCATGTAACCAAAATCATCCACCGTCGGCACGATGCCTCTGCCAAACAGATGATGCCAAAGACGATTGACAATGACCCGCGAGAAGAATGGATTGCTGGGATCGACGACGCGCTGGGCCAATTCAAGGCGACCGCTGCCTTGCGTGATCGGGGCCTGCTTGGCGGCAATCGCTTCGAGCAATCGGCGATCCACTTCATCGCCCAGATTCTTGTGGCTGCCACGAATGAAGACGTACTCATTTTCGCCGCTGCCCTCAGCCATGGCCTGCACTTTGATCGGATCGGGAATCGTTCTGGAAATCTGCTCGATGCGATCGCGCAATCCCTTCGTATCGCTGGCGAACTGCTCACGCACTGCTTCGCTCTTGACGAACAAACCTCGCTCCGCAGCAACCTGCATCACTGTTGCCTGATCGCTGGTCATCTTGTTGCCCTGCCATGCGGCAAGACTCTGCGCGAAAACTGCACCATATTTTGCCGCGATCTGCTCGGGTGAAGTTTTATCATCACCCAGAAGCTGCCCGGCAAAAGCGGCGGGCGCTTCAGTATGAACCGGGCCATCGCCAAAGCGAATTTCATCGACTGCGATATAGCCATCGCCATCATCGATGATCTCGATGTGAGCGCGGTTGCCCAGGTAGTTGCCTAGGTCACCGCCTTGCGTGCGCCAGACCCACTGGCCCTTGGTATCGACGCCGAAGGACATGTCGCTAAAGAGCAGGCCGTTGTAGATGTTCATCACGAAGCCGTCGATGAT
>CAZYQL010000301.1:0-3047 GCA_964650055.1 uncultured Phycisphaeraceae bacterium | reverse complement strand
CCTCTGACCTCTGCTATCCCATTTTTTCGACCATTTCCACGGTTCGCTGAACCACTGCTGGCCAATCCAGCGTCTGAGCCTTCATTCGCCCTGCTTCGCCCATGCGCTGTCGCAAGACCGGGTCCGCTAACAAACGGTCCAGCGCACCTGTGACCGCATCCAGTTCGTTGCCATCGATGACGAATCCCGTTTGACCATCGATCACTGCCTCCGCCTGGCCGCCGCTGCTGCCCGCCACGCAAGGCTTACCACAAGCACCCGCCTCGATGAACACCATGCCGAAGCCTTCCACATCAGTCCCCACCTGAATCGCCGGCATCGCAAACAAATCGCAGCAGCCGTAGAGCGCCATCTTCGTCGCCCCATCCACTTCGCCTGGAAACTCCACGCGATCGCTAATGCCCAGTTTCGTCGTCAGTGCTTGCAACCTTTCCTTCATCTGGCCGCCGCCAGCACAGACGTAAATCATGTTTGGATATTTCTCTTTGAGTGCCGCGACAGCACGCAGCACCATCGCCTGATTCTTACGGGCATCCATGCGGGCCAGCGTCAGTACCACCTGCTTTCCCTGCCAGCCGCGCTGAGTTCGGTAATCCTGGCCAGCTTCCAGCGCACCATCGAAGGCCGCCAGCTCCACACCGGGATTGATCACTACTACTTTGCCAAGGTCGATGTGGTTCGTCAGATATCGCACCGTATTTTGACTGTTAGCAATCATCAGGTCGATCGCCTTGTGAGCTTTGTGCATAAGAAAAGTCAATTGCCTGCTCGAACAACAGGCGGTGACCTCCTCACCATGGGCGTAGCAGATGATTCTCAGCCGTTTGCCGTACCGCCATTTGAGCGGGATCAGACTCACCGCCTCAGGCACCGCGTGAATGCAGTGAACGCGCACCGTCGTATCACGACTGCTGCCGCGAAGTCGCTCGCTGACAGCTCGCATCATGCGCCAATAGCGCTTGAGACGGTGGACACTTTCGATGCCCCAGTCGCTGATGAAAATGTCTCGCCGATCCATGATGAGATTGGGCGAGGTGACATGATCGCCGCTGGTCGGCCGCTGCGCGACCTTGGGAAACTCCGCAGTGCCCTGAGCGTGGTTGTAGTAATCATGCGTGATCACCTGCACCGGCGAAGGCCACCTGCTATAGACGCTATTCATCCATGCGATTGACCCGCCATGCTGAGGCAGGAATTTCTGGGCCAGCAGAATGTCGATCACTTTGGTCATGCGTTTCATCTCGTGCCATTCAAACTTGCGCTGCTGTCGTGCGCAATGATTCATACACTTCCATCAGCTTCCGCTGATAGACCGCTGGCGAATATTTTTGCTTCGTGCGCTCGTGTGCTGCTGCGCCCCAGCGTTTCAATGTAGCGCGTTCCTGTGCAACGATCAGCGCCCGTGCCCAGTCATCAGCGCCGCCTTCCACGAGGTAGCCGGTGACATCATGTTCGATGGTTTCCGCCAGGCCGCCGACGCGATTGGCGATGGTGGGCACGTGGTACCGCGCTGCTTCCAAAGGCACCAGGCCCAGCGGCTCGATGCGCGAAGGGCAGACCATCGCATCGACTTGTCGGTGCACGGTGGTGACATCTTTGAGGAAGCCGAGCCATTGAATGCGATCGCTCGCGCCGCACTGCTGCGCGAGCGATTTGAGCTTGGCCAGATAGACGCCGCCGGACTGCGTGTCTTCACCAGCCACGAGCAGCCTGGGCCGCTGATGCACCGGCAGTCGGCCGATGGCAGCGATCACCAGATCGAGGCCTTTGGATTCGATGAGTTGCCCGGTGAAACCCACCGTCAGTTCTTTTGAGGTGACGTCTTCAGCCGCTCGCGGCGTAGCGTCATCATCGCCCTGCTGCTCACCATTTTTCTCAATGATGTCCTCGCTCAGCGCAGGCCAATCTACCGCATCTGCAATCACTTCCAGTTTCGCATCCTTCAGTGGCGTCGCGCTGACATCGCCTAGCTCGCGCTTGACCCAGTCGCTGATGCAGATCAGCCGTTCCGCGCCCGCTCTGGCCCACCAGCCAGCGGACTGCGCGGTGATAACCCAGCGCACATGCACGACGCGAGGCACGTTCGCCTTTGCACCCACCACACTCATCGCCTGACATGAAGGCACATCGTTAGCGTGCATCACATCAGGCTCAAACTGCTTGACCAGTTTCGTCAGTCGCCAAAGCGAACGCCACCAAGAAAGCATCCCCGTGCGGGTGCGCTTAGGCACCGACAGCATGGTCACCGGAATATTCAGCGCACCAGCCTGCTCGACCAGTTCCGTCTCATGCCCCAGTGCCAGGTGCGGCTCAATGCGCGTGCGATCCAGATGAGCAAGCATCGACATCATCGCCCGCTCCGCCCCGCTGACAAACGGCGCCCGCGCCACATACAGCACGCGAAGCGGACGATCAGGATGGAGTGGAGAGGAAGGCATGAGGATGCGGGTGTCGGGTATCGGGTGTCGGGAAACGTTTCAACTCGAAACTTTGAACCTTGAACCTTGAACTTTGAACCTTGAACTATCGCTTTTTCCCGATCAGTCGATCGATGCGATCCTTCATTTTGTAAATCCACACAGGGCGGGATGCCTTCTTTTCCACTGCTTCAAATCGCGGGCCATGCACACCCAGCTCTTTCGCCAGCGCGCACAGCTTTAACGCAGTCTCAAACTGTCGTTGCCAAAAGGCTGACTCAGCGCGGCCGCCGATGAAGGTCGCCACTCGTCGCTTGATTTCCGCTTCATCGATTCCAACTTCGCTGCCATAGCGCTTGACGAAATCCATCTGCACCCGGCTGTGAAAACCAAAAGCGCGAGGAAGATTTCCCATCGCGCCATGCCCGCCATGAATGCGATAAAGCGTCAGCGGCTGGGCGACATACGCAAACGACCCGAACCTCGCACAGCGCAGACACAAGTCGTAATCCTGCGAATTGGTCCATCGCGAATCAAACGGCTGACCGTGCGCTTCCGCTTTGGCCGCCTGATCGACAATGCTGCGCCGCACCATCACACTGGAGAAGAGCACGAGGAACTCATGCAGCA
>CAZYQL010000300.1:0-3096 GCA_964650055.1 uncultured Phycisphaeraceae bacterium | reverse complement strand
ACGAACGCTCCCATCATGAGCCGATGGTAAAACGACAGCGATCTCTTTGCAGGCGATGATCTTTGTTTTGGCCGCACGAGAGATTGAGACCTGTTCCTCGGAAGCCGCATTGCCCAAACCGATCATCGCTCATGTTCTTCATCGTCTCTACCTCGCGGGTGCTGAGGTTCTTGCCGCTGCGCTGGCGCGGCAGATGCGCGATCGATTCGATTTTCACTTTCTCTGCCTCGATGAGGTTGGCCCCCTCGGAGAGCAGCTCGCATCGGAAGGGTTCAATGTCGTCGATCTACAGCGCAAGCCTGGGGTTGATCTCTCCGTGGCTCGTCGTATTCGTGCATTGACGAAAGAGCATGGCATCGAGTTGCTGCATGCCCATCAGTACACACCATTCTTTTATGCTTCAGCCTCGCGTGGAATTTGGGGCAGCCTGACTTCATCGCCGCGACTTCTCTTCACCGAGCACGGTCGGCATTACCCCGATATCCGCAAGACCAAACGCGTCTTCGCCAACAAGCTGCTCCTTCGCAAACGCGATCAGGTCACGGCAGTGGGCAACTTCGTCAAGCAGGCACTGGTGAACAACGAAGGCATCGCGCAGCAGCGGATCGAAGTCGTTTACAACGGCATCGACACCGATCGTTTCCAGGTCGATACCACCGGTCAGGTCCGCGCTGCGGTGCGCGCAGAGCTGAGCATCGCGGCTGATCGTGGCGTCGTTCTACAAGTGGCGCGGTTTCATCCTGTGAAGGATCATGCCACCGCAGTGCGTGCATTCGCTGCGGCGGCGGGGACGTTCAATGAAGCTAACAAGCCACTGCTGCTGCTGGTGGGCGATGGTGATGAGCGCGAAAAAATTGAATCGCTCATTGCTCAGCTTCAGGTTAGTAGCCTCGTGCGCTTTCTCGGTGTGCGCAGCGACATTCCAAGGCTGATGAGCGCTGCCGATGTGTTCATGCTCAGCAGCCTTAGCGAAGGCATTTCGGTGACGCTCCTCGAAGCGATGGGCGCTGCGATTCCCATTGCCGCCACCAATGTCGGCGGCAACGGCGAAGTGGTCGCCCACGGCGAATCAGGTCTGCTCTCGCCTCGCTCCGAACATGCCGCACTGGGTGTAAGTCTCGCCACATTGCTGCGTGATCCGCTGATGCGACAGCGCATGGGTGAAGCTGGCCGGGCCCGATTGCTTGCGACTTTCACCCAGCAGCAGATGCACAAGCGATACGCGGAAATCTACGAACAGATCACACGCCACCGCGCCGCGCTGGATTGACATCGCTCAAACGGATAACCTGTACATATCCACGTTGTTTTATGCGCGCTGCATCAGCGTGCCGCTTCTTTCGGACATGGAGGTCTTGATGATGCCCCGTCGCTTCGCCATCGCACTTGCTTTTCTATTGGTCACTTTGAGCAGCGTGGCTGTCAACGTCTCTGTTGCCGGGCCGGTCGTTGCTGTTGATCTGAAGATGGCTGAGACGATTCACTCAGCTGGCATGGGCAAGACGCAGGTCGCGCTCTATGCCGTCGATCTCGAAACCGGCCGCGCCATCGTGCGATCCAATCAGGATGAGGCGATGATTCCCGCCAGCAATCTGAAACTCATCACCTCCGCAGCGGCACTGGGCACGCTCGGCCACGACTTCGTTTTTGAAACCAAGCTCTCGCTGCTGAATCCGCCCGCCGATGACAAAGCTCCGCAGACCGATGCAATTCTCGTCGTCAAAGGCGATGGTGACCCGGCCTTTGGCGATGACACCGTCCTTCGCAAATACGGCAACCAGATCGGCGATGTCGAAGCGATGATTCAGCTCTGGATCGACGTCGTCAAGAAAGCCAACATCACCAAAGTCTCGCGGCTCATCATTGATGATTCGATTTTCGATACCACGTTTGTTCACCCGACCTGGCCCGCCGATCAGCTCAATCGTTGGTACTGCGCACAGGTCGCAGGGCTGAATTTTTACACCAACTGTCTGGACGTTTATCCGGTGCCTTCGACAGTGGCGGGGGACAGTCCGTTTGTGCGTGTGATTCCCGCGGCACCGTTTATCTCCACCACCAACATCGCCACCACGGGTAACAGCGACACGTTCTGGATCAGCCGAAGAATTGGTACGAATGAGATGACGTTCCGAGGCAGTGTGAAGAACAAGCGCACCAGTCCGGTGAATGTGACGCTGCACGATCCGCCGCTGTTTTTCGGGCAGATTCTGGCGGATCGTCTGGCCAAGGCGGGCATCGCGGTGGGATCAGTAGGCCGGCCCAAGCCGCAGGATGTGCTCGGCGCGGGCAAGCCTTTGCATATCATTCGTACACCCTTGAGCATCGTGCTTTCGCGCTGCAACAAGAACTCGCAGAATCTTTATGCCGAGGCCTTATTCAAGCGCATCGGTTTCAAAGCGACAGGTGCGCCGGGGAGTTTTGATAATGGTGCTGCGGCGGTTCGCTTGTTCCTTCAAAAGCAGATCGGTACTGCGGCGGCTGCTGTGCGTACTGCTGATGGCAGCGGGATGAGCCGGGACAATCGCGTGACGGCTCGCATCATGGTCGATGTGCTTGCCGCCATGCACAAGAATGCGAAACTCGGCAAGCCTTACCGCGACAGCATGTCGATTGCCGGTGTCGATGGCACGCTCGATGATCGTATGAAAGGGCTTAAAGGCCGTGTGCATGCGAAGACCGGTTACATCAACGGCGTCAGTTGTTTGAGTGGTTACTACATCGCTCCGAGCAACAAGCCCAAGGCCAACACAGGTGTGCAACCCACCGATCAGAATGATGTGGATGATGGGCCTGCGGTCGCGTTCAGTTTCCTCTTCAACGAAATCCGTGTGCCTCTGGATACGGTGCTGCGCACGCAGAATGAACTGGTGAAGATTCTCGATGAAGCGTATGCGCCCAAGTAAAGCCGCTCGCGGCTTCGCTCCCGTACCAAGCCCGATGGAAGTCCAGAGTCCGGAGTCCAGAGTCCAGAGTCATTTTCATTTCTTTTTGTCCTCCGGGAACCACAGTGCCTCTCGTACGTCCAATGCTTTTACAGGCCTTCACCGGCCTGCGATTTCACGTTCCCCTGACTTAGAACCTTGAACCTTGAAC
>CAZYQL010000299.1:0-3100 GCA_964650055.1 uncultured Phycisphaeraceae bacterium | reverse complement strand
GGGTCGCTCTTGGGAATCCGTTGTGAGCCGAGCATTTTTTTTATCGTACAACCGACCCTCCCCCGGCCCCTCCCTAGGAAGGAGGGGAGTAAGAGGTCGGTTTACTTCACTTTCGACTGCTGCAGAAATCGCTGCGGCGTCAGTTCATCCTTGATGCTGTCCATGGCACCGGCGCTGAGCCGATCGCCTTCTTGATGATTGATGTAGAGATTGATCGGGCGAATGGCGGCGAGATTGTTTTCGTGTTTGACGATCAGTTGCACTTGCAGCTTGGAAAGATCGACGAGGTACCACGAACGATTCTCGAAACGCCAGACGGTGTTACGTGACCATTTTTCGCCGGGGATGCGCGAGGCCATGATGACCGCATCGGGCTGCTGCTTTTTCCAAGTGGCGATGGCGAGTTCGATGAGCTTGGCGCGGTCATCTGCGGCGTAGCGATCCGGTGGCAACTCGTTGGCAGCGATGATTGCGGCGCTCAGGGACTTTTGCTGTTCCTTAAGCTGAGCGCGAGTGGCGTCGAGTTCGCTTTGCGTGGCTTTGCCAGCTTCGGGCGAGAGCTTGGCGAGGAGGGTTTGTTTTTCCTGAGCGAAGCCCATGGTCTGTTCGATGCCGCCGGTGAAGAACGCAGGCTTTTCTTCTTTGACAGCCTGAGCAGCCATGGTGGTTACATCGTTGATGTGTTTGCGGATTTCTGCGGGCAGCGTCTTGATCTGCTCCTGGGCCGCGGTATTGAACGCGGCTTGTTTCTCATTGAAGTAAGCCTCCTGATTGGTCAGGCTTTTACCTCGCTCGGTTTTCTGCAGTATGAGAATCGCGTAGGTCTTGACGACGCGCGCCATCTCATCGCGGGCAGCGGTCATCTGCTCAAAAGCCAGCCCCGCTTGTTCGCGATTGGAGAGAAACTGATCGGCATTGGCGTACTGACGGGTGAGTTCACTCAGACGTTTCATATCCTCATCAAACTTCGGATAGCTGGCGGGATCGACCAGTTTGCTCAGTTGCTCATGCACCGGCGACAGGATTTTTTCGCTCGCATCCGTGGAGGCAATCGCAGCCTTCCACGCATCGCTCACAGGCTCCACCCCCGTGCCATCGGCGGGCAACTTGCCCATGTGGCCAGCCATGTATTTGTCACGTTGACGCACGAAGGCGATCGAGTTCATCGCGGTGACAATCAGGCGATGATTGATCGTCGTCTTGTCTTGGGTCTCCTTCACCTGGGCGGCGACCTTCTCGATCGCTCTGCTTTGGCCTTCGATTTCGCGCAGAACAGACTGGGCATCCTTGAGCGCATCGACCTGCTTGTAGTCGAGCTTGACGGTCTTCTTGCCGGGATCAACAGGCACCGGAGCCTTGCCAGTGATGCGGGTTTGCAGCGCGGTCACTGCGGCGCTGTTGGCATCGGCCCGCTTCTGCAAGGCCATCACATCGGCATTGTCCGCAGGTAGTGTCTTGAGCTTCTCTTGAATCACAGGCATCGCACTGGCGGCTGGCTCCAGGCGAATCGCGGTGAGCTTGGCTTTGGTGCCCGTCAGGTTGCCATCACCAGGACCTGCCGTATCGGTTGCGAATTTCAGACTCTGCTCCGTACGCGACATCAACGACTGAATCTGAGCGACGGTCGCTTTGTCCGCATCGGAAAGATCGGCAGCCATTGCCAGCGGTGAAATAAACATCGCCACGACCATGTGGATCATCAGCGGAAGGCTCAAGCGAAGGCGATGATTTGGTGTCAGAAGGTTTGCGGACATTTCAGTCT
The DNA here is from genome assembly GCA_964650055.1 of uncultured Phycisphaeraceae bacterium. Lineage (GTDB taxonomy): Bacteria > Planctomycetota > Phycisphaerae > Phycisphaerales > Phycisphaeraceae > JTS-RE9. The sequence continues at coordinate 1,338 of CAZYQL010000299.1, read as the reverse complement.
CCCTGAAGAATGGTGGATATAGGAATTCAAACAGCCACTATCGTAACAACTCTTCAGTTGTTACAAATCATAACTTCGCAGTGTGTGTGGCTGTGTAACGAGTGCGTAAGAAGCATGAATCGCGATGAAGCAGAGCTATGGACTTCTAATTGATGGAAGATGTAATTGCTTGCACAGATCAGAACAGAGGAAATCGATGAGCCGTACACCTGGGATGCTTCTCTTACTTGACTTGCCCCGCACAGGGCCACTGTTGTTGTGCCTCGTGCTGCTGGCGGGATGTCAGTCGTTCTTGGAAAGTGGCGATGCTTCGCTGTCGCGCTTTGAGTACACGCATCCGCAAATGGGTACGCAGTTTGGCGTGGTCATTTACGGTCACGATGAAGTCAAAGCGAGTAAAGCTGCCGCAGCCGCGTTTGCCCGCATCGATCAGCTCAATGAAATTCTCAGCGACTACCTGCGCACCAGCGAGCTGAGCCAGCTCGGCGCAGCATCCGGTAACGGCCAGTGGATCAAGGTCAGCGATGATCTTTGGAACGTGCTGCGGATCAGCGATGACTACTCCCGGCAAAGTGATGGAGCCTTCGACATCACCATCGGCCCCGTCGTGCAGCTCTGGCGGTGGGCTCGTCGCAATGGGCAGTTGCCTTCGCGTGAACGTCTCGATGCAGCAGTCAAAACCGTGGGCTATGACAAAATCGAATTCGATACGAAGACGCAGTCCGTGCGCTTGATGCATGCCAACATGCGACTCGATGCGGGCGGCATCGGCAAAGGCTACGCCTGCGATGAAGCGATGAAAATTCTCAAGCAGCAAGGCTTCACCCGCGCCATGATCGACGGCGGCGGCGGCGTGGTCGTGGGCGATCCGCCTCCGGGTCGCAAGGGCTGGCGCATCGGCATCGGCTCACTCGATCCGCGAAATGAGCCGCCCAGTCAGTATGTCATTCTCACTAGCGCTGCCATCTCCACCAGCGGCGACGCCTGGCAACACATCGAAATCGATGGCCAGCGCTACTCGCACATCGTCGATTCTAAAACAGGCCTCGGCCTCACCGACCACTCAAGCGTCTCCATCGTCGCGCCCACCGGCACCCTCTCCGATGTGCTCTCCACTACCGTCGCTGTCCTCGGGCCGCAGCGCGGCCTGGCATTCGTGGATAAACAAAAAGACGCCGCAGCTTTCATCGTGCGCAAGCCCGGCAACACCATCGAGGTTTACGAATCCAAGCGTGTGAAATCGCTGACCATCGAAGCAGCAAACGATCAGCACGACAACGGCGAAAAGTGATACCGCGAAAAGTGATACGGCAAAGAACCCGCAAAGAGCCGCGACTC
>CAZYQL010000298.1:1611-3126 GCA_964650055.1 uncultured Phycisphaeraceae bacterium | reverse complement strand
GTCGTTCCGCGTGGGCGTCGAGGAAGAGGATGGTGGTGGATTCAAGCTCGTTGGCCCAGCGGTGTCCGTAGATGGAACCGATGACACCTGTTGGCCCCAGAGAGACGGACTTGGCAAGGCGGTCCGAAAGGATCGGAGCCTTGGCGCCGTTGTTGGAGGTGATGTGCGTCGGCCAGCCGATGGGATCGCTGGTGGGATCGGACTGGGTGGATGGAAAGTATTTGGAGCCGAACCTGCGTGGTACCCACCAGTCACGCGGGACGATGGAAAAATATGTATAAGCCGAGTTGAAATGGGCCAGTGCTCCCTGCCAACTGGTGACAGTGCGCGGGAACTGCGGCGTGCTCGGACAATCCCAAATTCGATGATCCGCCAGCCCGTACTGAGCAACCGCAAGTGGAAACCGATTGGACACGTCCCACGTGTTCACACCCGTGGTAAATGTTTCATCCTGCCGCGGCAGCGCTTCGCGATTGTCACCCGCATAGGCAATCACCGCGTTACCCCACTGATGATGATTCGACAAGCAGATGGTGATTGTTGCTTCATACTTGGCCCGGCTAAGTTGCGGATGAATGATCGAGATCAGCAGCGTGATGATCGATATCACCACCAACAACTCAATGAGCGTAAAACCCGCGCGGCTTGTCTTTAATTCGTTCATGAAGAAACCTTCGCCAAGATGAAGCCCGGTGGACTGAAACATCTTACATTGACGAAGCTGAAAAGTGAATGATGATTGTGCTGCCGGCTTGTCTCGTGCGACATCGCCAATCTGTTTACTTCATTTCAAGTTAAAGTATGGCGCAACCTCTTCACGCTGGATCCACGCATGAATCTCGACCTGAAAAATCAGAACGACCAATACGACCCGCCAGCCTTCAAGAAAGCCTCCTCCTCCGGCTGCGGCAAGGGCTGCCTCGTTGTCACACTCATCTGCGTGGCGATCCTCCTCATCGGCGGCACCTACATCGCGCTCAACTACCGCTCGCTCGGTGCCCGACTCGTCTCCTATGTCGTCAAGAAAACCATCGAGCAATCGGACCTGCCTGCCGACCAGAAGCAGGCCCTGATCACCCGCGTGGAAAAGCTGCGCACTGATTTCATCGATGGCAAGATCACCGATGAACAGCTCGAGCGCATCGGCAAGGAACTGGTCGAGGGCCCGCTGCTGCCGGTGGGCATGGTGCTCTTCATCGAGCAGCAGCACGTGACTCCATCAGGACTCAGCGATGATGAAAAGAAGGCGGCCCACCTGACGCTGCAACGACTGGCGCGCGGTGTCATCGAGAAGAAAATCGATTACGCCAGGCTCGATCCGATGTTTGCCGTCATCAGCACCACCGACAGTGAAGGCAAGAAAGAATTGAAGAAGAAAATCACCGACACCGAGCTGCGCGATTTTCTGACGCTGGCTCAGCGTGAAGTCGAGGCCGCCAAGATTTCCGAAGAGCCGTTGCAGATCGATCTGGCGAAGGAGTTTGATGCCGCTATCGAAAGGGCGATGCAGGAGCC
>CAZYQL010000298.1:0-1511 GCA_964650055.1 uncultured Phycisphaeraceae bacterium | reverse complement strand
GTCAGAGGCAGCAGGCCATTGTTCACCCGCAGCGGCGGCTAGTTGCTTGGCCAGTTTGGGGCGGATGGTGATCGGAACATAAGGCTCGCGCTCCATCACGATTCGCACCACCTTGAAACCCATGCACGTGGTGGGTGTGATGGTCATCTCTTTCCAAGGCAGCAAGAGCGGGGCGTGACCAAAGGAAAATACTTTCATCACGCTGATCGCCAGGCCTTCATCGCGCACAGCAAAATGTACGACGTTGTTGTATCCGACGAATTGCCGCAGCGATAAGCTCTGCATCGCAAACGTCCGGCGACTCGGCTCTTTCTGCTTCTCATTGGCGGCGTCAAGGCCAAGCGGGTGCGGCAGTTCCCTATCTCCAGATGATGACGCACTCGCAACAGTCATCGCATAAGTTTGCGCCAATCGTCGCCAGCCGCCCAGCCTAGAGATCAGGGAGATCAGGCCAACCCAGAACGCGCACCAGGCGATGATGATCAGCACGACCAGCCCTGCAATTGCCCATGCGTTCATACATCACCTGCGATCAGTCGTGTTCGTTGCGGTCGATTGCGGTCGATTGCGGTCTGAATGACTTGCATCACTCATGCACCTGCACGACTTCCGCCTTGGCGGTTTGGGTGTCGAGCAGGGCGACGGTACACAGGTCGCTCACCCAGCCGCAGCATTCGCCGGGATTGAGGAAGAGTTTGCCATCTTTGATTTCGTTGACGACGCTGTGCGTGTGCCCGGTGATGATGATGTCCGCCTCGGCATAGTCGGCGGGTTTGAGCCAGTCGATGAAGTGATGCATCACGATGTTGCGTCCGCCGAGCCTGATCTTCAAGGGGCCTTCCACGATCTGCGGCAGCACCGCCTTGAGACCTTTGCGCTCGCCATCGTTGTTGCCATAAACACAGTACACCGGGATGCGCTGGACATCGGGAGCGATGAGCTTGGCGGCGAAGGGGGCGACGTAGTCACCAGCATGAAGGATGGCATCGACCTTGAGCCTTTCGAACATGGCGATGGCCCGGCGAAAGGTGGGCAGCCGATCGTGAGTGTCGCTGATGATGCCTAGCTTCATATATTGTTCCTCGCAAGATCAGATGAATGGACGCCCCGAGCGTACAATAGCCTATTCACGCGAATCAAACACATGACCATCGTCCTATTCCATCGCGTTCTTATTGCTGCCGCCATCGCCTTCGATGGATTCTTCACGCTGTTTTGCATCCGCAAATACAACCGCAACGGCGACGGCTGGGAGCTGGTCATGGGCATCGCCTCATCGCTGCTGACGCTGGCGCTGGTGGCTTACCTGATCCACTTCAATAAAAAAGTTCGCTCGCTGCGCATCATCATGGCAGCCCAGGATCGCCTGTGCCCGCAGTGCCAATACGACCTGCAAGGCTCACTCGCTTCCAACGCCAGATCCTGTCCCGAATGCGGCTGCGAAATCACCGAAGAGTTTCGCAAACACGCCGTGCAAGCAACCAGCAAGCCAACGTGAAACAGAACCAAAC
>CAZYQL010000297.1:1696-3130 GCA_964650055.1 uncultured Phycisphaeraceae bacterium | reverse complement strand
ATCAGGGCCACCGCATATAGCAATATGCAATTGCTAATTCGGTTTAACCACGAAGGCACGAAGACACGAAGTTTTGAATCCATAACTTCTAGCCTTCTTGTCTTCCTCGGTGTCCTTTCGTGTCTCGGTGGCCATTACGGTTCTGTCTTAATCCTGATCCTGCTTGCCGTTCTTCGTGTCTTCGTGCCTTCGTGGTAAAAATGAATTTCGCCTGTGACCACCCTGAGTTATCACCCGTTGCTCAATCAACTGGACATCAATTGCCGCCTCTGACTGCCCGATAGGAACAGTGTGAGCCGATCTACGCTGCCAATCCGTGGGGCCGATGTGCCCGCAACCTTTCGCCTGTGCAAAGACAAGGAGTCTGTCGCGGGCAGCAAGGCGAGAGTCAGCAGCGCCGCTAAACCGCAAGCCGTATCCGGTGATTCGCAGTCGAGCCCCATCGCGGCAACCACAGCACGCTCCTGGGACGATGCCGCCCTGCGCATCAAAATCGCCCTGCTCATTTTGCTGGCGCTGATTGCCGGCGTTGGCTTGGGCATGATCGAAGCGAGCACGAAGTATCGCATCTGGCCGCTGCTCCTTGGACTGGCGATTGCTGCGGTGATGCTGATCATTCTGGGCATTCACTGGGCGTGCGGGCCGCTCGATCGCATTCTTGAAAAGCTTCGCAATGCGGGTGTGCCATCGCGCGGAGATATCGAAGCGGCCTTGCCGATTGATCGCACCGATGAAGTGGGCGAGATTGCTCGGATTGTGCAAGGTCTTGCGGTGCATGTCACGCGCGATCACAACGATGCGAAGCAGCTTCGCCGAACGCTCGATGATCGCGTGGAACGTGCGACGCGCATGGCGACGCGTAATCTGAAAGAGCTGGCCATGCGCGATTCGCTCACTGGACTGGGCAATCGCAGGTTCCTCGATGAAACGCTGCCGGGCCTATTTGAATCGTGCGCGCAGTCCAATATCGACCTCGTCTGCGTCGCCATCGACATGGACAATTTCAAAAAGATCAACGACACCCTGGGCCATGGCAAAGGCGACGAACTGCTTCGCACGCTTGCCCAGCTCATGAAAGGCCTGATCCGCCACGATGACCACGCCATCCGACTGGGCGGCGACGAGTTCCTCATCCTCATGCCCGGCATCAGCATGACCCGTGTTCGTCAACTGGCAGACCAACTCCACGCTCTGTTTCGACAGCACGTTCGCGTCACCATCAAAGGCGATGTCAAGCCTGATCTGAGCATGGGAGCATCTTCGATGCTGCGCGACGGAGCCGCCTCGCCCCCCGACCTGCTCAAGCGAGCCGATGAGCTTCTCTACGATGCCAAACGCAACGGCAAAGGGCGATTGTCCGGGGCCTAAAGGCTATTCCCGCTTCTAACCGCGCTGTCGGCTCCAATCTTTCGGCTCCAATTTTTCGCCTCCAAT
>CAZYQL010000297.1:0-1596 GCA_964650055.1 uncultured Phycisphaeraceae bacterium | reverse complement strand
GCTTCTAACCGCGCTGTCGGCTCCAATCTTTCGGCTCCAATTTTTCGCCTCCAATCTATTTTTCGATCCCCTCCAAAAACAGATCGAACAAACCGGCTCACTGCCCGTTGTGTACAATAAGTAGATTAGGTTCCGCCCCGCCTTGCCCCAATAGGCCAATGGGCCACGCGCAATCAGTCATCCTCAGGTCACTTAGCCATGATGCCAACCTCGCCCCGGTTTTTCTTCAGGTTCAGTTCAAGCGCGATCCTCGCTTGCGCCCTCGCATTGCTCGGCTTCACCAGCTCCGCCAGCGCCCAGAATCAGCGCGATATTGACACGCTCATGTCGCTGGCCAAGCGGCTTGCCGCCGTCGAACGGGCTTCGCAAGACCCCATCATCGTCGCCACCGAAACAGGCGATGCCCAGTCGCTGGTCAATCTTTACCGCACATCCACCGATGCTGTCCTGCGCGACCGCGCTGCCAATGCTCTGATCAACATGGGTGGCACCGCCCCGGGTCGCCTCATCAGCGCCATTCACACCGATTTCCGCAGCAAGGTTCGCAAGTACCGATCCAACTTCCAAAGCGAAGTCGCAGGCCTCGTCAAAAAACGTCGCGGCGGCGTCAGCGAAGCAGAAATCACCAAGCTCCAGGCTCAGGTCAACGACCTGCGCAAAATCGAAGGCCTGACCAAAGATCAAATCGTTAAAAATGCAGACCCCGCCATGGCGCGGCTCGCAGAACTTTTGACCATCGATCGCAAAACAGTTTTTCAGGTGGTGCCCGATCTCTCAGCTCAGCGCAAAGAACTGACCGATCTCTCCACGCTGGCAGCCAAAGCTTCGCGGCAGCTTTCGGTTTCCGATCGAAAGCTTGCCGACCGTGTGCCCTCCGCTTCGGAAGTTGAAAGCGAACTGGCCGAAACGGAAGAGCTGGCGGTGCTGATGGTGCTGCCGATGAAATCGGAATGGCAGGATGTGATGTTCGACAACATCGCCGTCGCCAGAGCGCTCGACCCCGAAGAGGCGGCAGGCATCCTCATGCTCAACCTCATGCGCATTCGCGTGGGCAGTCAGCCGCTCGCCATCGATCTTAAACTCGGCGATGCCAGCCGCGACCACAGCAAAGACATGCGAACGCTCGGCTTCTTCGCCCACGAGTCCCCCGTCTCGGGCAAGACCTCCCCATGGGACCGCGCCAAGCTCGCAGGCACCAGCGCTTCAGGCGAAAACATCTTCATGGGCTCCACCAGCCACAACGCCGCCATCATGGCCTGGTTCCACAGCCCCGGCCACTTCAAAAACATGATGAACCCCGGCTTTCGCCGCATAGGCCACGGCCGCGTGGAATCGCACTGGACACAAATGTTCGGCTCGTGAGCCGCGACTCAACGAGTCGCGGACGTCAACGACATCCTTGAGTGTCCGTCATTAGAATCATCCTCAGGCCAAAGCGAGAAGCACTACAACGCGCCACAGTGCAAGGTACAACAGGCCTTCAATACAAGGCGCGGCTTTACACCCCTTCATGCCCGTGGCGTCCGCGACTCGTTGAGTCGCGGCTCAATCTTTCCCCATCTCACTTGTGCCCCTACTCATCCACCATCTCCTGCA
>CAZYQL010000296.1:0-3146 GCA_964650055.1 uncultured Phycisphaeraceae bacterium | reverse complement strand
CGGTTCCTTGATTTCGGTTTGTATCGATGACGGGCGCGATCAGTCGCTTGACGAGGAGGATGAAGAAACCTGTCAGCAGGAGGTTGAGGGCAAGCGAGAGCATAGCGATGGTGACGATCGGGCCGCCGATGCCGTAGGACAGGGAGACGACGAGGACGCCTGCGCCGACTTCTCCGCGTGGGAACATACCGATGGCGACGGCCAGGCGTTCGCGCCAGTGGGCCTCACGGCGGTAGCAGAGGGCAGGGAACATCTTGCCGACGTTGGAGATGATCGTGAGGATCAGGACGTGGAAGGCGATGGCGGACCAGGGCAAAGGGGGCTGGCCAGCGGTGATGGTGCCGATGCCCTGTTCCTCGCCGAGGACCTTGGCGGTTTGCGCGGCGGAGGGGTTGCCTGCGATCGCCAGTGCGGGGTCGTTGCCGGGGGTGTGGATCTCTGCTCCGCCCAGGACGGCGGGCATACTCAGGCCGACGAAGACCATGAAGAGCGCAGCGACGATGGTGCTCACTCGGCGTTCGCCGGGCGTTTCGATGTCGTGGGCGTGTGCATGGTCGGCGTGCTCGTCCCCTGTGCCTTGCTTGCGCGGATAGGCGAGCATGCAGCCGAGCATGAAGGCGGGGAGGAGGACTTCGATGTGGATGGGCACCGACTCATCAATGAGCAAGGATGACTTGTAGATCAGTTCACTGACAAGGGCGATGACGACGGCATAGAGCATGACCCAGCGCCAGCCGGTGGGGATACGAAGTTGGTGCATGAAAACGAATGCCAGCAGGAGCATCATCGCCATCATCGCGACGATGACGCCCAGTTGCCAGGCAAGTCCGACCATGAGCATCTTGAGCGGGACCATGAGAAGGACGGTGTCCAGATCGTCGAAGATGGCGAGAATGCGTGCCTTTTTGAAGACCCATGTGGCACCGAGGCCTGCGGCGGCGAGCATGGAGAAGAGGACGCCTGCAGAGGTGGGCGCGGCGAATCGGCCGGCGAGGAGAGTCTCCTTCCAGGTTTGAAGCTGGCCCCAGGTATCAGGCGGCAGCAGGACGAAGACGAAGTAGAGCGTCACGAAGATCCACGGGAAGCTTGCCGCCGTGAAGGCGACCAGATAGTCCCATCCGTACTGACGGAGGTTCGACTTGTCGATGTCAAACTCATACCCGACGCGAATCATGATGAACGAGAGCCCGATCATCGTGAGCACGCGGATGGTGTCGGCGGCGGCGGCGTAGGGAGCGCCTAGAACGCCGGGCAGCCACTGGGAGCCGACGAGCCCGAGGATCAGAAGCGTTGAATAGGTGGCGACTTTGCCCATGATGATCTGGACTCCTGCTTTGGCGTGCGTCGGGGTGTCTGATCGGACGGCATCGACAGCGTTCAGAAGAACGCGGCCGATCGTATGCACGTCACCCGCTTCGGGAGACGATTATAGTACCAGAGCGCGAAGGAGGGCTTGCAGTTCTTGCAGCAACAGCCCTGCGGTTCTGCAATCTTTGCCGCGCACGGGGTTGACGCGATGGCATCTGCGTAAGGTTATGAACAACCGTAGTCGAGTGTTCGACACAGTTACTTGAGACCTCCTTACAGGAGTATCCACGCATGCCCGCAGATCTTGCCCCGAACCCTGAATCGAATGTTGTCGAGGTGCTCGACCGCGCCGGCACGGGACTGCCGTTCTCCAAGGGCCTGATGGCCACCAGCGTTCTTGCGACCGGTCTACGAACCGAACAGGCTTATGCCGTTGCGGCAGAGATTCAGCAGCGCCTCATCGCACGGCGGGCCCGCATCATCGACGCCGATGAACTGGCGGCGCTTGCGATCCACACGATCGAGGATCTGGCCGGATTCGCTGCGGCAGAGCGATACCGATCTTGGCGACGAGCCAAGAGAACTGGCCGCGCAGTGATCATCGCACTCTCCGGTGCGCCGGGCGTAGGCAAATCCACACTCGCCACGCGACTGGCGGTCCGTTTGGGCATCACCCGCGTCGTGACCACCGACACGATCCGCGAGGTTTTGCGATCCATTATTCCCCGGACCGTCCTCCCGGAATTGCATATTTCGACCTATGAAACCACGGAAACGCATCCGGGCGATCCCCCTTTGGGCGCGTTTCACCGGCAGTCGCGTGCCGTCAGCGCCGCCTCTGTGCCTGTCGCTGTGCGCCTAGCCAGCGAGCATACCAGCGCGATCATCGAAGGCGTGCACCTGATGCCCGGATTCCTGCGGCAGGCGCTGGCCGATCACCCCGATGCGCCAATCGTGGTGGAGATGACCGTCATCCTTCGCAGCATCGAAACCCACCGCGCTCATCTGATCCGACGCACCCACCACGAACCGACGCGAGACGGGCAAAGACACCTGCGCCATTTGGAACGCATCCGCGAACTTCAGGAACTGCTGATCGAGCAGGCGAAGGCGGACGATGTGCCCGTCTACGATATCGCTCAATCTCACGATCTGACTCAGCGAATCGTCGATGAAGTCGTTGCCCGCGTCGAAGTGCCCGATCCATTGATAAGAAGCGCACCATGATTGGATCGTCGGTTGATATTCTCATCCTCGATGCGCATGGCGTGGTGTTCAACAACCCGCTGCCGTCGTTCCTGAAACGTCTTGCCGCGATGACCGGCCAGCGCGGCGATGATGTTCTGCGCCGCTGGCACCACGAACTACGGATGCCGGCATGGACCGGCGGAATCAGTGATGACGAGATATGGCACCGGCTCACCGGAGGACAAGGCGATCCTGAATGCTGGCAGTCTCTGTTGGAGACCTGCTACGCACTGGGGCCCGTCGGCTCGAGGCTCAGCCTGCTGCCCAAGACTCTGCCCATCTGGATCCTCTCAAATCATCGGACCACCTGGCTGCATCGGCGGCTCAAGCGTTTCGGATTGTTGGAAAGATTCGAGCAGGTGATCGTCTCGGAAGACCTCTGTCTTGCCAAACCGGACTTGCGCCTATTTCAGGCAGTGATGAATCGGGTACCCGAATCCAAGCAGGTTCTATTTATCGATGACAATTCTCAGAACTTGGCAGCTGCGTCACTTGCTGGAATGGACGCTATACATGTCGCAAAACTCGTCATGCCTGGGGAAAGAAAACGGGACAGGTCCAAATAAAGGAAAAGAAAACGGGACAGGTCC
>CAZYQL010000295.1:1493-3186 GCA_964650055.1 uncultured Phycisphaeraceae bacterium | reverse complement strand
GGACATTCTTCTTTTTTGTCCCCTCATCTCTCATTGTATCGTCTTAATCTCCTTCCTCGCGGGGCTTGCCCACCGGGTTCAACACGCGGCAGTCATTCGTGGTGGACCGTGGCCACCCTGCTCGCTTGTCACGCCCGATGCCCATTCGCTTTTACCACGAAGGCACAAAAACGAAGCTCGGACTTCATGAGGCGATGACTGCTTTCCGTCGTAAATTTCTTCGTGCCTTCGTGCCTTCTTGCCTTCGCGCCTTCGTGCCTTCTTGGTCAAGCAAGTAGGGTAGGCTGAGTCCGCGAAGCCCACCAATTTTTCGACCGGCAGCAAGCCTGCCTCGTCGTCGTCGTCGGTCATCGAACGGTGAGCTTCTTAAAAGATTCAGCCCAACCTACTTGCTTTGCGATCTTGGCGAGGCGATCATTCAGGTGTTCCCCTACAGTGAGTCTACATCTGAGCGGACTATCATGGATAATGGTCAGGTGCAGAGACAGAATTTCGCACAGGCGTCGTGATTGAATTGGTCGAGTTCCTGTGCAACCTTTGCCCATTCCGGGCCGACTATGCGTTTAAATATTACAATTTCTTTAACGACGTTCTCCTCCTAGGTGAACGCCTACTGCGTGTCCATGCGATCTGTGTTCAAGTGGGTCCACCTCATCAGGGAGCAATCAGCGTGAAAAAGCCTTCATCATCTTCGAATCGAAAAAGCCGTCGCCGCGATCGATCGACTTTTCTCGAATCGATCTTTGGCCCCAGACTTGAGCCGATGGAATCTCGCACGCTTCTCTCGGCCACCATTCTCGACGGGCAGCTCACCATTGACGGCACTACGGGAAATGATGCGATCACCGTTGTTGCCGGCGGCGCATTGGGCGAGGTGGTGGTCAACGGCCCAGGCATCGGCGCTGACACTCTTTTTAGCGATGTGACCGGCATCGTCATCAACGGACTGGCTGGCGACGACACCATCACCGTCGGAGCCAATATCAAGAACACATCCAATAGAAACATTGCTGTGGAAATCAACGGCGGCGATGACGATGACACGATAGCCGGCGGCTCAGGCAGTGACATCATCGACGGCGGCGCAGGCAACGACACCATCGACTACTCCGCTGCAACCAAGGGCGTCGATGTTCGGCTCGATCGCAATGAAGCACGACGCGATGGCCTGGGCGGCAAGGACACGCTCAACAACATCGAAAACGTCATCGGCTCCAATTTCAACGACTCCATCCGTGGTGATGCCAACGACAACATCATCACCGGCGGTGACGGTAACGACCGCTTGCGCGGCCAAGGTGGCGACGACACCCTCAACGGCGGAGAAGGCAACGACAATATCGACGATGCTGAGGGCGACAACACCATCGATGCCGGCGAAGGCAACAACAAAATCAGCACCGGCGAAGGTAACGACAATATCACCGCAGGCTCCGGCAATGACAGCATCAAAGATAAAGGCGGCGACAACACCATCGACGCTGGTGACGGAGACAACAAAGTCACGACAGGCGATGGCGATGACAACATCAACACAGGCTCGGGACGCGACTCCATTAGCAGCAAAGATGGCGATGACGACATCAGCACTGGCGCTGGCAATGACAGAATCAAGAGCGGCGACGGCGATGACACGATCGATGGCGGCGATGACGATGACACCATTGACAGCGGCGATGATGATGACGACATC
>CAZYQL010000295.1:0-1393 GCA_964650055.1 uncultured Phycisphaeraceae bacterium | reverse complement strand
GGCGATGATGACATCGACGGTGGTGAAGGCGATGACGACGTCGATGGCGATGTGGAAGATGACGATGACGGTGAAGACGAAGATGACGACGAGAACGATCCCACAAGCGGCCCCAATGCGGGTGCCACAACCATCGATTTTGATGGCGATGGCAATGCCACGCTCACCGGGACATCCCTGAACAAGGAAGATCGCGATATCTTCAAATTCACGGCTTTGGCCGACGGCGTGCTCACGGTGACCGCTCAAACAACCAACGACAACATGCCGAAGGTGGAAGTCGAATCTTCTGGCGAGGACGAACAAGAGGCCGAGACAGAGCCCCATCACGGTGTAAATTCATTCCAACTCGCCTTGGTCGAAGGTCGAACATACTTCCTCAAGATCAAGTCATCCAACACCAGCCCCTCACAGTACAGCGTGTCAGTCAGTGTTGGTGAAGGAACCATCGAGAGTGGCGGAGGTAACATCGACGATGCGCCAACTGCCCCGTCCGATGTCTTCAATGAGGTCGAGCCCAACGATCTGAGGGCCAATGCGCTGGACTTCGCCTTCCCCGTTGCTAACCTCGTTCGAATCACCGGCACCAGCCTAAGTAGCACGGACAAAGACTTCTTCAGATTCACCGCGACTGCCAATGGCACCCTGTCGGCCCATTTGTTCACCGGCGACGGACAGCAAGCCAACGTCGAAATTGAAAGTCTGATCAACGACGATGACAGCCTTGAGATCGAACAGAGCGACGGACAGAATCAGGCGTCCATGCAGATCGTCGCAGGCGTCTCCTACTCCATCCGTGTCCGCAGCGAGACCAGCGGGCCTGCCGACTACCTTCTCGATCTGTCGATTGCATGATCCTAGATCCAGGACAAGTTCATATCCGCAAATAAGACGAGCCCCGACCATTGGTCGGGGCTCGTTCAGTAAGATGGGCTGAGTCCGCGAAGCCCACCAATTTTGCGACCGGCAGCAAGCCTGCCCCGTCGTCGTCGTCGGTCATCAACCGGTGAGCTTCTTAGAAGACGCAGCCCACCCTACTTGCTTTCCGAAAACTCCATCCGAGCCGCAAGGCGTAAGCCTGCGGAGTTCGGAGACGCCTTGCATGACCGAGCACATCCTCGACATCCTCACCCGCCCCGATAGCGGCGAACGCGAAGAAATCCACGAATGACTCGGCAACGACTTCAACCCCGAACACTTCGACATCGAAGCAGTCAACGAAGAACTGAAACGCGCCTGGAAAGCCATGAGAAAACCAAGGAAGAAGCGGAAAGGGAAATAAAAGGTGGAAAGCGATCCCGCTCAGCCGTAGAAATAAATACGGTCGGCAGTTGTCAAAAATACGAACACCGCGTTAGCCGCCGTATATGTACTTATCCCCTTTTCCGGATCT
>CAZYQL010000294.1:0-3201 GCA_964650055.1 uncultured Phycisphaeraceae bacterium | reverse complement strand
GTGATGAAAAATCAATCGAGACAAAACGGTGGAACCAAAGCAACCGACTCGCAACTTCTCCCTGTCTATAGAATAATCATAAGCTAAAGACAAGGCTAAAGCAATATCGATTGGTAAGGATTATGAGAAACATTGGATTTGTTGGCGCGTGAATTATTCATGCGATAGTAATTATCTATCGGGGGAACCAATGGACGATGTTGGGCCTATGAGGCGACTCCTGAATCCAATCGCACGAGCTTTAGCTGGCGGTATCGGCCTCTTTACACTGGCCAATCTACTGGGCGGCTTCGTGTCGCCAGGCTTTGATGCTAATCACTGGTGGATCGATCTGCGGGCTTGGCCGGGACCTTTGGCGAACTGCTTTTTGGCATGTTTTTCCGCGTTGCTGCTGGCATTCGCCTGTCGCCCGGTGATGAGCGTAAGGCGGCAGGTTGCGACGGGGTTCTTCGTTCTCGTGGCGATGATCGTCACCATGATCAATGCGATCACCTGTTTCCAGCTTGCATATAAAGGTTCGATCACCACGCCATCACTGGTGCCGCTGTCGCTCTTTGTCACGCTCGTCATGGCCGTTCTCTTCGCTGACATAGCGTGGCCCAAACGCAATCCGCCTCAGCGAGAAGCAGCCCGCCTCGTCACCTGGCTGATCGGTACCAGTTCCTTCGTGCTGTTGCTGCTGGCCTTCCCCATCGCCCAGATTTACTGCTTCGGCACGACCAGCTACGCCCGCCAAGTCGATGTCATCATCGTGCCCGGTGCCCGTGCTTATGCTGATGGTTCACCGTCGCTGCCACTGGCAGATCGCGTGCGCACAGCATGTGATCTCTATCACCGCGGCTTTGCCGGCACACTGCTTTTCTCAGGCGGCCCTGGTGATGGTGACATCCACGAGACTGAATCAATGCGACGTTTCGCCGTATCACTGGGGGTGCCCGATGAAGCGATCGTGCTCGATCCGCAGGGCATCAGTACGCAGGCGACGGTCGATCACACGCTGCCGATGCTCGATCGTCTTGATGCTGATCGCGTGATGGTGGTGAGCCACTTCTATCACCTGCCGCGCTTGAAGCTGACCTATCAGCGTCAAGGGCGCGAGGTCTTCACGGTGCCTGCGAAAGAGAGCCGGACACTGCGGGCGATGCCGATGTACCTGCTGCGCGAAGTGGCGGCATTGTGGTGGTATTACGTCAGACCTGTGCTGGGCTGACTTGAATCGCGTGATGATCCGTATGTACCGCGCTCATCGCTTCCTTCTCGCCGCCAGATACTTCGCCAGTGCATCAGCATAAGGCTCATCGGTGACCAACTGCACCAGATCGATCTTGTGACGAGCGCATCCGGTTTTCAGATCACTGCGAAACTTTTCGAGATGAGCCAGATAAGCCTGGCGAATGTGCGCGGGATCGAGTGTGTGAAAAGTCTTGTTCTCCAGCGAATCAAAGCGCGTGAACTGACGGAATGGAAAGTCCAACTCATCGCGATGCCAGATTTGAAAGATGATCACTTCATGCCTGGCGTGGCGAAAGTGGGCGAGACCTTTCATGAGCGATGCGACATCGCTGAAACAGTCACTGATGAGAATGACCAGGCCACGTCGGTGAAGTTTGGGAGCCAGATCGTGAAGCACGCGGCCAAGATCGGTTTCATTGCCGAGGGTTGCGGACTGCATGGCGGTCATGATGGCTTTGAGATGACTGGGCCTGCCGCGTGGCGGGATGTGAGCGCGCACCTGATCATCGAAGGTGACCAGGCCCACGCTGTCGGCTTGTTGCAGCATGAGGTACGAAAGCGCAGCAGCGACGCGCGTGGCGTAGTGGTGTTTAGTAAGTGATTGCACGGGCGTGGTCATGTCGCCATACGCCATCGAACCGCTGACATCGAGCAGGATGTGCGCGCGGAGATTGGTTTCCTCTTCGTACTCGCGGATGTAGAAGCGGTCGGTCTTGCCGAACACTTTCCAATCGAGATGGCGAATCTCATCGCCGGGCACATACTGGCGGTGCTGCTTGAACTCGACGCTGAAACCTTTGTGAGGCGAACGGTGCAGGCCGGTGGTGAAACCTTCGACGACGAGCCGCGCGAGGATTTGCAGATTCGCAACCTTGGCGAGATCAGCAGGGGCGAGATGGTCGGTGGAAGTGGGCATGAGAATAGTTTTGTGTGAAAGTCAGTTACAGTGCCATTCAATTCCTTCCCTCACAACACACTCTTCGCCGTGCCGCGTGGTACTGCTTTGAGAATGCGCTCGATGATGTCATCCACGGTCACGCCTTCCGCTTCTGCGTTGAACGTTGGCACGATGCGATGCCGCAGCACTGGCAGCGCCAGCGCTTCTACATCATCGAGCGTCACGTGGAATCTCCCCTTGAGAATCGCACGTACTTTGCCCGCCAGCACCAGTTGCTGACAGGCGCGTGGCCCTGGCCCCCAGTCCACGAGTTCCTTCACGAAGGGGAATGACTCTGCTTCATTAGGCCGACATTTACGCACGATATCGAGCACAAAATCAATCACATGATCAGGCACCGGCACCTTGCGCACTGTTTCTTGACAGGCCAGGATCTGCTCGCCGGTGATGACCTGCGTGAGCTGCGCCTTAAAAGTGCTGGTGGTGCGCAGAATAATTTCGCGTTCTTCATCGCGCTGCGGATATTTCACTTTCACATGAAACAGAAAGCGATCGCGCTGCGCTTCAGGCAGCGGATAAGTGCCTTCCTGTTCGATGGGGTTTTGCGTAGCGAGGACGAAGAACGGCTCTTCGAGTGTGAAGGTCTTGCCGCCGATGGTGACCGAGTGTTCCTGCATCGCCTCCAGCAGCGCAGCTTGAGTTTTAGGCGGGGTGCGATTGATTTCATCAGCGAGAACCATCTGGGCGAAGATCGGGCCTTTCTCGAAAACGAGCTGGCGTTGGCCGGTGGTTTTGTCTTCTTGAATGATGTCGGTGCCGGTGATATCGGAAGGCATCAGGTCGGGCGTGAACTGAATGCGACGAAAGGAAAGGTGCATGGCCTGAGCGAGGCTGCGAATGATGAGCGTCTTGGCGAGACCGGGCACACCTTCGAGCAGGCAGTGGCCTCGAGCGAGGATGGCGATGAGCAGTTGATCGACGACCTCGGCCTGGCCGACGATGATCTTGGAGAGTTCCGCGGTGAGTTTCTGGTGGGCTTCGACGAGCAGTTTTGCACGGTCGAGGTCCTG
>CAZYQL010000293.1:1402-3208 GCA_964650055.1 uncultured Phycisphaeraceae bacterium | reverse complement strand
CAATTGGCTAGACTTTAATTGGCAAGCTGATCACCCAACGATATAATCGGCGGAGCAAAGGATGGTCGTTTGCGGGGAGATGAATAAACGATGGCGCTGGCCATCGCGGGGGCTGTTTCGAAAGGCGAATTCTCGCCTGAATTTCGTACCGGGATATCAGGGTTCTGTACCAGACACTTCAATTCCCGATCAGGAGGTCTATATGAAGACCGGCGTATTGCAGTCAGACGTCTCAATGTCGCTGTTATTGCGTCGCGGTTTTACTGTTCCGGAAATTCTGGCCGTCGTCGCCATCATCACGATCATCCTCTCCATCCTGTTGCCAAGTCTAGGGCAAAGCAGAGATGTCACCTTCAGCGCCATTTGTCGCAGCCAGCTCCATCAGCACATGGTGGCTGCCAAGACTTATTCAATTGACAACAGTCGCATGTTGCCACTGATGCGAGGCAATCAAAAGATCAAAGGCGTCACCAAGACGTACAACTACTCTGATCGTCTGGTGCTCTTTAACTACCTCGAAGCGTATGAGATTTTTTACTGCCCAGGTCAGGATGTGAACAAGTATTACAAGCGCAGCGCTCCCAGCGTTTCGCCCTTCTTCGATGGCGGCATTCGACTCGACTACGGCATCAATCACTATGGCCGAGGCGACGGCCGTACTGATCTCTATTTCGACACTCTGGGCCAGCACTACGACAACACCAACAGCCCCTGGGCCAGCGGCACGCTGCGGTCCAACGACGTCGCCAATCAGGATGCCATCTGCTATTCCGATGCCGATGGCGACTCAAGCCCTTGGGACATCGGCGGTGCCAAGCGTGGCCAGAAGGTCTGGCCCATGCAGGTCAGCTTCGAAGTTCACGCTTATAAGCGACATCTCAACGGCTACAACGCGGTGAGCCTCGATACCTCCGCGAAGTGGCGGCCCGCAGACAAACCCAGCTACCAAGACTGGTACCTCAAGCGAGGTGCCAGCAATCCGCATCGCCCTTGATCATTTCACCTCTCTGCGAATCAAGTCATGCCCTATTACCTTTTTCTGCTCCTGGGCTGCGGCGCGATGTTCACTGGTCTGGTCCTCTCTCGCAGAGGCGATCCGCGCGGCACTCCCATCGCGGTCATCGCCGCCATCCTCTGCGTGACCGTCGGCGCCTTGCGTATCCTGTGGCCTCCCACTGATGAGGTGCAGCATCCCGTTAAAGTGAAGGAGGCGCATTTTGCCGCCATCGCTGTGGAGCGATTGGGCATGCATCTGGCGGAGCATCATGCGGGTGCGGATGCGATTGTCATTTTGCCTTTTGAGTGGCGCACGAGTGAATCGCATCGCACAGCGATGAAGGAAGCGATCACGCGCGGGCTTGCGGGTCATATCAATGTGGTGGCGACGATCGATCCGCCGCTGCCGCTGAGCGTGCGCGCTGCTTATGAGAGTCGATACAACTCAGCGGATCAGGAGCAGGTGGAGATTCCGGATTATTCCACGTGGTTTACTGCTGCATACTTTGATGGGCTTGTGGCCGATGCATACGCCAAAGCATCCGCCGCCAATTCGACCATCATCATCAGTCTCGCCGGTCTGCCCGAGGACAGCGCGAAGATGAAACTGCTGCGAGGTCAGCGAAGGCCCAAGTTTGCTGCGGTCTTTGGTCCGGTCTATGCCTTGCAGCCGCTGATTGCGCGAGGTGATATCCTGGCGGCAACCGATCATCACCCTGCGCCCAATCACGAAGCGCTGCCGCCCAATGAAGCAATCGCTGCCGCCTTCAATCGAAGGTATTTGCTGATCACACCGGAAAACCTAGCGGA
>CAZYQL010000293.1:0-1302 GCA_964650055.1 uncultured Phycisphaeraceae bacterium | reverse complement strand
CTTCACACACCTGTGATCCGCTGTCCCCTGTTTCTTGCCTCTTGCCTCTTGCCTCTTGCCTCTTGCCTCCTGTCCCCTTGTCTCCTGTCCCCTGCCTCCTGCCTCCTGTCTCCTTCCCCTTTCCCCTCACCCCTGCATCCACTGCCACTGTTTCCTGATGCCTTCGATCAGGCTGGTCTTAGGCGCGTATCCCAGTTCCGCTTTGCTGCGGGTCAGGTCAGCATAAGTGCGCTCGACATCGCCCATCTGCATCGGCTTGCGATCGATGGTGATGCGCTGGCCGGTGACCTGGCCGATGATGTCGATCATTTCTGAAAGGCTCACCGGGTGGTTGCCGCCGATGTTGTAGATGCGGTAGGGAGGCAGCGCTGCAGTCCCGCATTTTTCCAGAGCAGCGCAGTAACCCGCGACAATGTCATCCACAAACGTGTAATCGCGACTGGTCGAGCCATCGCCAAACATCGGGATCGGCTTGCCCTCTTTCGCCAATCTCAAAAACTTTCCAATCGCCAAATCAGGACGCTGACGCGGGCCAAACACCGTGAAGAGCCTCAAACAGAAAATCGGCAGCTTGTGAATATGGTGATAGCTGTGGCAGAGCAGTTCGCCCGACTTCTTCGTCGCTGCATACGGACTGATCGGGTGATCGACGATATCGCTCTCGCCAAAAGGCACCTTTTCGTTGTTGCCATAGACACTGGAACTGGAGGTAAAAAGAAATCGCTCCACGCCCGCGCTGACCGCACCATCGAGCAGGTTGACGGTGCCATCGACATTGACAGCGGTGTAATACGCGGGCCTCTCGATGGATGGCCGAACCCCCGCCATCGCTGCAAGGTGAATCACCGAAGCAGGGGTGTACTTTGCGAAAAGTGATAGCACTGCATCGCGATCGCGCAGGTCAGCTTCGATGAGTTCAAAACCATCGTGCGCCATCGCAGCAGCAAGATTTTTTCGTTTGATTTCTTCGCTGTAGAAATCGCAGAAGTTATCCAGACCCACAACACGATGACCCTCTGCGAGCAGACGGTCGGTGAGCGTGGAGCCGATAAAACCAGCGCAGCCGGTGATGAGAATCGGACGATCAGGCATGAAGGAAATCTCGATACAGCCTCTGGTCACCGCCGCAGCTTGCTGCGGTGACAGGTGGCCTTCATCGTATCGGTCAAAGCGAGGCGAAGCTTGCCCGAATCAACTGATCGCCGTATGACTCAAGGGTCAGCGCATCTGGCGCGTACTCCCCTCCGTTCCAGGTCTCCATAGGCGACTCGCAAAGGCGAGGAGGGGCGGGGGAGGGTTGGA
>CAZYQL010000292.1:0-3256 GCA_964650055.1 uncultured Phycisphaeraceae bacterium | reverse complement strand
CCCCCTGGAAGGCGAATCGCCGAGAGTTCTCAGACTCTCGCCTCAGAAAAGGCCTGCCAGTTAACAAGCCGATTGCCTTCGCACCCCCGAAGGCAACCCCTTCATAAATAGTGCCTGTTCCACGTATCGTGACGAGTGGCATCGGCTATTGCCGCATCACCCGTTGGTCGATATAATGATCTGCGTAAAAGGACACAATCTATCCCTTTGTGCAGATCGATGGAATTGAGCGGATGGCGACGGCAACGCTGGAAACTTGGATCGATGCGCTACAGGCAGGCGGCCGGTACTCGTTCCTGCGCGCCGAGGCGATGAAAGACAGCGGGCTTTCGCCAGCGGCCGTCAGCAAAGCTCTGCAGCGCTCGGTGAAGCGCGGCCGAGTCGTCAAGGTGAAGGAATACTTTTACGTCATTGTGCCGCTGGAATACAGCAGTGCGGGCGCGCCCCCGGCGTCATGGTTCATTCAAGACCTGATGGCGGCGATAAGGCTGCCATACTACGTTGGCTTGTTGAGCGCTGCGGCGATGCATGGTTCATCGCACCATCAGCCGCAGGAATTTCAAGTTCTCACCGATCGCTCGGTTCGTCCGCTGATCGCGGGCCGCACTCGGATTCGATTCTTCACGAACATGCATGTCGCGGACGCTACCGCGATGGACATGAAGACGCCCACCGGTTCAATGCGAGTCTCGACGCCGGAAACGACGGCGGTCGATCTCGTCCGTTTCGCCAAGTCCGCCGGTCATCTGGACAACGTGGCGACCGTCATCGCCGAGTTGTCACCCTTGCTCGATCCCAAGAGGCTTCTGGCCGCAGTTCGACTGGTCAATGATCTGCCGAACACGCAGCGCCTTGGATTCATTCTGGACCAGGTTCGGCAGCGGCGCTTGTCCGACCCGATTCACGTTTGGCTTGAGCGCCAAGAACCTCATGTTCTGCCACTGAGGAGCGGCCGACCCCTTAACGGCACGCGGGGAAATCGGCGCTGGCATCTCCTCGTCAATGGGCCTATTGAGGTCGAAGGATGATTCCGCAAGCGAACATTACCGCCTGGCGGGGCGTCGCTCCGTGGCCCGATGACGCACAAGTGGAACAGGACCTCGTTCTGTCCCGCGCGGTCGTTGAACTATTTGGCGACACCAAGCTGGCGAACATGATCGCACTGCGCGGTGGCACGGCACTCAACAAGCTGTTCATCCGACCACCATGTCGTTACTCCGAGGACATCGATCTGGTGCAGACCGAAGCAGCACCCATCGGCCCGATTCTCGACGCCATACGTGAAAAACTCGATCCCTGGCTCGGTAAGCCCAAGCGAAAAACCTCCGGCGGAAATGTAACTCTGGCATACAGATTCGAGTCCGAAGTAGCGCCGGTGCGCCCTCTACGGCTGAAGATCGAAATCAATACCCGCGAGCATTTCACGGTGCTGGGGCTCAAAAATCATCCGTTCGCGGTCACCAACCCTTGGTTTAATGGCGCTGCGGTGTTGAAGACTTATGAACTCGACGAGTTGCTCGGCACGAAGTTGCGTGCGCTCTACCAGCGTCGAAAGAGCCGTGACCTATTCGATCTTTGGCTTTGTATCGACCGGAAGATGTTGAACGCGGATCAGGTCGTGACCTGCTTCGGCCAGTACATGAAGCACGAGGGCCATGCGGTCTCCCGCGCCCAGTTCGAGGAAAACTTGCACGGCAAGGCACATGATCCGGAGTTCATGGACGACATCACGCCGCTGCTCAATCCCGCCATGCATTACGATCCGGTCCAAGCCCTGAATCTTGTACGAGAAACGCTCGTCGATCGCATCCCAGGCGAACCTTGGCGCGGCGAGGCAAGATGACCACGGGGAGATGCCCATGCCATCCACCGGCCAGCCCGTTCGCTATGCCATCTACACACGCCAGTCGGTCCAGCAACCGGCCGATTTCTCATCATGTGATGCACAGTTCGCCAAGTGCCAGGTTTTCATCGATCAGCGCAAGAGCGAAAACCTCGTGTGGGTTGGAGAGCGTTTTAACGATGAAGGTGAGTCGGGCGGCACACTCGACCGCCCGGCTCTGATTCACCTACGATCCCTAGTCCAGTCGCGCGGCGTCGATCGCATCTATGTCACCGCGCTCGACCGACTCTCGCGCCGTGTGTACGACCTGATTGCCCTGCTCGAGGAGTTTGAAAAAGCGGGGGCCACGGTTCAACTGGCTCAGGAAATCAACCCTCCCGATGGAGCCCAGACGCGCTTTGTCCGACACCTGCTTGGCGTGTTCGCTGAGTTCGAGCGTGACATGATCACGGCGCGCATCGCCGAGACGCGCGCATACCTGAAGCAGCACGGACGACGAATCGCCGGGCCCGCGCCGCTTGGCTATGCACCTGACCCTGCCACGAAGCAGCTGGTGGTGATCCCCAAGGAAGCACGCCGCGTTCGCCTGATCTTCCAACGCGCCGCCGATGGCCAAATTCCGTCAGAGATCGCGTCGCGCATCAACCATCTCAAATGGCGAACCAAGACTTGGCTCTCGCGCCGGTCAAACCGACAGCGCGGCGGAGGCAAG
Source organism: uncultured Phycisphaeraceae bacterium (assembly GCA_964650055.1). GTDB lineage: Bacteria > Planctomycetota > Phycisphaerae > Phycisphaerales > Phycisphaeraceae > JTS-RE9. The sequence continues at coordinate 701 of CAZYQL010000292.1, read as the reverse complement.
TGGACCGCCAGGCAGGTGATTGATTTGCTGCGGAACCCCGTCTACATCGGGCGGCACCGTGACCCCAAGGGATCGCGCCCCGGATGTCACGACCCGATCGTGAGCGAGGTTCTCTTCGCCAAGGTTCAAGATCTCCTCAGTGGTCGGCGCACGGTTTCCAATCCGAAACGGCACCGGATGAACTTCCCACTGCGCGGAAGGATCATTTGCCCCAGGTGCGGTCGACATCTTAATCCGCAGATTTCATCGAAGTCGCGCGGAAAGCAAGTCCGCGTTCAGCATCGTTACTACTGCTGCCGCTCACACGCAGGGGGCCGCGCCCCGTGCAAAGGCGTTCGTTACCCGGCACACGAAGTCGAACAGTTTGTCCGATCGCTGATGGGCGATGCTGCAACTTGGCGACAGGTTCTCCCGTCCGAAAACGTCCACCTGGCAGAGTCAATGGCAACGACCTGGATGTCTCTTGGCCATCAACTTCAGAACGACCTCATGACGCAAATCGTGGAATCGGTGACGTTCAAGAAGAAAAACACGGCGATGCAAATCACCTTTTCTTCGCGATGCATCGAAATCATTTCTGATGAAAACAAGGGAATTTGAACCGCGCCTGTTAACTGGCCGGTTGTGGAAGCGGCAGACCATTTTTGAGCTTCAGTCAAAGGTACGGAACTGCCGTACCCACCAGTTAGCAGAGAACCCCG
>CAZYQL010000291.1:0-3295 GCA_964650055.1 uncultured Phycisphaeraceae bacterium | reverse complement strand
ATGTCGCCAGTGGCGGTAGGAGCGAAGCCGCGCGCGGCTTGGGGAGGCGCAAATCTCTATGCGATGCGACTTTGCTGCCCTTGTGGTAAAATGGCTGAACGTGAATGCGAGCCACCGCGTTCTTCCCGCCTACCTCGCTGGAAAAGACAGCCTACCCGGTTGCAACAAGATTGGATGGATTCACATAGCCCCGGCCTTGGCCGGGGAAACGCTGGGGCATCGCTGAGTAGCCGACATGAATAACGTTGTGCTTTTTAGGGTGGGCGTTTGTGCCGGACGGCATGTAGCGGTCTTGGTGAGTCACCCCGGATTGGTGAGTCACCCCGGCTAAAGCCGGGGCTATATGGGTTTCTTAGCAAAGTGCTGCGAAGACCATGAAGGTGAGCAGCACGATTTTTTTGCGACGTTCGATTTGTTCGTGCGAGAAGGTAAGCAGTGTGGTGAGCGTCATCATGGTCTAAACTCCTGATGTTGATTAACGAGGAACAAACCTCGTGCCAGAACCCAAGGCCGATGGAGTCATCATGCGTAACTCACGAATGGAACATGACATGCCCAATGATGAAAAGCTCGTTCCGCAAATGCGTGGCGACTCCCGGTTAAGCCGGATGTTGTCGCCACGCCACAGGACTGTTGCCCCGGCGCTGCTGGTGAGCCTCGTGGCAACGCTGCTATTGATGTTGGCGATGCGCCCGTTTACAGCGCCCGCGCTGGCTGAACAGGCACCAGTGCTCGAAGCGCCGCTCGTGGACTGGTCGGTGGCCAAGGCTGTCTATCAGCAGGCCGATCAGTGGATCAAGGATGACAACGTGGCCCGCGATCTCTCAGCGCGGCCGCTGCTGGTTTCGGGTGTGGTGGCGGTGCGGGTGACGCTTCGCTTTGGAGGACTCACACTGGCGACAGCCGATGCCCTGGGCAATACCGACAAGCCGCAGGCTCCCGTTGATCTGCGCGAACTGACCGCCCGCGCCACCGAACTCGCCCTAGTAAAATATCACGATGCCCGCGATCGCAGTTTCAGTCGGCCAGACGGCGTCGCCCCCAACGCAAAAGACAAATCCAAAGCTGAGCCCAAGGCGAACATCATTCCGCTCGATCTGGATTTGCAGATCGCTCACTCACCCGTCGAAATTCTTCTTCCAGCCAACGCCTCGCCCAAAGCCATCTACTATCAGTTCGCTCCCGGTTACCACGGCTTGCGTCTGCTCTCAACCGCCACGCCTCCCGTGACAGCAATGATCTGGCCCTCCAATGCGATCGCTTCCAATTTACGTCCCGATAGTCAGATCACGCAGCTCCTCGCTGATGCCGGTTATGGCCCGCAGGATGTGATGAACATGCCTGCGAAGATCGGCCGCGACGGGGGCCCACGCCTTCAGCGCATGGAAGTGATTCACCTCGTTCGCCCCTTCGATGGTCAGCCGCTGGCGCAGCTCACACGCGGCAACGAAATCATCCCGCTCGATGCCGTCGATATGGGCACCGTGGAATCGATGGCCAAGCGGCTGTCATCGCACCTGACGACGCGCATCATTCAGGAAGGCCCTCAGCCTGGCACACTCACCGGCACCTACCTGCCCACCAGCGATCGCTACGACCCCATCGAAGCGACACCCGCCGACACCGCCATCGCTGGTTATGCGCTGGCTCGCCGGGCGGCGCGGCTGGGCAAGGCTGATTCCAACGGCCTGGAATATCTCAACACCAAAGAAAAGGCCCGTGTCATTCTCGATCAGCTTCGCAGTTCACTCGTCAAGCTAAAACCCACCGAAGGTGATGCCGAGGCCAAAGCCCTGCTCCTGCTCACACTCGTGGAAGTGGATTACCTCGCTGAACTGAAAGCCGATCGCGACAAGCTGGGTGCCGCGCTGGTGAATCTGCCCGTAAGCAAAGGCTGGTTCGTGAATCCTGCATCACGCTCAACAGTGTCGCCCGCGCAGCAGGCCATCATTCTCGCAGCGCTGACAGGCCTCTACGAACAGACCCGCGATGAGAAATTAGCCGGCGTTATTGAAGCGGGGATGGATACGCTTTGGGGCTCGAGCCTGGATGTGGTTGATCTTGTCACCGCGATGCCTTGGATGACCAGCGCCGCGGTGAAGATGCATCGGCTCAATCTCGCCACGCAAACCGATGAGGGGTTGAGAGCGCGTGAACGGCAGCGCTGGTCGCAGCGGGTCGAAGCTGTGCTGAAACTTTCGCAAAGTCTTCGCAGCAAGAAGCTCGTCAGCAGCCCGCCCAAGATCGGCCCAACTGATGTGGTGGGCGGTTATGACCTCATCAGCGAAACGTCTGACGGCGCACCCGCTCCCGACTGGCGCTCGGCTCACGTGCTGGCGTTTCTCGCTTCGATCAACCGCGAGCCCGAGCTGGTCGAAGGCGTCAAGCCTCATCAGATGATTTATGAAACGACGATGACGGTACGCTTCCTGGCGCAGCTGATGCTCGATGAACCTTCGATGTACTACGTGCGTGGCGCTCGCAAGGATGCCATCAACGCAGTGCGACTGGCCCTGTGGGACAACCGGCTGGAAGTCCGCCCCAGCGCGGTGACGCTGCTGGCGATCACGCAGCTTCAGGAAACGCTGGGGGCCAAAGGCCGGTGAGGTTGCGAAGCTGGCAATCGGCATGCAGAATGATGGCCGCGAAAAGGCGCAAAAGGCGCAAAAAAATAAGTACATTCGCGGGGCGTTGAAGGATGGCGCACTCCAGAAGCAAATAGGCTTGGGCCGTGACAATTCGCCGCCTTAAGATTTTTCCGTTTTGCGACTTTTGCGCCTTTTCGCGGCCATTCCAGACTCCGTTCGCCAAGGTGAACGGCTAAATAACTTGGCCCCGCACATCCCCATCAATCCCTTCCTTCTTTTCCGGCCTTCCTGCTTTCCTTATAAAATATTGCCTTTTTCTTTCACCTGCTATTGCGAATGAGTCTCAGACCGTCTATCATTGACTGTCTCCCTCCACGGCAAGGACTCGCCCATGCATGATCGCAAACAACCCTGCGTGTTTCCCAGTCTGACCGAGACGGAACTAGCCGTCTTCGAAGGGGCTGATTCCACCTCCGCTATGCGGGTGCGGGTCGAGCCTAATGGCGAAGGCTACGTCCGCCTTGAGCAACTCGCCTGGTCCGCTGACATGGGTTGGTACTGTCAGAAATCGTTCGTAATCCCCGCCCTGATGGTGCGTCAGCTCATCACCACCCTTCGCAAAGCCGACTGCCTGCTACCGCAGAACCAAATCGACACGCTCAGCCCGATTCCATTTCGTCCTGCCAATCCGCTGCCTCATGAAGATG
>CAZYQL010000290.1:0-3306 GCA_964650055.1 uncultured Phycisphaeraceae bacterium | reverse complement strand
TTTAGCGTAATTTCAAGGGGTAGACGTCTAGCACACATAGGGTGGACATGCGTTAAGATTATTAAATACAATGACTTAACGACAAACTTGCAGAAAAAATCGGGGGAGGGGTAGACATTTCCTCCCTTTTAAAAACTCCTGGGTGCCAAACCTGTCCGCCGCACCCATGCACCCGTAGAGCGGTGGCTGATCGAGAGGGTTGCGTGATATGGTGTTTGCAGGAACCACACCTTGGAGATTGGCCATGCGAAAGTTGATTGTCACCTCGCTACTGATTCAGTTCGTACTCGCTGCTGCGGCCGCGAACGTGCATGCAGCCGAGATTCATCACGCCCAAGGTGAACTGGCGGGCGAGGTGACGGCGTCGAGTGTGTTATTGCAATCGCGCCTCACCGCCATCGCCGGTCCGGTACTCGATAAGGATGGCGATGTGCCTGGCGCTGCGGGTGTGGCTTGTTTTGAGTGGAGCGAGGGCGCTGACTTTGCCTCCAGCAAACGCACCGCGTGGATCAAGGCGATGGACACCGGCGATTTCATCGTGCGCGCCAAGCTCGCCGATCTCAAAGCGGGTCAGCTTTATCACTATCGCCTGGTCTTTGGCGCTGATGAAAAGAATACGCAAACCGGGCCAGCACGCCAGTTCAAGACGCTGCCTACTTCGAAGACGAACGAGCCGCTGACTTTCATCATGGGTAGCTGCATGCACTACTACGCCTTCATGAGCGGCAAGCCCAACGGCGGCGGGCCGGTGACCGCCACCGATGAAGATAAGAAGCTGGGCTATCCATCCTTCGCTGCGATGGCCGCGCTCAAGCCGGACTTCTTCATCGGCACCGGCGACATCGTTTACTACGATCATCCCAGCATCGCACCGGCCAGGACGCTGCCGCAGCTTCGCATGAAATGGCACGAGCAGTTTCGCTTTCCGCGTATGGTCGAGTTCTTCGCCCGCACTCCCGCTTACTTCTCCAAAGACGATCACGACTTTCGATTCAATGATGCGGACCTGCTGGGCGAGAAACTACCTTCGCCCACGACTGGTATCGAGCTGTTTCGCGAACAGATGCCGATTCATGAAGCGGGCGATCAGACCTCGCCGACCTATCGCACGCATCGTGTACACCAGCATCTTCAGCTTTGGTTTGTGGAAGGCCGCGACTTTCGCTCACCCAACAACATGAAAGATGGCCCCGAGAAAACGATCTGGGGCAAGGAGCAGCGCGGCTGGCTTGAGCGCACGCTCAAGGAGAGCGATGCGACTTGGAAGATCATTATTACGCCGACGCCGATGGTCGGGCCGGACAGTACGGGGAAAAAAGATAATCACGTCAACCCGCAAGGCTTTCGCCACGAGGCGGATTCCTTCTTCGCCTACCTCAAGGACAACCGCATCAGTAACGTGATGACCTTTTGCGGCGACCGTCACTGGCAGTACCACTCCATTCACCCGACCGGCCTCGAAGAGTTCGGCTGCGGCGCGATCAACGACGAAAACTCCATCCGTGGCACCCGCGCTGGCACCAAGAACAGCTCCGACCCCGATGGCCTGATCCAACAGAAATACATCTACAACGAACCCACCGGCGGCTTCATCCAGGTGAAACTCGAACCGTCAGCCGAGGGAAAAGCCAAACTGCGCATCACCTTCCGCGATGATCACGGGAAGCTCATGCATGAGGTGGTGAAGTGAGCCGCGACTCAACGAGTCGCGGACGCCAAGGGCTTGTTGACGTTTTAGGTTGTCCAGTGATCTACGGGATCATCGCCTGAATCAACCTGCGGCATCCGGGAGCAAGGCGCGATGCACACTCCTTGAGGTCGCAGACATCCGCGACTCGTTGAGTCGCGGCTCCTGGCCTGAAATATGAAACCCCTCCCTCACCCCGTCAGGCGCCACGCGGCGCGGTAGCGCAGACCCAGGTTCAAAATGCGCTGAATTAATTCTTCGTACTCGATGCCAGCAAAGTGGGCGGACTCGGCGAAGTCTTCGCCGTAGGACAGGTTCGGGTTCGGGTTGGCCTCGATCAGATACGGCGTGCCATCGGGGCTTAGGCGCAGGTCCATGCGGGCGTAGCCGGTGAGGTTGAGCTGGCGATAAGCGCGGCGACAGAGTTTGTTGATGCGGGTCACTGTCGCGGGATCGAGGTCGTGTACGAGGCCGGTCTTGATGCCGACTTTGCGCTGATAAGCTTCGTCCCATTTCACTTTTGCAGTCGCGATGTTGGGCGAATCTTCGGGGAGGTTTTCAAACGTCAATTCCCAGATCGGAAAATTCTTGAGCTGCTGATTGCCCATGATTCCCACGTACAGCTCTCGGCCTTCGATGTACTGCTCAGCAATCGCATCGGTGCCTAGCGTGCGATGAATGAACTCGACGCGCTCAGCGAGTTTTTCTTCGCTGGTGACAATCGAAGCATGCGAGATGCCAGCGGAGGCTTCTTCGGTGAGTGATTTCACAAGCAACGGATATTCGTATTGCTTTCGCCGGGACATTTTGCGGCCGATGGGGAAGACATAAAAGCGAGGCGTGGGGATGCGGTGGTAGGCGAGGATTTTTTTGGAGAGCGCTTTGTCGTGGGCGAGCATGAGGCCGCGCGGGTTGCAGCCGGTGTACGGCTGCTTGAGAAGTTCGAGAAAAGAGACGACGGCCTGGTCATAGACGGAGACGCCATGAAACTCTTCGAGCACGTTGAAGGCGATGTGCGGCTTGTGCGTTTCGATGGCCTGATGAATCACATCGAGATTGGAGCGAACGCCGACGCAGTGGACTTCGTGGCCTAAGTGTTTGAGCGTGTGAAACACATCGAACTCGGTTTTCCAACTGGCGATTTCCTTGTCGGTTTTTCCTTCGAGGGAATCAGGCGGAACGAGGTCTTCGTGCATGAGAACAATGATGCGAAGCGGTTTCATATTTTCGTCCCTTGACATGGGAAGCGAGAGTCCGGGAACGAAGCGCGAACGAGGCGGGCTCATCGAGTCAATAACCGGATGCACCTGTCTTGAAGCACGCAGAATCGGAGCGTGCGAGCGCGGCGACCTGCGCGGTCTGTCCAGCAGTGCTGTAGTACGCGGCGAAACATTTCGAGCCGTCTTACGCGCCAGCTTAACGAGAGTTGTTGTCACGGCGAGACCTCAGATCGTGACTTCGCAGGCAGGAGGCGGGGGGCAGGGGACGGGAGACAGGGGACAGGGGACAGGGGACAGGAAACAGAAACGTAACGCTTTCGTTGCTTGTTCCCTGTCTCCTGTCTCCTGTCCCCTGCCTCCTGCTTCCTACATGGCAATCATTTGGCCGCCGCCTTGGAA
>CAZYQL010000289.1:0-3309 GCA_964650055.1 uncultured Phycisphaeraceae bacterium | reverse complement strand
CTTCGTGGTAAAGCGAAGTTCACCCTATGCTTGGGACTTCTGAATAATCCCAATACAGAATTTTCATAAGAAAAGCAGGAAGAAAGCAAGGCCGGAAAAGCATTGTTGAACAGCCTTCTTTTCCTTATTTCCATTTTCCTGCTTTCCTGAAAAACGATTGCTTCAGGTAATTCAGAGGCTCCATTCGAGATCCCTCAACCGCTCACTTGCTCTCAATGAGCCTCAGCGCGCGCAGTGCCTCGGAGATCGTCCACGCCTGCGCCATGCAGCCCACAGCCCTGTGCGGCGGGTCAGCTTCGTAGATTTCATGAAGCTGGCCGATGCCTTCGTTCATCATTTCATCGAGCAAGGGGTGCAGCGCTTGCATCGCTTCCTTGCGCGATGCAGCACTGAACTTACCCGCACGCAAAACCGCCTCGACATAAGGCCCGATGAGCCAGCCCCAGACGGTGCCCTGGTGGTAGCCGCCATCGCGTTTGAACTGTTCGCCGGTGTAGCGCGGGTGATACTGCGGATGCTCGGGCGACAAGCTGCGCAGGCCCTTGGGGGTGAGCAATCTCGCTTTCACGGCAGCGAGAACTTTCTTTTGCAGCGTTTGCGGAATCGGTGAATCAGGCAGGCTTACGGCAAAAATCTGATTCGGCCGCAGCGAATCATCGCGATGGTCAACGCCCTGATCATCGCTCCACACCACGTCAGCCAGGCAAGCCAGATCATCGTTCCAGAAGTTCTTGGCGAAGGCGCGTTTCACACGGGCGGCGAGTTTGAGGTAGTGATCGCTGGTGGGTTTGTTGTCTTTCTTGATCGCCGCCGCCATGCCGGTGAGGGCGGCATACCAGAGCGCGTTGATTTCCACAGCTTTGCCAAAGCGAGGGGTGAAGACCACGCCGCCGCAGGCCGCATCCATCCAGGTGAGCTGCGTGTTGGCGTTGCCTGCGGTGATGAGCCCATCGCCTGCCATGCGAATGTCGTAGCCCGTGCCTTTGATGTACGCCTCCATGATCGATTGGCAGGCAGCGCTGAGAAATTCGTTCCACGAAGCCTGATCCTTGGTCACTTCGACATAGCGCAGGGCCGCTTGAATAAACCACAAGCTGCCATCGACGGTGTTGTAGTGGGCTGCGTTGTCGTCGTAATCATCAAAGCGATTGGGCACCAGGCCATCGCGAATCGACTCCGCAAAAACCGCAAGCGTGTTGCGAGCCTCGGCAAAGCGACCGGTCTCAATGAGCAAACCCGGCAGCGCAATGAACGTATCCCGTCCCCAATCAGCAAACCAAGGATACCCCGCAAGAATCGTCGAAAGCTTGCGCCCCTTGATGGTGCGACCGACCACAAAATCATCGGCTGCGATCGTGAGCGCTTTCCGCATCGCAGCAATCTCCGCGCTGACGCTTGCGCCACCGCCTCCCGTTTCACTCAGATGCTTGAGAATCGGCGTCAGATGATTCTGTCTCGCATTGCCCAGCCCATCCACGGGATTCGCAGCACTGTTCCCCAGCGCGACAGTCAGCGTGATGATGTGTTCATCCTGCTTAGGATCGAGCGGAATTTCGAAGCAGCCGGGGATGAAATTGTCTTCGCGATCATCCTGGCCTCGCTCGGTTTCCACGCGATAGACCAGGTTGTACCACCAGTTGCGGGTGCGATCGAAACGAGCAGCCTTGTCGCATGCAAAGGTGACAGAGACAGGTTCATTAGCGGGCAGGCCCGCGCCATCTTCGCGCTTGACGGTGACACCATTGATGTGTGAATCGACGGTGAAGTGGCCCGCCTGATCCTTATGTAGCAGCGAATGAAAATCGCGCAGCGTGACCATCGGGCTCAGGCGAAGCTGCGCGGTGTTGCCCGCGCTGCCCAGGCCTTTGATGAGATAGCGCACCGTGGCTGCCTGCTGCTGCCAGTGCAGAAAAACTTCGCGCACGAAAAGGATTTTTCCCCAGGTGTAGGTCCAACTGACGGAAAGACCTTTCTGAAATCGGCGAAGCATCGTATGCCCAGCCGGTGCAAAGGCATCTGGCTCGCCGCCGGTTTTTCCGGGGAACTGACAGGTGGTGAATTCGAGTTTGTGCTCGGTGCCATCGAGGGTGAGCACGAGCTGTTCGAGCATCTGATTCAGCGCAACAACACGGCCCACCGGCGGGCGCGTCGCCGCCACGAGCAGACCGTGATAGCGCCGCTGATTGGCCCCGGTAACGCTGCCCATGCTGAACGCGCCGGTGCCGTTGGTGAGCAGCCAATCCTGCGTGATGAGTTCGAGAGCGTTGCCATCGATGGCGAAATCATGTGTGCGCCAATCGCGATCAATGGCGGTGGGCTGGTGAGGCTCGGCGGCAGGAGCAGGAGCAGCGGCACCGGCAGCGGCAGAAGCAGTTGCAGTAGAGGGGGTGGCGGTGGACGTGGGACGTTTGGAAGTTTTCTTCGTGGCCATGGTCATGGTAATCCTATCGGATCATCAGCCGTTTGTGTCCATACAATGGGCCGATGCCACAAGTCTCAACGATTCCGTTGCCTCTGCGTTTTATCACGCCAGCCTCCTGGGCGAGCAGCGTACTTACCAAGCCGCTCTTGCTGCTCAACGATCACGCCCATCTGGAAAAGAAGGCCGCCACCAACGCGCTGGACCTCCTCAACCGCTGGCCCGGTCAACACGACGCTGGCCCCGATGAAAAAGATTATTCCATGCAGTGGGTACGCTCGATGACCGCCATCGCCAAGGATGAATCAGACCATCTGGGCGTCGTCCTGCGCCTGCTGGTTCGTCGCGGCGGACGGTTCACCAAGAGCCATCGCAATCCTTATGCAGCAGCCCTCCACAACCTCGTGCGCCTAGGCCAAGGTCCGCGCGAAGTGATCGATCGTCTGCTCATCAGCGCTCTCATCGAAGCGCGTTCGTGCGAACGCTTCGAGCTGCTCGCCCAGCAATCGGAAGATCGAGAACTATCAAAGTTGTACGGCGGCCTCAGCGCCAGTGAGCGCGGGCACTATGCAGTCTTCGTTCAACTGGCCCACGACATGCCCGGAGCCGACGACGTCGATCATCGCTGGAACGAAATGCTCGATGCCGAAGCGAAGATCATCACGGAGCAGCCAGCGTATGCGGGGATGCATAGCGGGGAAGAGGGGCGGTAGAGGAGGTACAGGAAGGTAGAGGAGGTACAAGGAGTGAAAGGCATTTCGTTTAGCCGCCGAGCAACGCTCGGCGTGAGCCGCGACTCCACGAGTCGCGGAAGTCTGCGACCACCGCGCAGTTTCGTAAGCAGTGAAATTCGTCGATCCCCGCGCTGACGCCGCTACGCCGCAAGCGGC
>CAZYQL010000288.1:0-3326 GCA_964650055.1 uncultured Phycisphaeraceae bacterium | reverse complement strand
GTCAGAGGTCAGGGCAACACAGTTTTCGTTTAGCCGCTGGCCAAAGGCTCGGCGGCGGCCAGCGCGGGATCACAATGAAAATTTCAAATATCAAATTTCAAATCTCAAATCAGCCATCCGATATCGCTTCACTTCCTGAATCCCGTGAAGTCCATCACCGTGATCACGCTCTGTCGTTGTTCACGGCTTTCACTTTCATCGCCTTCATCGGATGCAATCGCGATCAATCGGCTGGTGCCCAGTCGGCAGATGGATTCAATTTTCATCTCCGGTACCGTTGCAAACAGGATCGGCTTCTCCGTTTTGCGGCCGCTCCACCAGAACAGCGCGGAGTCGAGTGTGTTGGGTGGAAACGGCTGATCCTTGTCGAGCTTCAAGCCGTTGCTTTTTCCAGCGGAGATCAGATAGCCTTTGGTCATCGGATCCCAGCACAGGTCGCTGATGCCGCGATCACCTAAGTCGAGCATGATCAGATCGCTCACGTGTGTCTTGCTGGCGTCGCCTGCGTCGAAAGCTTCATCGATGTTTTCCAAGGCAGCGATGATGGCCTTGCCGGTCTGGCCTTCGGTCAGTGGATTGCGAAAACCGGCGAGCAGTCGTTTGCCGTCGGGCGTAAAAGCGATGCCTTCGATGTTGCCCCAGCGATAGGTGTTTTTTTCAGCGGTGGTCGCGCCGGCGAAGAAGGTGCGATACGGTTTGATCCCCAGCTTGTCGAAGTAAATCGTCAGCTTCTCACGAATCACGCTGCCATCGATGACCTTGATCCGGCTCGGTTCAAACGGCTCGCCAGCGGTGAACGTGAATCGCGCCAGATGCCGACGCATCGGCAGCGGCTGCTCGTTGCGATCATTGCTCAGCGAACAGAAAATGTAGCTCACAAACGTACCGTCATCACGCGGCTGCACCGTGATCGCTTCCGCATCCTGAAGCAGATACTGCTCGTTGTGCTGAATCACCACGCGGGACGGCGGCGTCAGCTTCATGGTGCTTAGATCAAAAGCACTGGTGAAAACACAGTGCTCGTGGCGATCGCTGATCAGCAGCAGCCTGCCGTTGGAAAAATACATCCCCGCCACTTCGATGGGCTTGAGTTCCTTTGTCGTGTTGTTGGTCGGGAAGGATTCGGTGATGTCCTTCTGCATGACCACCGGCGGATCCAACACGCCAAAGCGAATCTCAGTCACATCACGCGAAACAGTTGGTGCCGAAGGCTGCTGCGCCTCTGCACGTTCGGAATCAGGCAAAAATAAAAACACAGCCACTGTCGCCATGACGAGCGCGGCAACGGTGATAAGCGATCGGTGCGTCATGACATCCCTGCCAGCCATGAGAGCAATTCCTATTGCCCCGGACCCGTTCCCCTCATGGCGGACATACTGCCACCACTGCTGCGTTTGATTATACCGCGTGGTGGCAATGAGTGAGTGAGTAGTTGCGAGATGTGCAAGTGAGGTGAGCAGGTCTCGACTTCAAATGGATCGTGTGGCACCGGCCTGCCAGTGCCACCCATGATCGATATCGAGATCATGCCATTTCAAAAAACAACGGCGAGGTCGTGTGACCTCGCCGCTGTATTAGGAGATTTCAAATTGTTCTTCACGACGCTGTGGCTGGCACGCTGATTTGGCGATCAGCCCAGGTAGTCGCTCTCGAGAGTGACGCGGATTTTTTCCAGCGCCTTGTTCTGAATCTGACGCACGCGTTCCTTGGTGACGCCGATGATCTTGCCGACCTGCTCGAGGGTGAGCGGGTTGGCTTCGGGATCAAGCTGCACGCGATTGCCCAGACCGAAGCGGTGTTCGATGACTTCCTGTTCGATGTCGGACAGTTCAGCGCGATTGTCCTTCATGATCAGGCGAAGCTCATCGACGCAGTCGTCTTCGTGGCCTTCACGCTTTTTCTGCATGAAGTCGCTCTTCTCAAGCTTGGGATCAAAGTCGGTCGGGAAGAGCTGACGATACTTGCTCAGCTTGATACCCGAACGACTGAAAGCCTTGAGAATCGCCCGGCAGGCATAAGTCGAAAACTTAAAGCCACGCGCCACGTCAAACTTTTCAATGGCACGAAGCAGCGCCATGTTGCCTTCGGACACCAGATCAGCGAAATCGACTTCGCTCATGCGGGTACGCTTGGCCATCGCCAGAACCAGCGCGAGGTTGGTCTGAGCGATCATGTCGCGGTAGTGTTCGACCTTGCTGTGCCAGTGGAGCATCTCACGAGCCGGTGCAGCCTTGATGGCGCGGCCGGTCGCTGAGCCGATCTGTTCCTTGAGCTGCGCCAACATGAAGCGGGCGTAGTTGAACTGCAGGAACAGCGCACGTTCCTGAGCTGCATTGAGCAGCGAGGAGCCGGACGTTTTAACGCGGGTGTCAGGCGACAGGTTTTCCATCAGCGGGTGATACCAGCTTGAGTCAGGCCGCGCAATTTTCGGCGCATCATCAAAGATCACTTTGACGGCGTCAGCTTTGCGGAACTGCTCGTTCTCTACAAAGTCGCACTCGCTGGCCAGAAGTTGGGTCAGCAGTTGCTGATCCGCCTGGCTCAGTTGCTGGCGACTGTTGACGAGCGCGACGCGCTTGCCGCGCCGAGCCTGTTCCAACGGTGAGGGGGCCTTTTTCAGTTTTTTCATAACCTGAGTCATAAAGCACCTACCTTTCCCTGGAAAGTTCTGCTCTCCACAATTAGAGAGCAACAAACCCGAATGGTTCCCGACACTTGACGGTTTTCTTTCGGAGGAACGAAAGCCCGCGGGGATCGGGCATATTGGGCAGGTCTGACAAACTTCCACTACTTTACTTACACGTACCTCATCGAAATTGTTCTGGCCACCTGCACACATTTCCGAAAAAAATCCGGTTTTCCCGGTTCCGAGCAAGGGAAACCCCTTAAAGTCGCTCATTGACAATACTTTGCGTTTGTCCGCGATGCCAATAAGAGAAGATTGGAACCTTATTTCATCGACGGAAACGAGGTTTTCACCCTGACAAATCGGGGTATAGGGCGAATTATCGGCCCGTCTATCAGGGTTATAGGGGCCATGTCTGGCGATTGGATGCGGGGGGTGGAGATTTGCAGTGTTCGCCCCAAGCCCGATGGTGAGGCTTTGCGAACCGTCGGGGTAGAGCCTTGAGAGTGGTTCATCTATACCCCGACGGCTTGCGGACTCGCCATCGGGCTTGAGAATTCAGTCGCAGCGTTGGAAAGAGCAATCTCCAGCGCGACAGAACGCGGAAACTGCCCTATGATGTTTCTTCCAACGGGCAAGAAATCGCGACATAAACTTCGCATCTGTTGCCTTCCATCGAAATCTTTTTTCGCCTACAGTC
>CAZYQL010000287.1:0-3331 GCA_964650055.1 uncultured Phycisphaeraceae bacterium | reverse complement strand
ATGACCCACACCTTCAAAATCTCGCGCCTCGTCGAATTTTCCGACACCGACATGGCGGGCATCGTCCACTTCACTGCTTTCTTCCGTTACATGGAACAGGCAGAGCATGCGTTCTATCGCTCGCTGGATATGTCGGTAATTATGAATGAGGGCGAGAAGCAGATCAGCTTTCCGCGCGTGCATGCTTCGTGTGACTACACCAAGCCGTTGCGATTTGAGGATGAGATTGAAATCGAGCTGATTGTGCGTGAGAAGAAAGCGAAGGTGTTGTCGTATGAATTTGTATTTCGCAAGACAGCGAGCCGGGGCGTCCCCGCCCCGATGGTTGCCGTGGAAGTCGCACGCGGCAAGCTGATCGTCGTCTGCGTTACGAAGGATCATGCATCCGGTACGATGAAATCGATTGAGATTCCCGCCTCGATTGCGGAGCGGATCGGACAAGCTCCGTTGTGATCGAAGTTTGTTGTTTTAATATTTTCAACTGCACTGCACAAAGGATTGATCATGGCTACGCAAGCACAGGCTCCGCAAGTTGCTGGCAATATGAGCTGGCTGATCTTCGCATTCCTCACCGTCGGCTGCTGGGGCGTCTATGGCATTCTGCTGCATAAAGGCTCCATCGGCATGAAGGTCGCCGGGGCCGCTGAAGGCACGGACATTCTGCGATACAAGGCGTTTCTCTTCGTCGGCATCGCCTACTTCCTCGTCGCCATCGTCGCGCCTGCGGCACTCCTCCTGATGAAAGGCGCGACATGGAGTTTCCCCAGCAAAGGGTTGTGGCTGTCGCTCGTTGCTGGCATCGTCGGTGCGGTTGGCGCGTTTGGTGTGCTGCTGGCATTCGGTGCGGGTGGTCTGCCAACGGTGGTGATGTCGATCATTTTCGCTGGCGCCCCGGTGGTGAATTCACTTGTGTTGGTGTTCTTTGTTGATAAGACAGCGAACCAGCTTTCCTGGCAGTTTCTACTGGGCATTGTCCTCGCTGCTGCCGGTGGTGTGCTGGTGACGCTCTATCGTCCGACGCCTCCCAGCCATGCGAAGGCACCTGCGTCGGTCATTGCGCCGCTAGCTGCACAGCAGCCGCCGCAGGCCGGGTGATGTTCACTTACTTTGCGCGCTCTTTGAATTTTTCATAGCATTGAAAAGGTCGCCATCCTCATGCCTGATGTTGCTCTGATGACACGCGAGCAGATTCGCACTGATCAGCTTGCAAAACTGCGGGCGATGATTGGCGAGCTGATTCCGCGCAATCAGTTTTACACGGCCAGGTTCAGCGCCGCTGGCATCACGCCGCGGATCGCCAGTCTTGATGAGTTCGCGCAGCAAATGCCGATGACGACCAAGCAGGAACTCGTTGACGATCAGCTCGCGCATCCACCTTATGGCTCAGCGCTGACGTATTCGCTGGATCAGTACACGCGCTACACGCAGACCAGTGGCACCACGCGAAAGCCCATTCGCTGGCTGGATACGACAGCGAGTTGGAACTGGATGATTACCACGTGGGATCGCGTTTTCGAGGCGGCTGGTGTCACGCCCGATGACCGTGTGCTTTTCACTTTCAGCTTCGGGCCGTTTTTGGGTTTCTGGCTGGCGTATGACAGTGCCGTCAAGCGCGGCTGCCTCGTGTTGCCTGGCGGCGGACTAGGCAGCGAAGCACGCCTAAGAATGCTGCTGGATAACGAAGCCACTGTGCTTTGCTGCACGCCGACGTATGCGATTCGGCTGGCGGAATCAGCGCGCGATTTGAAGATTGATTTGAGTCAGTCCAAGATTCGTCGGGTGATCGTGGCGGGTGAGCCAGGCGGCTCAATTCCTGCCACGCGCCAGCGCATCACGGAACTGTGGAACGGCGCACGCGTCATCGATCATCATGGCATGACCGAGATTGGCGCGGTCAGCTATCAGAGTCCTGATCGCGATGACTGGGTTCACATCATCGAAGCGTCTTATATAGCTGAGGTGATTGATCCAGCGACCGGGCAGCCGACGGCCAAAGGTGAGGTCGGCGAATTGGTGCTGACCAATTTGGGCCGATGGGGGTCGCCGCTGATTCGTTATCGCACGGGTGATCTGGTGAAGCCGATCTGGACTGAGCAGGGCGACATGGCAATGGAAGGCGGCATCTTGGGTAGAGCCGATGACATGGTCGTGGTGCGCAGCGTCAATGTGTTTCCCAGTGCGGTTGAAGAGGTGATGCGATCGCATGCAGAGGTGGCCGAGTATCGAGTGGAGGTTGTGAAGCACCGCGCGATGAATGAGCTTCGCATGCAGGTGGAGTTTGCGCCGGGTTGTGAAGTGGCGCAGAAGCTGGTGTTGCAAATTGAACGCGAACTTCACGCGGCACTGTCGCTGCGGGTACCCATAGAGATCGTGCCGGTTCATGCGCTGCCTCGTTTTGAAATGAAAGCGAAGCGCTGGTTGCAGGTGGAGAGTGAGAAGTGAAATGCAGGTGATGATGCAGGTTCACGCGGAGCGGCGCAGAGCCTTTGCTCCGCGGCTAAACGAAACGCCATCGTGACCGGCGACATCAAACATTCATGCGACTACGATGCCTTGGATCGATTTCTGATTTTTCGCTTTTTCGCTTTCCCGCTTTTTTCCCCCATGCTCACACTCTCAAACATCTCCAAGTCATTCGCCTCCGTCGATGGGGCCGCCGCCGCTCCTGTGCTGCGCGATGTGTCGCTCACAATTGAGTCCGGCGAATCGGTCGCCATCGTCGGGCCATCAGGCTCAGGCAAATCCACACTGCTTCACATCATCGGCACGCTCGATACGCCCACAACCGGCAAGGTGATGCTCGGCGATCAGGACCTGACCGCGATGACTGCTGATGAACTGGCGATGGTGCGTAATGCGCAGATCGGATTTATTTTCCAGGCTCATCATCTGTTGCCGCAGTGTTCGGTTCTGGAAAATGTGCTGATCCCGACGCTGGTCCACCAGCAAGGCGGAGCGAAGGAGGTCGAAGCCAGAGCGAGGAAACTGCTCGATCGCGTGGGACTGTCGCATCGCCTTTCGCATCGGCCATCGCAGCTTTCCGGCGGTGAGTCGCAGCGCGTGGCTGTGGTAAGGGCACTCATCAATCAGCCTAAGTTGCTGCTGGCGGACGAGCCGACGGGGGCGCTGGATCAGGCTAATGCGGCGACGCTGGCGCAGCTTTTGATCGATCTGAATAAAGAGGAAGGCGTCACTCTGATTTTGGTTACTCACGCGACGGACCTGGCCGGCCGGATGGGAAGATCACTGCATATTAAGGATGGGCAGGTTCAGTGAGGGCGGTCTGGCAATCGGAATCAAATGGCCGGTCGGGCGATGTTTGAACAACGGC
>CAZYQL010000286.1:0-3334 GCA_964650055.1 uncultured Phycisphaeraceae bacterium | reverse complement strand
CAAAAAACAAATCACAAGTCAAAAATCTGAAATCACAAATTTCAAATTTCAGATCTCAAATTCCAAATCACCAGCCACGTCGCCGCATCACTTGTTCCTGATCCTATCGTAGTACAGCAAACCGGCGAGGGTCTTGCCATCGCGAATTTCTCCATCGCGCACCATGCGCATCGCTTCATCGTGTCTTACGATTTTTGGCTCGATTTGTTCCGAGGCGTCCAGGTCCTGCCCGACCTGCGTGAGGTCTTCCGCGAGGAACATGTGCATCTGTTCCGTGGAGATACCCGGGCAGGCAAAGAAGGTGAGCAGGTGGGTCATCTTCTTCGCTTCGTAACCGGTCTCTTCGATGATTTCTCTAGTGGCACATCGCAGCGGTTCTTCGCCTGCCGGTTCGATCGTGCCAGCGGGCAGTTCCCAGAGTGTTTCATCGGCTGAAAAGCGATAGCTGCGAATGAGCACGAGGTGATCGCCGTCGAGCACGGGAATGATCAGCACTGAGCCGGGATGAACGACCAGATCACGCGCATGCATCTGGCCATCGGAGCCGGTAAGCTCAACGCGATGCACATCAAAGCGCGCACCGGTGTAAACGCGAGGGGACTGAGCGAGCGAATCGGGAAGCATGAAAACCTTTCAGTCTTAAACGCGATTCTTTGTCAGAGACGCGACGCGTAAGCTAGCGGAAGGTGCGGCAATTCCAGGCCGTCCGTCGTGACAATCACTCGCTCACGCTTCGCGGCTTTGACGGAGTGTTCAAAAGCCTAGAGCTATAACATTCACACGATGATCGGCCCGACTTGCCGCACAACCCTGGCGGGCACGCCGACAGCGACGCTGTAATCAGGAATATCGCAAACGACGGCAGCCCCCGCGCCGATGATGCAGCCCTTGCCGATGCGCACCTGATCGCGCACAGCTGCGCCAACACCGATCATCGTGCCAGCGCCGACTTGAACATGGCCCGCCAGGTGAGCGCCGGGGCAGATGTGTACACCCTCGCCAAGTTCGCAGTCGTGATCGACGCAGGAGCAGGTATTGATGATGCAGTTGCTGCCGATGCTTGCGCCGGGATTGACGACGCTGCCCGCCATGAGCACACTGCCCGCGCCGATGGTTGCGCTTTGAGCAACGGTAGCCCGTGGATGAATGGCGGTGGCAAGCTCAAAGCCCAGAGCAAGAGCGCGCTGAGCGAGCCCAAGTCGCACTGCATTGTCGCCGATAGCGATGAGGATGTGAGTGATGCCCTGCTGCCTCAGTGCTGGCAGCGCCTCGCCAGATCCCAGCACCGTTCCCGCAGGCGTGCTGCGCGGCTGCGGATCACGATCGTCGACACAACCGATGATGGAAAAACGCCCTTCGAGCCGCAAGGCGTCGGCAACCACGCTTGCGTGGCCGGAGGCACCGTAGAGGAGAGTGGATAAAACCTGACTCATAAGCATTCGCCACTCGGCGTGGCTCGACACTGAAAGGTCAGATCAAGCAGCATTTGATATCCATACGGAAATAGAAGAGATTGGCGTAGCTTGGGATCACTGTCGAACGAATCAGGAGTTATTATGAATAATCATACTCTAACTTCGACTGCATAGCCTACACACCCCGCTGGCGGGGATCCCTTTCGTTCGATGATCTGGAACTTAAGCCCAGTTGGGAAATCCGATTGATTGATGGGCATGCCAAGGACGATTGATGGTGTCGGAATCAACTGAATTATCTCCCGTGACTCTCGCTCCGTTCCCTAAGGGGCGCGGCGGTTTTGGCACGCACCGATGGTTTTTGGGCCGGCGGCTTTGGCGCGATCTCAACGAGGCCGCGAGGCACATCCACGGGTGCATGCTCGATCTGGGCTGCGGCTATAAGCCCTACGAGCCGCTCTTCGCCTCCCGTGTCACCAAGCACCTTGGGTTCGACTTGCCGCAGTCACTCGACTTCCGCGGCAGCAAGGCGCAGGTCACGGGATCTGCGGCGGCACTGCCGTTTGCCGACGGCAGCTTCGATTCCGTTCTCTGCACGCAGATGCTCGATGACTTTCCCGAGCCTTCGGTTGTCTTGAATGAAATCACACGAGTTCTGGCACCCGACGGGGTGTTGCTGTTGACGGTCAATCAACTCTATCCCGTCCACGATCCGCCCTACGACTTTTATCGCTTTACACGCTACGGCCTCGAACATCAGGTCACGAAGGCGGGCCTCACAGTGGTCGAGTTTCGCGCCACCGGCGGGCAGTGGATGACCATTGGCATACTCATTCTCCTGCGCATGTGGGTGCTCTTTGACAGGATCCCGCTCATTCGCAGGCTCCGGTTCATTCCCATGATTGCCGGGTTTTTCACTGGTCTCTTCTTCGATCTGCTGGACCGACTTGACCCGGTATGGGCCGGTTCGCCGAACCTGCTCATTGTGGCGAAGAAGAGCTGAGGGACGTCTTGCATGCTCGAACGATTCATCCGATTCCTTGCCGCATCGATGTGGAAGCGCAGGCATGGCCGCGTGCTGGCGGTGTTCAATTATCATCAGGTCTCACCGACCTTTGACCCTCGATTTCAGAGCCAGCACACGTGGACCTCGCTCGAACAGTTCCGCGTGCAGATCGAGTTCATCAAGTCATACTTTCAGATTCTTCCGTTGCCGGAAGCGATTGATCGGCTCAACGGGCTCGCGCTCAAAGGCATTCATGCGGCCATCACGTTCGATGACGGTGACATCTCGATGCAGCAGCACGCGCTACCGTTGCTCCGGGAATTGGGAGTCCCCGCATCGTTCTTCGTAAACACCGCCTATGGCAAGGGACGATACTACTGGTTTCCCGTCTTCAACCATCTTCAGCATGCTGCGGACCCGAAGGTCCGGGCGCTCCTCACCCCGAAACTTCGGCAGCGCGTCGATCAACTTCGCCGGACCAATGATGCGACGCTTTACAACGAGGTGCGAAGCGAGATCGAATCGCTGGCACCTCACGTTGACGATCAGCAGCCACTGCTGGTGAACCATGACTGGCTTGCGGGTCTTGATGGAGAGCAGTTTACTCTCGGGGCTCATGGTCACGAGCACCAGCGGCACTCGATGATGCCTGCGGCCTGGCAGGCAGAGAATCTGCGGAAAAACGCGGAAATACTGAGGCAGTTCCGCGCTTATCGTCCCATTTTCGCGCTGCCCTTTGGGCGATACTACGACTGGGACGTGACGTCCGTGCGCATCGCCGCTGAGCAGGGGCACACGCTTCTCACCGCCGACGGCGGCATCAATCAGTTTCGCGACGCCCACATCCGCCGCATTCCCGCCGACAGCAGAAATGTGAAATCGACGTTCACGAAGGAAATCGTGGGCTGGTGAA
>CAZYQL010000285.1:1294-3395 GCA_964650055.1 uncultured Phycisphaeraceae bacterium | reverse complement strand
TCTGGAACCTTCACCGTCCCACCTGCAATTACCCTCACAGGCGTTACCTATGTCCAGAAAAATTTTGCCGTTTGCCAAGGTATTTTCGCGATATGCCTTATACTTAACAGGTTCTCTCGCTTGGCTCTTGCTTTGTGCAGATTGTTCGTGATACGGTTCTAGGTGTGGAGCATTCCATGATTCGACCGATCCTCAAGTCGGCCCGTTGTCTCAAGGCAGTCGCCCTGTCGTTTTCTGCCGGTGCGCTCCTGGCCTTGGCAGCACCCGCTGTTGCCGCTGATGACCTGACGCCTTCGCAGCTCGACTTCTTCGAGAAGAAGGTCCGTCCGGTGCTCGTGGCTCACTGCTATTCCTGTCACTCCGCAGAGGCCAAATCCGTCAAGGGCCATCTGCTGCTCGATACTAAACAAGGCTGGCTCAAAGGCGGCGACACCGGCCCAGCCATCGTGCCCGGTGATCCCGGTAAGAGCCTGCTCATCGAAGCGATCAAGTACGAAAACTCCGACATCGAAATGCCCCCCAAGTCGAAGATGCCTGCGGCTGACATCGCCATCCTCGAGCAGTGGGTGAAGATGGGCGCGCCTGACCCCAGAGCAGGCGAAGCCAAAGTGCCCGGCAAGCGCATCATCGATCTCGAAGCAGAACGAAAGCACTGGTCCTATCAGCCGCTGGTGAAGCCTGTCGTGCCTGCCGTGAAAGACACGACGTGGCCGCGCAGTGACATTGATCGTTTCATTCTCGCCAGGCTTGAAGCTGCAAATCTAAAACCTGCGGGTGATGCCGATCGCGTCACGCTGATTCGCCGTGTTTATTTTGATCTCATTGGTCTGCCGCCGACGCCTTCGCAAATCGATGCGTTCGTCAATGACAAGTCCGTTGATGCTTACGAAAAACTTGTCGATGGTCTTTTCGCTTCGCCGCACTTTGGCGAGCGCTGGGGTCGGCACTGGCTCGATGTCGCCCGCTATGCCGAGTCGCTGTCGCTGCGCGGATTTGTGCTGCGTGATACCTGGCGCTATCGCGATTACGTCATCGAAACCTTCAACCGCGATCTGCCTTTGGATCGCTTCATGATGGAGCAGGTTGCCGGCGATCTGATGACCGCCAGTGATCCCCAAGAACGGCGAAGGCAGGTCGTCGCCACCGCATTCCTGGCGATGGGCAACACGAATCTGGAAGAGCAGGACAAGCAGCAACTGGTGATGGATGTGGTCGATGAACAGATCGACACGATCGGCCGCGCCTTCCTCGCACAGACCATCGGCTGTGCCCGTTGCCACGATCACAAGTTCGATCCCATTCCTGCTGCGGATTACTACGCGCTGGCGGGCATCTTCAAGAGCACGCAGGCGCTGGAACATTCCAATGTTTCCAAGTGGCTGGAGATGGAACTGCCGATGGACAAGGCACGCGAAGAAAAGGTGCGCGAGCATGAAGCAAAGATCGCGGCGCTGCAAAATGAAATCAAGGAAGCGAAATCTTCACTGAGCGCGCTGGCGAAAAATGTGAGCAGTGTGCCCAAGGCTGGGGTGAAGCCCAAGGTGCTGGCGGTGAAGGATCTGCCGGGGCTGGTGGTGGATGATGCGCAGGCGAAGAAGGTGGGGGAGTGGATGCAGTCGCAATCGGTGTCGAGCTACATCGGCGAGGGTTACTTGCACGATTTGGCTCAGGGCAAAGGCGAGAAGACGCTGACCTTTCAGCCGACGCTGACGAAGCCGGGCAAGTATGAGGTGAGACTGTCTTACACGGCAGGTGAGAGTCGTGCGACGAATGTGCCGGTGACGATTTTCAGTGCTGAAGGTGACAAGACGATTGCGGTGAATCAGAAGGAGCCGCCGATTGTCGATGGGCACTGGGTTTCGCTGGGCGTTTACACATTTGAAAAAGATGGCCAGGGTTTTGTGATCGTTTCCAACGAAGGCACCACGGGGCATGTGATTGCGGATGCGGTGCAGTTTTTGCCGGTGAATGAGGAGGCGGCGCTGCCGCAGGGTGCGGATAGTGAGGCGGTGAAGGTGGCGAAGAAACCTGAGGCCAAGACTGACGCAAAGACTGACGCAAAGAAAGATGTGAAGGAAGATGTGAAGGAAGATGTGAAGGA
>CAZYQL010000285.1:0-1194 GCA_964650055.1 uncultured Phycisphaeraceae bacterium | reverse complement strand
AAGATGTGAAGGAAGATGTGAAGGAAGATGTGAAGGACACATCGGCCGCTCTGGCTGCGCAGATCAAGGAGATGGAAGCGTCGCTCAAGCAACTCGCATCGACTGGCCCTAAGCGCGACATGATCACTTCGATCCGCGAATCCAAACAGATCAGCGACGCCAAGATCCACGTGCGCGGCTCACCGCACACCCTGGGCGAATCAGCGCCGCGCGGCTTCCTGCGCGTCGTGCAAGTGAAAAGCCAACCGAACATCTCCGCTAATCAGAGCGGACGACTTGAACTGGGCCACTGGCTGCGTCAGCGCGACAACCCGCTGCCAGCCCGCGTGCTCGCCAATCGCCTCTGGCACTGGTCCATCGGGCAGGGCATCGTGCGCACCGTCGATAACTTTGGCACCACCGGCGAAGCTCCATCGCATCCCGAATTACTCGACCACTTGGCGACGCAACTGATGGCAAACGACTGGTCCGTGAAATCGCTGCTGCGCCAGATCGTGCTCAGCCGAACGTATCAGCAAAAGAGCAGACACGACCAGCCATCCACAGGCAACGCGACTGCGACACCCGCTGCTGCCGACCCCGACAATCGCCTGCTCTCGCACACGAATCGTCGGCGTCTCGAAGCCGAGGCCATTCGCGATGCGATGCTTCAGGTCAGCGGGCAGCTCGATCTCGCCGCTGGCGGTCAGACTTATAAAGAAGGCCTCAGTTCCGACTTCGGCTATGCCCAGAAAGATGATCGGCGAAGTGTTTACATGCCCGTCTTCCGCAACATTTTGCCGGAGATTTTTGAGGCTTTCGATTTCGCCGACCCCAGCGTTTCTACTGGTAAACGCAACACGAGTACCGTGGCCCCGCAGGCGCTCTACCTGCTGAATCATCCATTCGTCATCGAGCAGTCCGCCGCTGCCGCGACGAAGCTGCTCGCCGACAAAGCGCTGACTACGGATGATGGCCGATTGATGCATGCGTATCGCCTGACGCTTGGCCGAGTGCCCTCGGCCGCCGAGAGACAGATCGCGCTACGATTCCTTGCGAACGAAAACATCAAACTCAACACTACTGAAAAGTGGTCGCAGATTTTCCACGCGATGTTTGCATCGCTGGATTTCAGGTATGTGGAGTGATTGCTGATCGCTCCCCGTTTAGCCGCTGGCCAAAGGCTTTGCGACGGCCAGCGCGGAGCGACGGCGG
>CAZYQL010000284.1:0-3407 GCA_964650055.1 uncultured Phycisphaeraceae bacterium | reverse complement strand
TCATATGCGTTTGCCCTGCGAGTCGCTTCACTTCACCTTCGCGCCCAGGCCTTCAATCACCGTCGTCACAAACTCGCGTGCGCGCTTTGCCAGCGCATCGACTTGCTCCGCCTTGGTCGGGCGTGGCAGAAGCGGAGCGAAAATATTCTCGAAACAGAGCGGCAGCGTCAGCCCGGTGTTCGCCACGGCGTGCAGCAGTTTGTAGTGATCGATCTCGCCAAAGCCCGGGCCGCAGTCTTCATCCTTGGGAAAGTTGCGGTGATCCTTGATGCAGAAGCTGCGAATATCCGCTGCACATTTTTGAATGTCGGGAATCGGATCGACGTTCAGATAATCCATCACGTTGCCCGCATCGTAGTTGACCTTCACGCAAGGGTGATTGATTTCGCGCGTGATCTTGGCGCAGGCTTCGCCGGTGCCTGTTTCGCCGCCGTGTTGTTTGATGACGATGAGCACATTGTGGTCGGCTGCAATGGGGGCGAGCTGTTTGAAACGCTCGATCCAGAGTGCGTGGTTGCCGCCTTTGGTGTGGCCGAAGGTCAGAAGCTGCGCGATGCCGGCTGCTTGAGCCTGCTTGATGCGATGCGTGAAAACTTTCAGCGCATCCTCGTGTTCCGGATAGATGCCCGAGAACATCATCACCGGCTCAAGGCCCAAGTCGCGGCAGCGCTGCCCCAGTGCCTTCGCCTTTTCCAGCGGCGCATCCTGTGCCATCACCGCCACCCCTTTGAGCTGCCCCTCTTCGCGATGCGCCGTGCCCCATGCGACATGCTTGTAGCCCGCCTGCTTGATGCCTTGTAGCGCACGCTCCAGCGGAAACTGCGAATAAGGCAGCGTCATGCACGCAAGTTGAAATATTGTCGGCGGCGGCAGCGGCGGCGATGCGGGCTGATCAGCCAAGGCTACGGGCGCTAGCGATGCGATCGGAATCGCGGCAAGAGTCCGCCCAATAAACGCACGGCGAGTGTGGGTCTGCATGACCTTGAGTATATCTCTTCGCGATCGCTTTCCGTCCCATTACAATTCGTTGTGTGCCTTCATTACTGCTCGTGTTGCCAAGGCTCCGCAGGCTTACGCCTAGCGGCTCGGATGAAGGAAACGCAGCTTTCGACAACCCGAATCTCCATAGGAAATTTCATGACCACCACTCGCCGCACCTTTCTTCAGTCCTCTACCGTCCTCGCTGCGGCGATGCCGTTGGCTCGCGCTGCTCATGCCGCCGGTGGCGATCAGATCAAGGTCGGTCTTATCGGTTGCGGCGGGCGTGGCACAGGAGCAGCGGGGCAGGCACTACAAGCAGACTCGAATGTGAAGCTCGTTGCGATGGGTGATGCGTTTGCGGATCGCATGGAAATTTGCATGAAGGCGCTACAGGAGAAGCCGGAGCTTGCGGGCAAGATTGATGTGCCTGCGGAGCGAAAGTTCACCGGGTTTGATGCGTTTAAGAAGGTGACAGATTTGTGCGATGTGGTGCTGCTTGCGACGCCGCCGCATTTTCGGCCGATGCATCTCAAGTACGCCATCGAGCAGAATAAGCACGTTTTCTGCGAGAAACCGATCGCAGTCGATGGCCCGGGCGTGCGCGATGTGATGGCCACCTGCGAACTTGCGAAGAAGAAAAATCTCTCCATCGTCTCGGGCCTTTGCCTTCGCTACTACAACGTGTTTCAGGAAACCATGAAGCACATCCACAGCGGAGACATCGGCGAACTCCGCACGCTCCAGGCCAATGACTACCGCGGTCAGATCTGGGTCAAGCCTCGCACGCCGCAGCAGACCGACATGGAATACCAGATGCGCAACTGGTACTACTTCACCTGGCTCAGCGGCGACTTCAATGTCGAACAGCACATTCACAACCTCGATCTCTGTGCCTGGGCGATGAAGGATCAATATCCCGTCAAGGCCGTGGGCATGGGCGGCCGCATCGTGCGCAACGGCCCCGAGTTCGGCAACATCTACGATCACTTCTCGGTGACGTACGAATACGCCAACGGCACCAAGCTCTTCAGCAACACCCGCCAGATACGCGGCTGCGCCAACGATATCTCCGTGAGCGTCGTCGGTACCAAAGGCGGCGGCGTCATGAGCGAAAACATCGGCAAACACAAATTCGATTTTGGTGGTCAGCCTTGGCGCTACGAGGGCAAAGGCAACGACTTCTACCAGACCGAGCACGATGAACTGTTCGCCTCGATCCGCGCAGGTAAGCCGATCAATAACGGAGATTACATGTGCAAAAGCACGATGCTCGCGATCATGGGACGCATGGCTGCATACACCGGGCAACAGGTGACATGGGAGCAGGCCTGGAACTCGAAGGAGGATCTCTCGCCGCCCAGTTACGATTGGAAGCAACCGCTGGCTGAGCCGAAGGTCGCGCAGCCGGGCATTACGAAATTGGTGTGAGCGCTTCGGCAACGAGCATCTACTCCCCCGTCGTGCGCTTGAGCTGAATCACCCACTCAGGCGTCTCGTCGCAGTAGGCTTGCAGGTGCTTGTGCCTTGAAAAATAGTAGAGCGCGTTGCCGCCTTGGTAGAGAATGCCCAGACCGATGAGCATGATGTAGAACCAGTACATCATGTTGGCGTACATGGCCAGGATCGGCTCAAGTATCGGCCCAAGCTCGGGCGTCTCTTTGATTTCCTTCTCGTAGGCATTAGCGCCTGATTTGTACGTCGCCAGTTTCCATATCGCGTAGATCACAATCAGCACCATCAGCGCCACCTGATTCCAACCCAGCACGCGCGGCCCTCGCAGATCAAAAGCTCGCAGCAATTTCAGCCCACGGAATTCGTTGAAAGCCAGCGCACCAATCAGCGCAGCCAGCACGATCGACTTCACATCAAACAGCCCCATCAGCAGCGTCAGTGCAGCACCAATCGCCAGACCCCAGCCATTGAAGGAAGCGATGCGCATCGCCCGGGCCAGACTGCCCGCACGTTTTTCAGCGCGGGCCAGTTCCGCAAAATGCTCAGGCGTCAGCGGGCTGGCTTGATCGGCACGAGCAGCCCGAAGGTCAGGCGGAAGAGAGGATGAAGGGACGATGGGCATGTCTTTATCTTCGGAACAAGTTCGCATCTTCGATCACACGCTAACGCCAATGTCTATCACAACAAACGCCAATCGCCTTTCCTTCCACCACCCGCCGCTCCTGCCACACCTTTGAGAGGCTCATTTCCAACCCAGGTTTGTCTACCTTGAGCATTTTTCAATTGTGTCCACCATTGTAATCCTTTGTTAATGCAAAGGTTAACTCGTGTCTAGTGGGAAACTCCTAGACGTCTACCCGGAAACCCTATCTGGCAAACCACGTGAAATCGGCGAGCGAGATAGGGAAGCCCCGAGACAGTAAAACAACAAACATGACCAAGCCCCCGAAAGAAAGGAGAGGATCGCGCCAGTC
>CAZYQL010000283.1:0-3416 GCA_964650055.1 uncultured Phycisphaeraceae bacterium | reverse complement strand
ACAAACAAGCTCCAAAGAACAAATTCCAAAGGGGGCACGGAATAGCCTCATCTCCCCGCCATGACGAATCGCGCACCGCGCTCTACAATCCTCGCATGGCCAAAAAATCAGCATCAACCAAGCCGATAGACCTGGGTACTGCGACGCGCGTGCTCATTCTCTGTGGCAGTGAAGAGATGACCAAGCGCGAGGTTTTTCAGGAGCTTCGCGCTGCGATCAATAAAGCAGTCGATGCGGACATTGATCCCAAGCAACTCGATGGCGCACGCGTGCAGCCGTCGGAAGTGTTCGATGAGCTGCGCACGATGTCGCTGCTTCAGCCTTATCAACTGGTGGTCGTCGATGATGCGGATCAGTTTGTCAAAAGCTACCGCGACATGCTCGAGCGCTACGCGGAAAATCCTGCGGAAGGTTCGACGCTGGTTTTGCGCAGCACCAACTGGAACAGCCCGAAGCTGGACAAGCTCGTTGACAAAGTTGGCGCCAAGGTCAAAGCCGATGCACTGTCACACGCCGACGCCGCAAGCTGGCTCATCAAACGCGCCACTTCACATCATCAGCGCAAGCTCGATAAAGCCTGCGCCACCACACTCGTCGATCGTCTGGGCACCGGCCTGATGCGACTGGACAACGAACTGGCCAAGCTCGCGCTCATGGTCGGCGAAGGCGAAGCGATCGATGGCAAAATGATCGATCAACTCGTCGGCCGCAGCAGCGATGAACAGGCCTGGGCCGCGCAGGAAGCGGTGCTCGCCGCGCTGGCCTCGGTGGGCAAGCAGAAGAACACGAACGATTCATCGACACCGGCTGGCAGAGCGATCGAAGCGATTCATGAACTGATCGATCTGGCGGGGCAGCCTGAGGTGCTGGTGATGTACTTCGTCGCTGATCTGGTTCGCAAGCTTCACCTGGCGGCGACGATGCGAAAGCAGCGCGTCAACGATTTTCAGATCGGCAGCGAACTCAAGCTCTGGGGCCCGCGAAAAGATGCGTTTTTCGCAGTGCTCAATCGCCTGGACAGCCGGGTGACGGGCAACATGCTCCGCCGAATCGTCCGCCTCGATGCCCGCAGCAAGTCAGGCTTTGGCAAACCCCTGCCGAATCTCGAATGTTTCTGCGCCACTTTGGCCGATGAGATGAAATGAATTGCAAGGTGATCGGACGAGATCTAGGCGTTGTCCGAAAACGAGCCGTGACCGTAAGGAAGCGGGTTCGGTGTGATGGTCAATCACAGTATCCACTCCCTTACGGTCGTGGCTCGTCGGGAAATGTTTGAACGAATCGCATCTGCTCGTCATGGACGATGAGCAAGCTCGCGCAGGAGGCGCTTATGTCACACCAATTGAAGTTTCCTTTCTCGCTGCTCCCTGCACTGAGCCTTTGCGCAGCCTCACTCCTCACCACTGGCTGTGCGACTAATTCTGCCGCGCCTGAGCCTGCGCACTCGGCTCCCAAACCGCCCGGCGAAAAAAACGACATAGGCCCATCTCCTTCGCGCCTTGCGCAAGGTGATGACACGATCGATGCTCAGGCCGATGCTTACGCCAAACGACTGGCACAAGCCTTGGAAGCCCGTAACAATCCCGGCAGCTCGCGCGTGATTCAACCCAATGAAGCCGCCCCAGCAGCCAACGGCACCGGCATCGAATGGGTCAACCCGCAGCACCTTCGCACCGCCAGCGCCCCTAAGCCTGAGCAGGAAGCAAAAACTGCAACGCCTCCCATTGAAGCGGTGAAACCCGCCGAGCCTGTCGCCCCTGCTGTCGAGGTCGCCGTGAAGCCGCAGCCTGCACCGACCAAGCCGGATGTAGCGACACAGACACAAGAGGATCGCGAAGCGCTGCTCAAACAGATTCGTCAGCGCGTCACCGACAGCAACGATGCTGCGGTGCACAAGGCGATGAGTCTGGCGGCATTGGCGATTGTGGATCCTTCATTTCAACTCGATGAAAACGAACTGGCCGCCCTGCCTCCGACGCAGCGCGAACTCGTTCGTCAATTCCATGGCCTCTTCTCCTCGCTGGGCACCCAAGTCGCAAGTGGTCAGCCGGTGGATCGTAATGCCCTGGGCGATCGCCTCAACGCGATCATCGGCGAGCAGCCGCTGGCGATTCGCAATGTGAAATTGTGTGATCGGGTACGGAGTTTTGGTGTGTATGAAGAATTGCCAGGCACCACATTTCTGGCGGGCCGCGAGCAACCGATGGTGGTGTATGTGGAGCTCGATCACTTCAAAAGCGTGAAGACTGGGGCGATTCACGAAGTGAAACTCTCGCAGGAACTGGTGCTCTACAACGATGCCGATGGCCTGGCGGTCTGGCGTCAGCCGGAGCAGCAGATCGTCGATGAGAGCCGTAACCAGCGGCGCGATTTTTATGTCGTGCAGCCAACGCGATTGCCAGCGCGCTTAGGTGTGGGCAAGTTCGTCCTCAAGGTGCGCGTCCGCGACATCCACGGCGGCACCCGCGACGAAGTGAGCGTGCCTATCAATATCGTCGCCGACCCGGCACTCGTGAAGCCTGATGTGAAACGCGATGCTGAAGGAAAGGCGGGATGATTCGCATGGAAATCGAGAGCAGAGAGAGCGGCAATACAGGTGTAATCGAAGTCAAACTGCGTGAGGTTGGTCAGCTCTTCAACTCGTTCGATCCCACGCCGTTTCCGGAAAAAGACCTTGATGCCGACGCGGAGGAATTCATCGTCAGTTGGGCGAAGGAACACCACAAACAGTTGCCACTGAAGCTGCGATTTCATATTGCCAATCCTGCAACGGATCAGCGGGCCATAGATTCCGTGGAACCTGCCATCCATACTTATTTTGCCTACCGCGCACAGATGGTGCGATTCAAGCTGCACCAACTGATGTCACGTGGGCGATGGAGCTTGCTCATCGGCCTAGTTTTTCTTGCGGGCTGCCTAGGGGCTGCCGATCTTATCCATACGTTTTTGGGCCAGGCACCGATATTCCAAATTCTGCGCGAGAGCCTCCAGATCGGCGGCTGGGTCGCGATGTGGCGGCCGATGGAAATCTTTCTATACGACTGGTGGCCCCTGCGTTACGAAAGACGAATCTTCCAGAGGCTCAGTGTTGCCACTGTTGAATTGACTGTCGCCAAATAATCGCCGCAGGAACGGACGACATCACTCTTCTTCGCGCGATCCCGTCTTGCGATACGTCGCCCTTCGCTTGGCGTATTCCTCCGGCGAGACCGGCAGGTCGGGATTCTCCACCCCATCTCTCGCCTGTTCATACAACTTCTTAATAAACGGCACGCACCACATGCAGCCGGTGCCTGCCGACAGACATTCACTGATCAAACTGGGAAACGCAGGCTTCTCGCGCTTGCAGAAATTCACGATTTTCCGCTGGGAAACGTGAAAGCAGAGACAGACGTGATCATCGGGGTCCATGGGGG
>CAZYQL010000282.1:0-3494 GCA_964650055.1 uncultured Phycisphaeraceae bacterium | reverse complement strand
GGAATAAGAAAAAGCCATATGCGTTTGCCCTGACCTCAACCCGCATCACCCGCCGTCGCCAGCCGCGCTTCTCGTGCGGCTCTGCGCACCGCGCTGATTCTCTTGACCAGTTCATCGACGATGACGCCGACGAGAATGACTGAGCCGATGACCATGTCTTGAAGCTGCGACGGGATACCCATGAGGACGATGGCGTTGATGAGGAGCTGCACGATGGCGGTGCCGATGACGACGCCGGTGATGGAGCCTTCACCGCCGCGCAGGCTGCAACCGCCCAGCACTGCGGCAGCGATGGCGTAAAGTTCGTACCCGCCGCCGTGACTGGATGGGGCGACGGAATTGACCTCGAGCGCGAAGATGATGCCGCCGATGCCTGCGAACACGGAGCAGAGCACGTAGGCGATGATCACCATGCGATCAGTGCGGATGCCGCTGAATCTCGCTGCTTGTTCGTTGCGACCCAGCGCGAGTAGATACCGGCCATAGATGGTCATGTTCAGAAATATCGCGCTGGCGACGGCGATGAGAAACATAATGAAAAAAGCTGCGGGAATGGCGAAAGTCGCTTCGCCGGATTCACGCGATGCATCAGGCACGGTGATGCCGCCTTCAGGAATACGGCCTTTGAATGCGCTCTTAAGCCCGGCAAATTCTTCATCGGTGCCAAAGCCGAATGTCGTGTCTTCCGCGATGTACCTGGCGAGGCTTCGATAAATCATCAGGCCGCAGAGCGTCACAATGAACGGCTGCACCTTGAGCTTGGTAATCAGCAAGCCATGCGTCAGGCCGACGGCCAGCGAAACCAGCAGCACCACGCAAATCGCCATCGGCACAGGCACGTTGTGTTTGGTGAGAAGCCAAGGCAGGATCACACCGACGAGGCCCACGACTGAGCCGATGGAAAGATCGATGCCGCCGGTGACAATGACGAAGAGTGCGCCGATGCCGATGATGCCGTAAGGCCCGGTGCGCTTGAGGGTGTTTTCAATATTGAAAGGCGTGAGAAAGTTGTCCGCGAAGATCGCATTGACCAGACACAAGGCGAAGAAGAGACCGAGGATGCCGTACAGTTTTTTCATGGGAGGAGCCTTGGATCAATCAACATCAATCATCAGCCCCCACCCGGCAGGGTGCGGGCTCGGGGCATGTATTTCATCCCCATATAGCCCCGGTTTTAGCCGGGGTGACTCTCGGGTGACGCAGCGATGTCCGACCGTTTCCCCGGCCAAGGCCGGGGCTATGTGCATCACGCGCCGGCCGTCGCATTTTCTTCTTCAACATTTCCCGTTGCCAGTCGCATGATCGCTTCTTCGTTTAGCTGTGAGCGCGACAGCTCGCCGGTGAGTTTGCCTTCGTGCATGACCAGCGCCCGGTCGGACATGCCCAGCACCTCTTCCATTTCGCTTGAGACAAACAGAATCGCCACGCCTTGCCCCGCGAGCTCTTCCATCAGGCGATAAATCTCCTGCTTGGCGCCGACATCAATCCCGCGCGTCGGCTCATCAAGCATCAGCACGCTCGGCTTCATCGCCAGCCATTTTCCCAGCACGATCTTCTGTTGATTACCACCGGATAGATACTGTGCAATCTGCTCCGGGCCGGGCGTCTTGATGCGCAACCTGCCGATCATTTCTTTGGTGACATCGCGCTCGTAGGCGCGATTGAGAAAGCCCGCTTTCTTTGAAGAACGGCGCAGACTGGCGAGGCTCGTATTCGTGCAGACCATCATCTCGATGATCAGCCCTTGCTGCTTGCGATCTTCTGGCACCAGTGCCAGACCTGAATCAATAGCATCCAGTGGTGAGTGAACATTGACCGCATTGCCGCGCACGAGAATCTCTCCGCCGACAGCGCGATCGATGCCAAATAGCGTGCGCAAAGTCTCAGTCCGGCCGGCACCGACGAGCCCCGCCATACCGACGATCTCACCGGAACGAATGGAAAAGTTCAGCGCATGCGCTGGATTCGCCATGGTGCGCAGGCCGCGCACTTCCAAAGCTGCTGCGCCGGGCGTGTGACAAGTGCGGGCATAAAACTGTGCGATATCACGGCCAACCATCATGCGCACCATTCGATCGTGCGTGACTTCGCTGCGCGGAATCTCCCCCGCATTGGCACCATCGCGCAGCACACTGACGCGATCAGCCAGCAGCTTCACTTCGCCAAGCCTGTGCGAGATGTAGATGATGCTCACGCCCTTGTCGCGCAGGTTCTTGACGACTTTAAAAAGGGCTTCGGACTCACGCGTGGAAAGGCTCGACGTCGGCTCATCCATGATCAGCACGCGAGCATTAATGGAGAGCGCCTTGGCGATTTCGACCATCTGTTGTCTGCCGATGGATAGATCACTGACCAGCGTCGAAGGTGAAACATTCAAGCCCACCTGATCGAGAAACACTTGTGCTTCACGGGCAATGCGAGCCTTGTCGATCATGCCGAATTTACGAGGCTCGCGGCCAAGAAAAATATTAGCTCCGACATCCAGATTGTCAGAGAGATTCAGTTCCTGATGAATCAGCGCGATGCCGTGCGTCATCGCATCGTGCACGGAATTGATCTCGACGGGTTTGCCATTGATGTGAATCTGACCTTCGCTGGGCTTTTGCACACCGGCGAGGATCTTCATGAGGGTGCTCTTGCCCGCGCCGTTTTCGCCGATGACGGCAAGCACTTCGCCGGGAAAAAGTTTGAGATTGACACCACGCAGCGCGATCACACCCGGAAAGCGGCGGGTGACATCGCGAACTTCAAGCAGAGGCGTGGCATCAGATTCGGTCATGCGGGAACTCATGCGTGGACTATGGTAGCGAAGGTCGGCAACAACCTCGCCGTCACAAGCTAAGAAGGATGGGCGAGACGTGCAATGAGAAAACGAGTTTGCCCTTTGAGATTCTGGGTCGGGTGTGTTGCCTCTGGTGTCATGCGCCATCGAATGTGATACGCTTTGCTGCTCAAACGTCGCACGTTTGAACTTCGATTTTTCTCACTTTTATTTCAGGTGCCTTATGTCACTTTTCATCGACTCGCTGCTCATCGGCTGGGAACGCAACGCTGACTACGCCAAACGCCTCACCGCTGATCTGAGCGATGCTCAGATGCTGCTTCAGCCCAGTGGTGCCAATCACCCGGCCTGGCTCTTTAGCCACATGAATATCTACCATCCGGCTCTTATCGCCATGCTGCGCGGTCAGTCGTTTGAAGATCTCAAGACTCACCGCTTTGGCATGCAGGGCAAGCCACTCCAAGATGCGTCGCTCTATGGCACCAAGCAGACGATCATCGATACGTTTCTCAAAGGCCATGCCGATGTCGCTGCAACGATGCGCGAAGTGGGCGAGAAGGCATTTGAACATGACATGCCGCTGGAGCGATGGCGCGGGCCGTTCCCGAAGGTGGGTTCCATCCTGGGCTACCTGATGCTCGTGCATGAATCGACGCACCTGGGGCAACTCAGCGCGTGGCGCAAGGTGCAGGGACTGCCCAGTGTTTGAGGG
>CAZYQL010000281.1:0-3549 GCA_964650055.1 uncultured Phycisphaeraceae bacterium | reverse complement strand
ATCACACAACCTGCGACACAAAGCGAATGTCCGGATTCTTTTCCATCACGAATCGCATCGCCCAGTCGCTGTCAAACAGCACCGCGAGTCTGCCCGCTTCATCTTCCACCATGCGTGTGCCTTCGGGCAGCATCGTCGCTTCCATCGCCTCTCGGCTCAGCGCCGGATCAAACCAACGCATCGAGGTATAAGGTGTCTGCTCCATGCGCGAGTCAGCGCCGTACTCATGCTTGAGTCGGTACTGCACCACATCAAACTGAAGCGGACCCACCGCGCCCAGCAGCGGCACGCGCGCCATTGAATGCTTCACTTGCAGCACCTGCACAACGCCTTCTTGAAGTAGCTGATCCAGACCTTCGCGAAAGCGTTTGAACTGCGATGTATTGTCGCTGTGCAGATAAGCAAAAACCTCCGGTGCAAAGCGAGGCAGGGCGGTATAGACGATGTCTGATTTATCGGTGAGCGTGTCGCCCACGCGCAGATCACTGTGGCCGACGATGCCGACGATATCACCAGGCCAGGCGACATCGACGATCTCGCGTTCCTGACCAAAGAGCTTGTGCGAACTGTTGAGGCGAATGCGCTTGCCGTTGCGTGCAATGTTGACGCTCATCTCGCGCTCGAACTTGCCGGAGCAAATGCGGATGAAGGCGATGCGATCGCGGTGTCTGGGATCCATGTTCGCTTGAATCTTGAAAACGAAACTGCTGAAGACAGGATTCGTCGGCTGAATCATGCCACCAGCCGATTCCTTGGGCTGCGGCGGCAGACCATATTTCACAAACGCATCGAGCAGCATCTGCACGCCGAAGTTGTTCATGGCTGAGCCGAAGAACACGGGCGTGAGCAATCCCTTATCGATGGCTTCTTCATCAAATGCAGGACCCGCGCCATCGACCAGTTCCAATTCTTCGCAAGCCGCGGCATAACTCTCAGGCGTCATCTTGTCTCGCACGGTCGGATCGCTCAGCGCGCTCACCTTCAGTGGAGCGCGGTAAGCGCCGCCCGGTGTGCGCTCGAAGAAATGAGCCTGCTGATCGCGCCTTGAAAAAACACCTTTGAAATCCACGCCCGTGCCCAGCGGCCAGTTCATCGCGTAGGCGTGGATGCCCAGCACGCTTTCGAGTTCATCCATCAGTTCAAGCGGCGGCTTGGTGAAGCGGTCGAGCTTGTTCATGAAGGTGAAAATCGGAATCCCGCGCTGGCGACAGATTTCAAATAGCTTGCGCGTCTGCGGCTCGATGCCTTTGCCTGCATCGATGACCATCACGACAGAATCGACAGCGGTGAGCACGCGATAAGTGTCTTCGGAAAAGTCGCGGTGGCCTGGTGTGTCGAGCAGGTTCATGGCGCAGCCGTCGTACTCGAATTGGAGCACGGTGGAGCTGATGGAGATGCCGCGCTGCCGTTCGAGTTCCATCCAGTCGCTGGTGGCTGAGCGCTGGTTCTTACGGCTGGTGACGGAGCCTGCCAATTGAATCGCGCCGCCATAGAGCAGCAGCTTTTCCGTGAGCGTGGTCTTGCCCGCATCAGGATGGGAGATGATGGCGAAGGCGCGGCGGCGGGCGATTTCAGCGGCGGACATCACAAAGCCTCAAAGGGGAAAATCGCCATTATGAAGGAAATCGATCAACCTTGCCGCCGGGTGGTTTGGTTCCGCGTCTGAGGATCACCACTGTACCCACGCAGGCCGCCAGTGGAACCAGTGGCAGAAACCAAACGGGCACCCATTCACGCCACCAGAGAAACCACGTGCTGAAGATCGTCGAAGCCCACATCAACCCGATCGACCACATCCGATCCTTGCGCGGCAGCGGGGCGTCGCCATCGACAAATCGCATGTAAGGCGCGAAGAAACGATTGCGTAATAATCTTCGTTCCAAGGATGGAAAGCTCTTGGCAAAACACCACGAGGCTATGAGCAGAAAAACGGTACCCGGCATGCCCGGCACCACGATGCCTATCGCGCCAAGAATGACACAGAGCACGCCCACCGAAGCCAGGATCGGATGATGAAACGCAATCCGTTTGCGTAGGGTGTCGTCGTGCAGCGCCATGAGATTAATGTAGATGAAAAAAGCACCGGACACCTTGCGGTGCCCGATGCTCTAACGAATCGTGGTTAATAGGCAGTGCTCTAAGAATCACTGCCTAGGTTACTTGCCACCTCAATAGTGAACCTCAGACCAAGTTCACGTATTCCTAGTTCCCCAACCCGCTCATGATAGGCAACACGCAAAGTCTTGCCCACATGAAGCGAGGAAATTTTTTTGGTCAAGCCTTGGCAGCTTCCATGAACTGGCTCACATCAATGCCCGGCTTACCCGCGACGCGCTGGCCATAATCTTCATCTGCACGGAAGAAGTGGCAAAGCTGCCGCATCTGCACTTGCTTGCGAGCCGTGCCCAGCACACCGGCGATGCGCGTGGTCAGGCGATCGCGATGGGCATCATCGAACAGGCGATACAGATTGCCCGGCTGCGTGTAGTCATCGTGATCTACCGTCGAGTCGTAGCGATCGACCACTGCGCTGCCCTATGCGACTGGCCAGAAAGTAGAAGATTGATCCATAGCTGTCGATGGCAATATCGAGATCAATCACATAGGATATGGCTATGGAACTTCACCAACTGCGTTACTTCGTCGCTGCCGCCGAGGCAGGCACCATGAGCCTGGCGGCGCAGCGGTGCGATATTGCACAGCCATCGCTGAGTCAGCAGATTCAGAAGCTGGAGTATTCGCTGGGCACCACGCTTTTTGATCGGCTGGGGCGCGGCATCTCGCTGACTCCCGCAGGCAAGGCGCTGCTTCCGCGTGCCCGCCGTATTCTTGCGGAAGTGCTCGATGCCCAGACGCATCTCTTGGGCGATGTCAGCGAAGGCGTCGGGCGGTTTGCGATCGGCGCGATTCCGACGATGGCTCCCTATCTGCTTCCTGATCTTCTCGTTTCGCTTCGCGATCATTTTCCGCGCTGTGAGCTTTTGGTGCGCGAGGACTTCACCGAGAATCTCGTCAGGCAACTGGTCGAGAATCAGATCGATGTGGCGATTGTGAGTACGCCCATTGAACACGAGCTGATCAAGGTGGATGTGGTGGGGAGCGAGCCGATGCTTGTGGTGATACCGACCGATCATCCGCTTTGCCAGTGTGATGCGATCGGCCTGCCTGAACTGCGCGGTGAGCCGACGATCACGCTCAGCGAAGTGCATTGTCTAGGAAGGCAGATTGCTGGCTTCTGCTCCTCGCGTGGACTGGCTCGCCGTGTGTCGTGTCAGACGACGCAGATCGCCACGGTGCTTGAGCTTGTCGATCGCGGCCTGGGCGTGTCGCTGATTCCAGCCATGGCGGTGACGCGCGAGCAGTCGGCCACGAGACATTTCATGCGCATGAAGAAAGGGCCGCTCACACGCGAGATCGCACTGGCGCAGCGCAAGGATCGTTCGCGTTCACAGGTCACCACCGAGATGGCTTCGCTGCTGACAAACCAACTGGCAAAGATTCGCAAAGAGCTGGATGTGTGATGACCACCGGCGACAGATGCGGCGGGTG
>CAZYQL010000280.1:2159-3571 GCA_964650055.1 uncultured Phycisphaeraceae bacterium | reverse complement strand
TGGCCCCAGAAGATTCCCTCCGCCTTCTACCATCGAATCATCTATAATCGACGGTTGCTCCACGATGGCCCCGCTCACGACTGATTGACCATGGAACTTCAGCACACGATCGCCAAACCTGTGACGCTCACCGGGAAGGGACTCTTCTCCGGCATCGATGTCACCATGACCTTGCGGCCCGCAGCTGAAAACCACGGCATCGTTTTCGTCCGCACCGATCTTCACGATGCGCAAATTCCCGCACTGGTCAGCAACGTTGTCAAACGCGATCGGCGAACGACCATCCGCAAAGGCGATGCTTCAGTCGATACCACCGAGCACTGCATGAGTGCGGTGGCCGGCCTGAACATTGACAATCTCATCATCGAACTCAATGCGGTGGAAGTACCCGCGCTCGACGGCTCAGCGAAACCGTTTCTCGAAGCTTTGGAAAGTGCGGGCATCGTCGAACAGGAAGCAGAGCGAAGGCGGGTGCGCATCACTGAGCCGATCGTTGTGAGACAAGGTGATGCGATGGCGATGGCGATGCCTTCCGATGAGCCGGGCATGCAGGTGGTTTACGATCTGGATTACGCGAAGGTGCAAGCCGTGGGCAGACAACTGCGTGCCTTCGATCTTCGTAACGGCGACTACGCTCACGAGATTGCCCCCGCTAGAACCTTCTGCCTGGAGCACGAAGCCCGCGCCATGAAAGCCGCAGGCATCGGCGCTCATCTGAGCGAAGATGAAGTGCTCGTCATCGGCACCGCCGGCCCGCTGGGCAGCAATCGCTTCCGCTATCCCGATGAACCGGTGCGCCACAAGATCGTCGATCTCATCGGCGATCTCTATCTTCTGGGCGCTCCGATTCAAGGACGCATCATCGCTTTCAAGTCAGGCCACTCGCTCAATCACGCCTTGGTGCGCGGCATCATCAAGCAGATGGCTGGCGGCATTCGACAAGACCTGGCAACGTCGCAAACCGTCTTCGATATCCGCAAGCTTTCGCGCATGCTGCCGCATCGTTATCCGATGCAGTTGGTCGATCGTGTCGTGCTCATCGAAGGCGACCATCGCGCGGTGGGCATCAAGAATGTCACGATCAACGAGCCGTTCTTCCAGGGGCACTATCCGGGTACGCCGATCATGCCTGGCGTTCTCGTAGTCGAAGCGATGGCGCAGCTTTCGGGCGTGCTCATCGGGCAGAGCCTGGAACACACCGGCAAACTCGCGGTGCTGCTGTCGCTGGATCGCGTGAAGCTGCGAAAGCCGGTGACGCCTGGCGATCAGCTGATTCTTGAGGCGGAGGCGATTCGCGTGCGCAGCCGTATCGCTCACATGAAGTGCAAGGCTTACGTGGGCAAAGACCTCGCCGCTGAAGCAGAAGTGAAGTTCATGCTGGTCGATGATGAGCAGCAGCAGGTTTGAGATGC
>CAZYQL010000280.1:0-2059 GCA_964650055.1 uncultured Phycisphaeraceae bacterium | reverse complement strand
GTAATAAACCTTGCTTGAATCCATCCTCGCGGCGCGGTACGGTATGACATGCCCATCCAACCGCCCAACCCGTCACCAGAGCCTGAAAACAACGTCGAAGAGATGCTCGCTTCCGTGGGTGCCGCAAGCCACGAAACCGAATTTTTCAACCCGATTCCACCCGGATATCGCCACGGCCATCACAAATATGTGATCGTTTTGGGCACCGTTATGTCCGGCCTTGGCAAAGGCATCTTCGCCAGCTCGCTCGCCAAGCTTCTCAAAAATAAAGGCCTTTCCGTCGCCCCCATCAAAATGGAGGGCTACCTTAACATCGACTCGGGCACGCTCAATCCCTACCGCCATGGCGAAGTCTTCGTTCTCGACGATGGCACCGAAACCGACATGGACCTAGGCACCTACGAGCGCATGCTTGAGCAGGACCTCACCCGCGACAACTTCGTCACCTCCGGCCAAATCTTCCGCAAAGTGCTCGATAAGGAACGCCACGGCGGATACCTGGGCCGAGATGTGCAGATGATCCCGCACGTCACCGGCGAAGTGAAATACCGATTGCGCGAACTGGCTGTGAAGCAGAATGCGGATGTCGTCTTCGTCGAAGTCGGCGGCACCGTCGGTGATTACGAGAACGGCTTCTATATTGAAGCGCTCCGCGAACTCGCTTTCGAAGAAGGTCCAAACTCGACGTGTTTTGTCGCGCTGACTTACGTCATCGAACCGCAGGCACTGGGTGAGCAAAAATCCAAAGCGGCGCAGCTCGGCCTCAAGAAAGTAATGGAAGCGGGCATTCAGCCTCACATCGTGGCCTGCCGCGGCAAGAACCCGGTGCGCGAATCCGTGCGCGAGAAGATTGCGATGTTCTCCAACGTGAAGATGGACTGCGTCTTCTCGATGCACGATCGCGATTCGATTTATCAGATTCCCGATGCGATGCACGATGCAGCACTGGATCGCCAGGTGCTTTCGATTCTCGATCTGCATGACCGCACAAACCCGATGGTCGAAGACAAAGCCCGCGAACAGTGGAACTGGTTC
This sequence comes from uncultured Phycisphaeraceae bacterium, assembly GCA_964650055.1. Classification (GTDB taxonomy): domain Bacteria; phylum Planctomycetota; class Phycisphaerae; order Phycisphaerales; family Phycisphaeraceae; genus JTS-RE9. The sequence goes on along the minus strand of CAZYQL010000280.1, from coordinate 1,024 downwards.
ATGACTCGCATGACCAGTCCGCGCAAGCACAAAATCAAAGTCGGCATCACCGGCAAATATGCTGCCCTTCGCGATGCCTACGCCTCGATTGATAAAGCACTGGAACACTGCGCAACGCACCTGGGCGCAGAGCTTGACCTGCAATGGTTCGACACCACGGAGATGCCTGCGGGCAAGGAAAATGAAGAGGCGACGAAACTCCTCGAAGGCCTCGATGCGGTGATCGTGCCCGGCGGCTTTGGTGTGCGAGGTACGGAAGGCAAGATCGCCTGCGTAAGATACTGCCGTGAGAATAAGGTGCCTTATCTGGGCATCTGTCTTGGCTTTCAGATGGCAGTCGTCGAATATGCACGCAATGTCTGCGGCCTCGACGGCGCCCAGACGACGGAGTTTGATCCCAAAGCAAAGCACCCGGTCATCGACATTCTCCCCGAACAGAAAAAGATCGAAGGGCTGGGCGGCAACATGCGGCTGGGCGGCAAGGATGTGCTCGTTTCTCCCAACACACTGGCTGCATTTCTCTTTGCGGAACAGGCGGTCGGGAGTAAGAGTCCCGAGTCCAGAGTCCGCAGTCCCGAGTCTTCTGGCCGTGGGTCTTCAAAGAAGAGCGAATCGCGAAGAAGCTCTCACGACCCCGGTCTTCTTTCTTATTCGACGACGCGCATCGAAACGCCTTCCGCCCCCTTCCTGATTCGTCAGCGCTTTCGTCATCGCTACGAAGTTCACCCTGATTACATCACCCGGCTCCAAGAAGCTGGCCTGATTTTCTCCGGTCGTCATCCGGTGCATCCGATCATGCAGATCCTGGAACTGCCACGGACTGGCCCGCATGCGCATCCCTATTTCATCGGTGGTCAGTTCCATCCTGAACTCATGGGCAGACCGCTGCGACCTCAGCCGATGTTCCTAGGCTTGGTCGCCGCAGCGATTCGCCACTCCAACCCGACAATCGCGTCGGACCTCATCAGCTCGCGCTGGCTCCCAGCGGTGGAGAATGAAAAGCTGGCGACTGCGGGAACGTGAA
>CAZYQL010000279.1:0-3583 GCA_964650055.1 uncultured Phycisphaeraceae bacterium | reverse complement strand
TATTCTTCAACAAACTAAAACTGTTCCTTGCGACAATTCCAGTCGATTGATCTACAATGTGGCAATCGCGGTTTATGTTTTGTCACGAGATTTGAAAGGATACACCGTGCAGATACAGATTCATGGCGTTGACATTCCCTCCACCGAAGCCATCAACGAACACACCACCAAAGCAGTGCAGCACGCACTCCACGTCTTCGAAAGGCAGGTCACACGCGTTGATGTTCACCTCCACGATTCCAATGCAAACAAGGGCGGCGAAGACAAGCGCGTGGTAATGGAAGTTCACGTCGCAGGCTTTCAGCCGCTGGCCGTCGAACACACTTCAGCAGATATGTACGACTCGATCACCCAGGCCGGCCACAAGCTTCAGCGCATGGTGAAACACAAGATCGAACGCCATGAGGCGCATAAGTCTTCGCACTGAAGTGCGATGATGGCCACGTTGATTTAATTCGTACGTATAAGCCAAGCCCGATGGCGAGGTCCGCCGAGCCGTCGGGGTATCGATTATTGCCGCGAAGGTATTTTCAGGACGATACCCCGACGATTCGCCCCCGGAACAAAGCCTCACCATCGGGCTTGGTTTTCAGTTCATCAAGTCTCTTCAGCGACGATCCCCCTCACCTGCTCTGCACACTCACTTCCATCGCCGTCGGCTTCTCTTCAATCACCACGCGCATCTTCTCGCCGCCGGGTTTGCTGCTGCTAAAAGTGCGTGCATCTTCCATGCTGGGCACTGTCAAAAATTCCTGCGCAACTTCGCTCACCATGATGTGATGCTTGCCTGCGCACGGGCCATATTTCGCATCAATTGTGAACTTGCCTTGCGCTTTGTCGGTGATGTAGGACGTGGCCACAGGCAGCGACGCATCCTCGGGCATCAGCGTCACCCAGCCGCGGTGGATCGGCTTGCCATCGATCATCACCACACCCGTCACACTCAACCTCTTCGCATCGGTGAGCAGCCCGGCCTGCCTCATCCAGATGTGCAGTTGCCCGGGCCATTGACTGACGCTCACATCGCCCGGCGCCAGGCCCAAGCCGTGCGGCCCGCGTGCATAGAGATGAATCTCCGCTTCGACGTTCGCTTTGCGCAGCGCCTGATAAAACAGGATGCCATGCTCGGGGTTGAGTCGATCTTCACTCGTGAACCAGATGAATGTCGCCGGCGTCTTTTCCGTCACTTTCGTATGCGTCGAGGGATAGCCTTTGTTGAGCTCCTCCGAAATCACCGGATAGCAGAGCACCAGAAAATCAGGGCGCGAGCTGACGCGTTCGATGACGTCATCTGCATCGGCTTTGCCTTCGTCAAACTCGGTGCCCACCGCACTGGTGAGATGGCCACCGGCTGAGAAACCGAGCATGCCGATGCGCGTGGGGGAGATGTTGAACTGCTTGGCTTTGCTGCGCACGAAGCGGACGGCTCGCTTGGCATCGATGAGTGAATCGCTGGGCTGGTAGCCGCCGGACTTGAGACGATATTTGAAGACGAATGCGGTGATGCCTTGAGCGCTAAGGATTTTGGCGACCTGTGCGCCTTCGTGATCGATGGCGTGAACGTGGTACCCGCCGCCGGGTGCGATGATGACGGCACAGCCGTTGGCTTTGGATTTGTCGGGGGCGTAAATCGTGACGCTCGGCTTATCTTTTTCCTCCTGCCCTTTGGCGCCGGGTGCGCCGTCTGGCCAGAGATACATCGGCTCATACGCAGGCAGTTCCGCCAGCGCCAGCGAAGTGATAACGACAGAGAGAAGCAACGATCGGAGGAGGGGTGTGGACATGCAAACAGTCTAACGATGAACGATGAAATGTCGCAGCAGTGCTGGGCGGCGGAAAGGGAACTCGCTTGACCAATAAATAACCCTCATTGGATTTCGTATCACGCGCTGATATCATAAATTGTCCCTTGTTTTCCCACGGACAAGGGTGCCTCTCAGATTACTCGCTTGACGATCGGTCCCAAGATGAGCACAAACCTTCGCACTCATCGCCGTGCTTTCACTGTTCCCGAGTTGCTTGCGGTGGTGGCGATCATCATGATCATCATCTCCATCCTGCTGCCTTCGCTGGTCAAGGCGAGAAAGATCACCTACATCGCCGTCTGTGCTTCCAATCAACACCAGATCGGCGTCGCGCAGCAGAACTACCTCATCGACAGTCGCAATGTTTATCCCACGCTCTACAACTGGGCTGACCTTGTCGGCGAAAAGGGCGGCACCGCCCACTACGGATCCTCCTCCTACAACGTCACCAAACGTCCGCTTGATTCTTATCTCGGAGCCGAGAAGGACGACCAGAAAGTACAGGTTGCCCAGTGCCCCGCAGACCTGGGCGATCCGCTCAACGGCGGCGTGCCCAATGCTTTCAAAGCCTATGGCACCAGCTATCTGCCCCAGTGGAAGTCCGATTTCTTTCGCGTCAAGTATGTCTATGGCCAGACGGGCAATGCAACATCCTTTCCTTCTATGACCAAAGCTCAGATCACCAGCCCCGCCAACAAAATCCTCCTGGGCGACTGGGTCTGGCACGGCAACCGCCTAGTCAGCAATCGCCAAACCCACTGGCACGGCGAAGGCCAACTGCGCCAACTTAACTTTCTCATGGCGGATATCCACGTCGTCTATCTCACCATCCCCACCGCTGAAACAGACATGTCAGTTAACGCCTCCTTCAACACCGGGACGCCCAATCCCAGTCACACCTACTGGTGATTGGCTTACTGACTGATTCATTCAACGTCACTTCCAGCCTCCGCCAACGCGATCAACACCATGGACATCAAACGCACCGGCGCACAACCATCGCGCCAAGGCCCAGCAAATTATTTCACCGGCAAGGTACTCATCGACCCGCTCATTGATGCGCCCGATCCCGCACGAGTCGTCGCGAGCAGTGTCACCTTCGAGCCTGGCGCGAGAACCGCCTGGCACACGCACCCACTAGGCCAAACCCTAATCATCACCCAAGGCACCGGCCTGGCGCAGCGCTGGGACGGCCCTATCGAAACCATGCACGTCGGCGATGTCATCTGGTTCCCGCCCGGCGAAAAGCACTGGCACGGCGCCACCGCCACCAGCACGATGACGCACCTGGCCATTCAGGAAAAGCAGAACGGCATCGCTGTCGATTGGCTCGAGCAGGTCAGCGATGAACAGTATCAAGCTTGAATGGTGCAATAGGAAAGATGTGAAGATGTGAAGATGTGAAGATGTGAGGATGTGAAGATGTGAGGATGCGGTGGGGGAAAGAGATTTCAGGCCCCGATATCGCAATACCGTATGCAATAGGTGCCGGACAACCCTTTCTTGCCTACGCCTCACTTCTTCAACTTTTGCACATCAATCTTGAACAGCTCTGCCGCGTTCTTCCACATGATCATCTCGTAGCTTTTGGCTGGCAGCTTCAGGCTCTTCATGAACTTGATGTAGCTCTTCATTCCACAGATCGGCCAGTCGGTGCCGAACAGCAGATACCCTGGCTCGCCGGCATACAGAATCATTTCGCGCACCTGTCCGAGCATGTATTTCTCAAACTTATCGCTGAACTCGCCCAGCACCAGGCCCGACACATCCGCGTGTAC
>CAZYQL010000278.1:0-3587 GCA_964650055.1 uncultured Phycisphaeraceae bacterium | reverse complement strand
TCCCCTTGGCGAACGAAGTTTGGAGGAACTGACGAATCAGAATTTGATCTCGACGCCCAGCACGAAATTGCGGCCGGGCTGATTGATGCCTGAGCCGTGTACGCGGTAGTCTTCATTCGTGATGTTTTCTACTGCTGCGGTGAGCGTGACATCTGGTGTGATGCGGATGCCGCCACGGATGGAAGCGACGCCGTAGCTTTCGTGGCCGCCCGGTGGGATGCGCTGCGTGTCACCTGCATCATTGAATGAAAGGATGTTCGCGTTGTCCGCCATCTGCACCATGCCTTCGATCCACCATTTGCGATCAGTCGAATCAAAGCGCAGGCCGATGAGTCCGGTCAGCGGCATCTGACGCGTGATGGCTGCTTCAGTGAGCGAAGTGGGATCGGTGACATCGGTGAACGTATCGACGCGGCCTTCCATCCAGGTGACGTTGCCAAAGAGTGTGAAGTTGGGATGGAATTGCCACCATGCTTCTGCTTCAACGCCATGCACGAAGCCGTCGCCTGCGTTGATGCCTTGCACGATTTGTTCATCGGGGATGCCGCCAGTGGTGGTGCCAGTGGGAGCGCGAACGATCATGTCATCGATGACGGTGTAGTAGTAAGCGATTTGGCCGCCCCACGTTTTTTCGCGGAGCTTCAGGCCGATTTCGAAGCTCAGGTAATACTCAGGATCCAAGCCCAGTGCAGGGACTTCGAAGATGCCTGACGCTGCGGAGCGACTGGCGGAAACATCGGAGAGGTTGGGTGCGCGGAATCCTTGCGACACGCCGCCGAAGAGATTGAGCTTGTCTGGGATGAGGCCGTAGATACCGCGAATGGAACCGACGAAGGCGGAGTAGTCATCGTTCACGCCGATGATGTCGCCGGTGATCGGATCGTCTTCACCATCGACAACTTTGTTGGCATCGACGGCTGCGTAGGTGAAACGACCGCCGATGACGACATCGAAATTTTCCATCACCGGAATCGTATTTTGCAGATAGATGCCCAGCAGGTCGTAAGTCGCATCATCACCGACAGGGCCTTGAATGCGCGGGCCTGCTTCGTTGGACCTGCGTTCGAAGGAGTTGACGTTGTCGTGATAAAACTCCACGCCATACGCTAGGCGGCCGATGTCAGTTGGAGTTTCGAGATGGAGGAATAAGCCGATGGTGCCGACATCGAAACCCGCGCGGCGCTGGGTTGCATTGGAAACGATGCGATGCTCGATCTCGCCTTGCTCTTGCCAGGAGACACCAGCGCGCAGGGTGTCGAAGAATGCGCCTTCGACGTGTTCCGCATGAAGCTGCACATAAAAGAGCTGACGATCCTGATCGAGATCGCGCTGGATGTCGGAGCCGAGCGAAGTGCCTTCGAAGCTCTCGGAGAAAATCGTCGAGTGCCAGCGGGGGACGTTGTTCTGCTGGACGCGTTGATAGGCGAAGACGAGGCGCGTGTTGGGGTTGAAGAAATATTCCGCTTTGAAATCGACATCCCACTCGTCGTAGCCGGAGTCGTTTTGAGTGCCGGTGCCGTGGCCTGCTTTGGTATCGCCGAACCATTGACCGGTAGCGCCCATGTGGAAGCCGAAGGTTTCATTGATGGTCAAGCTGGTTTCGCCGTGGATGGTGTGGGATTTTTCTGCGGAGGACACGCGGTAGTAAACGTGGGATTCAACCTGCGTACCGATGCCATAAGTGTGCGGCGATTTGGTGATGGCGTTGAGCGTGCCGCCGATGGCATCGGAGCCATAGAGGACGGAGCTTGGGCCTTTGACGAGTTCGATCTGCTGGATGGAATAGACATCGACGGTGGACCAGTATTGATTGGGGCCTTCGCGGAAGACGGAATTATTCAGGCGAACACCATCGATGAGAAAGAGCGTGCGAAAACCGGTGAAGCCGCGGATAAAGGGCGAGGACTGACCTGGTCCGGTGCGCTGCACGAGGACGCCGGGGGTATTGATGAGTGCTTCAGGGAGTGAGCGGTAGGCGCGGCTGCGCAGTTCCTGTTCGCCGATGTATTCGATGGTGAAGGGCGAGGTGGACGCGGGTTGCTTGGATCGCGATGCGGTGACGATGATCGGATCATCGGCGTCGCTGTTAGATGATTGGACGACAGGTTCATACTCGACGTTTACCGGTGCAGGTTCATCGGCGAATACTGGTGGCGCGATAGTGAGCGTTGCCAAAATCATTGCAGCGGAGAGATGTGCGGCACACAGTGATCGCGCTCGATTCGATGCAGGCTTCTTCATCGAAAACTCCCTGAACTGAAGTATGTCGTGCGATCCGACAACCGGATGCGCTGCGACTGTTTTAAGGCATGGCGCAGCAGTGCCGCAGAATTTGCACGGCGAAAAAAGAGATGAAAGATGCGAAGCTATTTAGCCGTTCGCCTTGGCGAACGAATTGCCGCTTACCACGAAAGACCTTCGGGCAGTTCGTTGAGATTGTCGCAGCCGGTTTCGGTGACGATGACCATGTCTTCGACGCGGATGCCGCCGATGGTTTTGCAGTAGAGGCCGGGCTCAATGGTGACGACATCGCCGACGAGTAGTGGCGGGCCGCCTTGCGCGAGAAGCGGAGGCTCGTGAACATCAAGGCCGATGCCGTGGCCGGTGCCGTGTCGCATGGTGACGAGCGTGAGCGGCGCATCATCGGCAGGCAGGCCCATCGCGTAGCCATGTTTGATGATCATCGCGCTGGTCGCTTGATGTACTTCTTCACCGGTCACACCTGCGCGCACGGCTGCAATGGCGGCAGCTTTGGCAGCGACGACGGCGGCGTGCCGTTTGACAAGCTCATCACTGATCTGGCCATTGACCACGGTGCGCGTGCAGTCGCCGTTGTAGAACGTGGTGCGATTGCGCGGGAAAACATCCACGATCACAGGCTCTTGTGTGCGCAGTTCGCCGTGACCATGTTCGTGACAGTCGCCAGCGACTTTGCCGCCGGCGATGATGCTCATCGGGTTGGAGTAGCCGCGCTCAAGGAGGAAGATGTCGATGGCGCTGCGCACGCGCTCGCTGGTCAGTGGTGCGCCTTCGTGCATCAGCACGCCATCGCTGTGGGGGGATGCACGAGCAATGAGCTGACACGCCATGCGCACTGCTGTTTCGGTGATGTTCTGTGCTTCGCGCAGCCACTGAATTTCCTGCGTGTCTTTCATTCGCCGACTGAGCACGCCCATGTCAGGATCGCAGATGACGGTGATGCCCGCCTCTTTCAGAACATGCGCAAACAGCAGCGGCAAAGTGCGATCAGCATGTACTGTCGTCACACCCTTGCGGTTAAGACACTCGCCCACCGCCTGCGCTGTGGCCGTCTCGCGATCACCGGAAAGACCGCCGGCTGGGGCGAAATCCGCAGGGCAGTAAACCACATCAGCCCGCGCCTGTTTACGCGCACGCTCCATCTCGATGTCGCGAATGATCAGCAGCGATTGTTTGGATCGATCGGGCGCGGTGAACTCGAGGATTGCTGCGGGATCGCCCACAGAAAAACGCAGCCGCCGATAGAGCGAGTAGTTGGACTGCGGGATGCCAGCCATGAGAGTGGTGTGCATGGGAAGAAGGAGGTAAAAGGAGGTAGAGGGAGTTAA
>CAZYQL010000277.1:0-3622 GCA_964650055.1 uncultured Phycisphaeraceae bacterium | reverse complement strand
GGCTCCTAAACGCCACCGGGTTGCCATGAGCATACAGATACTTATGCAGCGACTGTGGGTCGGCGAGGTTGCCTGCGAACGGATCGAGGCGATTGAAGGTGCCGCTGGCCGGGTCGTAGAACCGGGCACGCAGGTACTGCTGGCCGCTGCTGCTCGTCCATTCGCCACTGTACAGGTGGCGGGAGATGGCGGTGGCGGCGGTGGTCAGGCCGGTGCCAGCGAGCATGTTGCCGTAGGCATCGTAGGCGTACTGCTGGGCGATGGCGCTCGGCGCGCTCAGCAGCGCCCGGGTGCTGCCGTGACTACTTATAAGGGCCCGTGATTTCAGTCGGTTTCACGTGCGCCAGAATAAATACAGAGAGAGGACCGCACCGAGAGAATGCAGCACTTAGGTTGCACGCTCTTGCTGTCCAACACGGTTATGGGATAGGCTCTAGTCCTTGGCTATCGCAGGTTATTAACACAGCAAGGTTTGACAGCCACTGGCCCAGCGTCAACTCCGGATCTACACCTTTTGCCACTGTCCACCCAAAATGACCCTTTGTTAAACAACTAAACTTTGGGAAGTTCTCCCCAATCGTAGGATTAACGATACGTAGATTACATTCGGATTCGAGTAGGCTCTCTAATTTTATCTGAAAGGAAAGAGCATCAAAATCGCCACGGAATAGATCGAAGAAAGATGAGAGCTTTCCGCGATGCCACCTAAACAGAGGTGATATTTCACATGTCCTATCATTAGGATGAAGGAGGGTTGGTGATATCCGGACAGACTCCCCGATAGCACGTCTACCCGCAGTCACGATATGAGATTCAGGCGGTTCAAGCATAAGGAAGGACAGAAACTCGGTATCCGTCATTGGCTGACGATCGACAACATCTAGTACTGGTGGATTTCGCATAACCGACTTGCTCGTATGAATGTTAACGAACCGCCAGAGTGACGCCATAACCTACGTCGTACCCAATTTGAAAACCAAGAGCAAATGCAGTTCCCCAGAAACCAACAGTACGACTATATTTCGCAAGTCTCTCCGCTGTTTTAATAAATGATCGACTATATGATCTAGCGCCAATACCAATGAATGCAACTTGTACCCCAGACGCAACCACAGGCGCGATAGCATCGCGGGCTTGGACATCGTCTAGCGCCATGAGGGACCCAACAATTGAGCCAACGGCAAATCCTACTATCCATGATACTTGCGTATTCGTAATATTGCCTTTAAATAACTTTCCGCTAAAGTCACGCAAGAACCAAGTTGCTATGCCTTCGCCGCTGGGATCACTGAACGCCACCGGGTTTGCGTGGGCATACAGATACTTATGCAGCGACTGCGGATCGGCCAGATTGCCTGCGAACGGATCAAGACGATTGAACGTGCCGCTGGCCGGGTCGTAGAACCGGGCACGCAGGTACTGCTGGCCGCTCTTCATCGTCCACTGACCGCTATAGAGGATGCTCGTCAGCGCGGTGGCGGCGGTGGTCAGGCCGGCGCCGCTGAGCATGTTGCCGTAGGATGTCTATTCAAAGGTTCACTTCTTCAATAACCACTTCAGCACAATCAAAAGATATCTGGTTGTTTTCATAGTCTTCTACCATGAACTTGACTCCTTCTAGACTTCTCTCTGACACATCCCTGATATCGAAACCAGCAATCTGCTTGGGAGTCATTCCGAATGCTTTCAACTGAAGATTGGTGACGCCAAAGAAGCGCATCGTAACCTTGATGAATGGTGCGCGGACGTCTGGCCATCCATGCTTGGCAGTATCGCGGCGCTGAAACCTCGCCTTCAAGCACAGTTGCGCCGTTTGATCGACTCCTGAGCATCGATACTCCAAAGCCTCGATGAAAGCGAGGTCGCCCGGGTACCACCTGCCGATGCGCTGGACTATTAAGTCCGTATTCATGATCGTAGTCATAATCCTATTCCTTATGGTCCATCAAGGTTGTGCAGAATCTCGCGGTTGGGGTCGTAGCCTGGGCCATACTGGTATTCATGCAGGTGTGGGTTTGAATGCGCCTCTGGTCGGAGATGGTTTGTGTAATCGACGCGGTATATTTGCCGTCCATACTGATCGTAGATAACGCGCGAATGTTCAATTGCCCCAGTTCTTCCACTAACTCGAGTGAAGTCCAAACGCCCTAGTCCCGGGGTAACTTGTTGCGGAGCGTATCGCTGCCAATATTGCCCTTATCTCGCAGCCTCGGCAGGTTCCATCTGACTCTGGAAGGTCGGCGGCGCGTTGAACGAAGACGGATGCGGTAGGGCATAGTACGCCAGTACGCCCAGCGTTGCCAGCGTGATGCCGCCGGAGATCATCAAATCCGACAACTCGTACCCAAAGAGCGTTGTCGGATGCAAACCAAACGCCTCTTCTATTCCGCCCAGCGCTGCACCGGCTACGAACAGTCCCAGCCCCGTCAATGTCGTGTAGTACGCGATCTGATGATAGACCCCAGTGAAATATAGACGGTTGAAAACGCCAATCGCGTAGTCGAAAAATAACCCAGTCGGATCAACTCCCATGACCGGGTTGCCATGAGTATACAGATACTTATGCAGCGACTGCGGGTCGCTCAGGTTGCCTGCGAACGGATCAAGACGATTGAACGTGCCGCTGGCCGGGTCGTAGAACCGGGCACGCAGGTACTGCTGGCCGGTGCTCGTTTGGCCAGTACCAATTGAATCATATTGTTTACAGATTGCTCTGCTTCTTATGTAGAACATTCACGATTTGCTCATACTTGTGGATATCCTCTACACAAAGGCCTAGTTGTTCCATCTCCTGCCGATAGTGAATAACCATAGCGTCATAATCGATGCGCCCCGCAAGGTGCGCAGCAATCACCCCGTGAATACCTCGCGACGGATGAAACGATGTGTCGATAGATCTATTGCGTGGGTTATTGAGAGCGTCGTCAAGTGCATGGACGTGATTGACTGAGTCCAAAAATGGGATAACCCTCGATTTGATGATCGACTCGAACATATCAGCAATGACACGGATATCTCTGCTGTGTTTTATAGACAATCGCTCAGGCTGACCAGTGAAATATGACAATTGAACAATTAGCGACCACGATTCATTCTGGTGCTGCGGGAGCGCGTTCGAGACCAAGTGATATATTGATTCAATATCATCATTACGAACACACATGACTAGCGACGCTTCACAATTGTCGCCATAGTCAAAGAAAGGAACGCCAATCATTTGGCGCCCTGTTGGTAGCGCTCGAGCAAACATCAAGTCAGTGTAATCTTGCTTAAAATCCGAAGGCGCAACTAAATTGAAGATGAATTCCCCCAGGTACTGACGCGTCTGCAAACTATTCATGCTTACCTCTTTTCAAGTTATCTCGATGCTTTATTACGAACGTAAATGTGACGGACGTGGATCAATAGCCTGCGCTCGCGCTCTCACCAATGCAACGGCAATTCCCATAGACGTACATCAATTGCTCCGTTTGACCCGTTCAAGTAGACAGGCACCTGTGGTACTATTTGGTTGCTGGAAATCGGCACGCCAGGTTGGAATCCTTGAGCAAGCGCATTCAGTCCCTTAGAACGCGTGTGAGAAGCCACTTTACCCCGGTTCCAGCCGATGCACCATCAAGTT
>CAZYQL010000276.1:0-3640 GCA_964650055.1 uncultured Phycisphaeraceae bacterium | reverse complement strand
TTATTACTTAATGCTTATTGCGGCGGGCCGCTGCGCGGCTGCCATTATGCACTAGTTTTTCAGGTTGGATTCGTTCAACTTGAAAGTCGGACGAGCCGACCTTAGAATGCCGGGCCAGATTGGACGCCAGTTTGACCCAAGGGGGTGTAGCTCAGTTGGGAGAGCGCATCCATGGCATGGATGAGGTCAGGGGTTCGAGCCCCCTCACCTCCACTTGGATTGAAAGCCCCGTAGAAATACGGGGCTTTTTTATGCGCTGTCCGCTGGCGGTATCCTTGGCGATTCACCGGCTGTCCTGATGAAGATTCAATCCGATGAATTACGAACTCCTGGATTTTGGCAACGATCGCAAACTCGAACGCCTGGGCGATTGGATTCTCGATCGTCCTGCACCGGGCGCAGGAGGAACGCGCGCGCATCCGCAGCTTTGGAGCAATGCCACTGCTCGCTACCAGGGCAATCGAACCACCGAAGGCGCATGGACACCCGCAGCAAACCTTTGGCATGACGAGACCCTTGAGCTTCCCATCACGCTCTCGCCGGGCGCACAATTCACCCTCGCGCTCTCGCCGCTACCTTCGGGACAGATCGGCATCTTCCCCGAGCAATTTGAAAACTGGCAGTGGATCGCTGCGCAGGCGGCGAGAACATCTGCGATGCGCGTGCTCAATCTCTTCGCCTACACCGGCGGCTCCACGCTCGCTGCCGCCGTTAGCGGCGCTCACGTAACGCATGTCGATGCTGCCAAAAGCATGGTTAGCCGGGCAAAAGAAAACGCACATCGCTCAGGCCTGGGCGATGCACCCATTCGCTATGTCATCGAGGATGCTCTCAAGTTTTGTCAGCGCGAAGTCAAACGCAGTAACCAATACGAAGCTGTCATCCTCGATCCCCCCACCTACGGCCACGGCCCCAGCGGCGAAAAGTGGTCGATCAAGCGCGACCTGCTGCCGCTGCTGAAGCTCTGCCAGCAGCTCACCACCGGTTCACTTCAGTTCGTCCTGCTCAGTTGTCACACACCTGAGGTCAGCGGTGCCGATCTGAGCGACTGGCTCAGCGAAACTGTTTGCGCTGACACGAGACAACGGCCACAGAGCGGAAGGCTCGATTTGCAGACGGCGGATGGCCCAGCGCTGGCGAGCGGCGACTTCGCACGCTGGGCGCGGTGATGGGTTACGGTTGATTTGCATCTTCGTTCGCCAAGGCGAACGGCTAAATAGATTGCTGCCGTGACATCGTGATGCGCGATTCTTGCCTGACGTTACCATTGCGGCGACGATATGAAGCGCGATGCCAACATCCTTATCAACATTCCCCCGCCCGCCGCGCGGCCGGTGAGTCTGCGTGTGACCCCCGCCGCGGAACTCGCCATTTCGCAGGGCCATCCGTGGGTGTTTGATCAGGCGATCACCGATCAGAATCATGCGGGCAAACCCGGTGATCTTGCCGTCATCTACCGCAGCGATCGCCGCTTTCTCGCACTGGGCCTGTTCGATCCCGACTCCAACATTCGCGTCCGCATTCTTCATCGCGGCAAGCCGGTGACCATTGATCAGGCCTGGTTCGATGGTGCCTTGCTCACATCCGTTGAGCGACGCGATTCGATCGCAGCCACGGGTACATCGGGCTATCGCCTCGTGCACGGCGAGAACGATCACATGCCCGGCCTGGTTGTCGATCGCTACGACACCACGCTCGTCATCAAGATTTACACCGCCGCGTGGCTGGCTCATCTTCAGAGCATTGTTCGCGCGTTGGAAAGTGCGTGCCGTGTCGAACGCATGGTGCTACGGCTTAGCCGTGGCGTGCAGGAACAGACCCAGCATCTGCATGGCTTATGCGATGGCATGATTCTCACCGGCGAGCCTTTGCGCGGGCCGATCTTGTTCAAGGAAAATCATCTGACGTTCGAGGCTGACCCCATCCACGGCCACAAGACCGGCTTCTTCCTCGATCAGCGCGACAACCGCGCCAGAGTCGAGCCGCTGTCCACAGGAAAAGAGGTGCTCAATGTGTTTGCCTACAGCGGCGGCTTCTCACTCTATGCCGCACGAGGCGGCGCTAAACGCGTGGTCAGTCTCGACATCAGTCAGCCTGCACTGGATGCGGCGGCTCGGCATTTCGCGCTCAACAAGAGCGACCCAAACGTTGCTGGGGCCCAGCACGAACTGATCTGCGGCGATGCGTTTGATGCGATGAAAGCGATGGCCAGCGAGCATCGCCGATTCGATGTGGTCATCATTGATCCGCCCGCTTTTGCGACGAAGCAGGCACATGTCGATCGCGCGATCGCAGCGTACGAACAGCTCACGAATCTGGGCCTGAGCATTCTCTCAACTGGTGGCAAGATCGTGATGGCATCGTGTTCAAGCCGTGTGGAGGAAGCTGCGTTTTTTCAGGCTGTGCATCGCGCTGCCAAGCGAAGCGGCAGAGTATTGCGCGACATCGTGCAGACCGGGCACGCCATCGATCATCCGATAGGCTTCAAGGAAGGTGCGTATCTCAAGTGTCTGTTCGCGACGGCGTGATGTCGATGTAATACCTGGCACAGAAACTCGCCAATTTCAAAGCTTCGCACCACAGTATTTGCAGTGCACTGCATCGCGGTCGTGGCCTTCGCTAAGGCAACTGGGACAGGCCGACGTGGTCAGCGGCTTTTTACTGGCCTGCGAAAGTTCTGCGCTGATGATGCCGGTGGGAATGATGATGAGGCTATAGCCCATGATCATCATGATGGAGGCGAGCGTTTTGCCCAGCGCGGTTTGCGGAGCGATGTCGCCGTAGCCGACGGTGGTCATGGTGACGATGGCCCAGTACATGCCGGTGGGGATGGAGGTGAAGCCAGCTTCTTCGCCTTCGATCACGTGCATCGCCCCGCCCATCAGACAGACCGTAATGATGACGACACTTAGAAACACGACTATTTTTGCACGGCTGGCCCACAGCGCTTGCCGCAGCGCTGCCGCTTCGGAAAGAAACTGCGCCAGTTTGAACACGCGGAAAATTCGCAGCAATCGCAGCGATCGCACCAGAAGCAGCGATCGCGACTCGCGCCCGCCAGCAGGCAGCATCAAACCTACATAGGTGGGAAGCACCGCGAGAAGATCGACGAGTCCATAGAAACTGAAGATATAACGCAGCGGCTGACGAACGCACAAAATGCGCAGCAGATATTCAATGGTGAAGAGAATCGTGATGGTCCACTCCGCAATGCGCAGCGGCTGTTCGTAGTCCGCCCGAATCTGCGCGACGCTCTCGAGCATCACCGCCAGCACACTGATCACGATGGCGATCAGGAGCACAACATCGAACGCCTTGCCGGATGGCGTGTCCGCCTCGAAGATCACTTCGTGCAGTTTGCGTCGCCAGGGCGACCAAGGTGATGGTTCGAGTTGAGCAGGAGCAGGCATGAGATGAATGTACCTTCTGTGCCAACCACGGCTCCCCACTTCCGCTGCCCATGGAGGCATCGCGAACGATTCATCGCGTTACTCGAATAAACCCATGTCCAAAATAAACGATACTGCACTCACCACCCCACCCACGACCGCACCAATAGACTCGCAGAATATTGCAGCCGCAATCAGCATCGCAAAGCGTCCCAAAGAAAGTTCGTACAACAGCTTGCAATCCTCACTCC
>CAZYQL010000275.1:0-3641 GCA_964650055.1 uncultured Phycisphaeraceae bacterium | reverse complement strand
AAATGACAAATCACAAAAGACAAATCACAAGGGGGAAAATCTCAAATCTCTAATCTCAAATTTCAAATCCCATCCGCCTCCCGCCTCCTCACACCTCGAACCCTGCCTTCTGATATTCGTTGAGTCGGTAGTAGAGCGTGCGCACGCTGATGCCCAGCTCTTCCGCTGTCGCGTTGCGGTTGCCTTCGTTGCGGTGAAGGGCAGCCAGAATATGATCGCGCTCGATCTCCGCCAGCGTGGCAGCGCCGCGCGCCTCGGCATCAGGTGGCGGTGTGTATTCCTCCTTGGGCTCATCCAGAAACTGAAGCGCGGGCTTGGCCTTGGAAGGTTCCCTGAAGCGCGCCCTCGCGCGCTCCAGCGCCGCTTCCAGATCACCCAGCGGGCAAGGCTTGGAAAGAAAATCAGCGACGTTCAAATGGATCGCCTGTTTCGCTGTCTCCAGATCACCATAGCCGGTGAGCACGACGACCTGCGTCGCAGCCCACTTCTCGCGCACCTTCGCGAAAAATTCCAGGCCGCTCATGCCAGGCAGATTCAGATCGAGCACAATGATCTGGTGCGGCTGCTGTTCCAAAATGCGCAGGCCTTCTTCAGCCGACTTGGCCGCAGCGCCGGTGAAGCCCATGTCAGGCAGCGCGTGAAGAAGCAAATCGCGCAGGCGTGGCTCATCTTCAACAATGAGCACGCGAAACGTAGAATCATCAAACGGATTGGGTGTATCGCTCATGTCAAAAGTGTAACGATTCCGCCGCTCGCGGCGTAGCGACGTCAGCGGCGAACGTGGCGGGCAGTCTTCAACTCGCTGCGGGCATCTCCACCGTCAGCGTGCTGCCTTTGCCCGGGCCTTCGCTCCTGGCGTGGATGCGACCGCCGTGCTGTTCGACGATGGCGTGCGTGATCGAAAGCCCCAGCCCGGTGCCTGCGTTCTCACCTTCATTGCCCACGCCGCGCTTCTCCGTGAAGAACGGCTCAAAGAGATGATCGAGCGTCTGCGCCGACATGCCTTTGCCGTTGTCAGTCACTTCAAGCACCACGCGCTGCTGATGATGGTGCGCAGAAATCTTCACGATGCCGCGCTGTGTATCAACTGCTTCGAGCGCGTTGATCACCAGATTCAGGAGCACTTGCTTCAGTTCGTTTTCTCTGCCCATCACACAAAGGTGCGCATCAGGCTGACCCTCTGCGGGAATGTTTGTTTCGATGTGCTTGCCGCGGTAAGGGGCAAGGCCTTGCACGATCTCGGTGACATCGCGCACGACTTGTGCGATGGAGATGCGCTCGCGCTGATCTTCATCGCCGCTGCTGGGGCCGCCGCGCACGAGGGAGAGAAGTTTCTGAATGATTTTCTTGCAGCGCATGGCCTCTTCGCAAATGATCTCGAAGGATCGCGTGGCATGCTCTGCTGCGCCGTCGCTGTTGTTTTTTAGCTTGCGAAGTGAAAGCTCCGCGTAGCCTGACATGATGCCCAGCGGGTTGTTGATTTCATGCGCCACGCCGGCAGCGAGGAAGCCGACGCTGGCCAGGCGCTCGGAGCGCACCAGCTCTTTGCTCTTGGTGGCAACCTTTTCTTCGAGATCGCGGTAGAGATCATCGAGTTCACCCGCCATGTGATTAAACTCGCTGGCCAGATCAGCAAACTCGCGCACTTCGTCGGTCGAAAGCCGATCCGTGAATTGCCCCTGGGTAATGGTCTTGACGCCTTCGCGCAGACGTTGCAATGGTCGCATGACGATGCGGTACTGCCAGATCGCAATGGCGAAGGCGGCCAGCGTGATCAGGAGCGTGAGCACGGAGACGAGGATGATGGTCGTGCGCCGTTTGGCGTTGGCAGTTTCCTGAGTCTGGGCGATGATCGCGCTGGTGTGCGTGGCGAGCTGGGCGAGGTAGCCGATGACGCTGTTGATGACGCCCACCTGCTCGTCCACCGAGGGCGGACGAATGTCGTAGTCATCGATTTCCAAGCGACGCAGTAGTTCACGCAGTGCGCGCAGTCGCGTCGAAGCTGATTCATCATCTTCGGTCAGCAGCGCGAGCTTGATCGAAGCATCTTGAAGATCGCGAAACACACGGGGATCCTTCGGCTCGCCCCCTTCGAGCATCGCCCTGGCCCGCGCCAAGTTGGGCCCAATCGCATACACCGCCCGCAGCTTCTGATACTCCAGCAGCGCCACATCCAAATCGCGCCCCAGCCCGCTGACGCCCCAGATCGCTGCCAGCCCAATGACCAGCAAACTCAAAACGAGCGCGGTCGTGGCCAGCATCATTCGCCGAGCAAGTGTCATAAGCGAACGATTGTACGGCAGAAGCAAAGCGGAAAAGCAGGAAAGCGAAAATGCGAAAAATCAAAAGCAACGCAATCAAGCAGCGAACGCGATCCGCTTCCTCTGCCTTGAATTTCCCGTTTTCCCGTTTTTCCGCTTTCTCGCTTTTCCTCTTCAGCCTATGATCTCGCGCATGGACCCTCTTCTTCAACCCGTGGCTGACAAGGTGTACGCAGGCATCCGCCTCGATGCTGCTGATGCGCTGGTGATGCTGCGTACTTTCGACATCTGGACGCTTGGCGAACTCGCCGACCACGTCCGCCGCGCCAGGCACGGCAACATCGCCTACCACAACGTCAACCGCCACATCAATTACACCAACCTCTGCGCCCTCTCCTGCAAGTTCTGCGCCTTCTACCGCAAGAAGGGCGACGATGGCGTTTACGAATACACCGTCGATCACATCGAAAAAATGGCGGGCGATGCTGCGAAAATCGGCGCGACCGAAATCCACATCGTCGGCGGGCTTCATCCCTATCTCCCATTCTCCTACTACACCGACATGCTCCGCGCTATCCGCCGCGCTGCCCCGGATATTCACATCAAGGCTTTCACCGCTGTCGAAATTGTCCACCTCGCGCGAATCGATAAACGTCCCAAAGACCTGCACAGCGTCCTGGGCGATCTCAAAGAAGCGGGCCTGGGTTCCCTGCCCGGCGGCGGCGCGGAAGTCTTCGATGATCGCGTTCACGATGAAGCATTTAAGGGCAAGATTCGCTCCGACAAATGGCTCGAGGTACACAAGGTCGCTCACGAGATCGGCCTCATGTCCAACGCCACCATTCTCTACGGCCACATCGAGTCGCTTCAAGACCGCGTCCAGCATTTCATCATGCTCAGGCAAGCTCAAGATGAAGCACTCGAGCGCGGCTACGCTGGTCGCTTTCAAACCGTCATTCCGCTGCCCTTTATTCCTGATGATTCGGAGCTCGAACATCTGCATGGCCCAACCGCCCTCGATGACCTGCGCATGCTCGCGGTGAGCAGACTCATGCTGGATAATTTCGCTCATGTGAAAGCGTTCTGGATCATGCAGACGCTGCCCTTTAGTCAAGCCTCGCTCCACTTTGGCGTCGATGACATGGATGGCACCGTGGTCTGGTACGACATCACCAAAGTCGGCGGCAGCGACACGCATCAGGAAGTCACCGCCCAGTCCCTTCGCCAATCGATCCTGCAAGCCGGCTTCAAACCCATCGAACGCGACACGCTCTACCGCCGAGTCAAACGAACCGGCGCACTCTGGCAAACCGTGGAAGTCTGAAAAGGGTCTTTTGCCTGAGCAGGTTTTGTCTAGTTGCGCTTTTTTCAATCGGACAT
>CAZYQL010000274.1:0-3655 GCA_964650055.1 uncultured Phycisphaeraceae bacterium | reverse complement strand
GCTGATGGCTGAAAGCTGAAAGCTGATTGCTTAGTTCAGATATCGAAACTCTGCACTGGCGAAGGTCGCCTGACACAGCGCGTGCCAACCGGCGGCTGGGTCGCTCTTGTTGTAATCACTGATGAAGGCCAAGGCGCGCTCGCGCTCCTGACTGGTGGCGAACCTGCCAACAGTCTGGCGGTAGGCCAGGTCAACGCGCGTGGCATCGTCGATGGATTTGATGGCGAGCAATCGCGTGGCGAATCGCTTGCTCTGGTCGATGACGAAAGCACTGTTGAGCATGTAAAGCGCCTGCGTGGCCACGGTGGTGACATCGCGCTCGCCGGTGACCATGCTTGGCTCAAGGCTTGTCCACTTCGCCACGCAGGAAAATCACGCTGTCCATCGCACGGCGATCACTCGCGCCCATCGCAAAACCAGCGGCAGCGCCTTCAAGCTTCTTCTCCTGTGCGCCGGAGGTGGCAGCCTTGTCGCCCTTGTCGCCCTTGTCACCACTGATCTTTTCAAGCTTCTTGATCTGCCCTTCCACCACCGCCGCTTGCGTGCGACGTTCCGCGAGCTTCTTGGTCAGGCTGGCTTCATGCTTCTCAAGCTTGTCGGCTTTGCCATCGTTGTTTTGATCCTTGCCCTTGCGAGGCTTCAGATCTTCCTTGGCGGTTTCTGTCTTCTTGATCTGTGATTGCAGTTCGATCAGTTGCTTGTGCAGTTTGACGCGCTGGGCGTCTTCCGCATCGCGATTCACAGCAGGCTCCGCAGGGCCCGGCAAAGAGGCCGCGCTGCCCAGTGCAATCAGGTTCTTCGTCTCCATCTTGTTGCCGCCGCCTTGCCTGGCACCATAGCCCGAGAGCAACTACGCGGAGCGAAAGATACCTGCCATCGCGTAATAATCAGATGTGGGGATCGGACCAAACTTGTGATCGTGGCAACGGGCGCAGCTGACCGTCAGCGCGAGCATCGAACGGCTGATGACATCAATCTGCTCATCCACATTGTCCATGGTGAACTGAAGTGCATTCTTCTCATTCAGATCCTTTGGCCCAAGTGCCAGAAAACCGGTGGCGATGAGGCGTTCATCTTTCTCCGCAGCCGTCATCGATTTCTTCTCAGGCAACAGGTCGCCTGCGATCTGCTCCATCACGAACTGGTCGTAAGGCTTGTCGCTATTAAACGAATCAATCACGTAGTCGCGGTAACGCCAGGCATTGGGGAACGGATAGTTGCGGGTCATGCCCGTCGATTCCGCATAGCGCACGACATCAAGCCAGTGCCGCCCCCATCGCTCACCAAACTGCGGTGAAGCAAGCAGACGATCGACCAGCGCTTCATAAACGCGCGGCGCGCGATTATCGCCCGCACTCTGCCGCTGCTCGCCATGGAACTCATGCAGCAGAACATCGCAATGATGATGAGTGTCAATCGTTGGAACATTGCGGAGACTCCCGCGTGAAGGCCAGTGAACGACCCCTATGATGATATCGACTGTCCACCGTATCTTGTCGCGAAATCTCTTGCCGTTCCACTCCTCAGAGTCGAGAACAATAGGATTAAGCGCGAACCCTCTGGAGCTTGCCATGCGATCCATTTCTACCCTCGCCCTGCTTTGCTGCTTTGTCGCCAGTGTTGCAACTGTCGCCCTCGCTGATCCGCTGATCCCCGGCAGCGACAAGATCACCACCACCACGCACACCTACAAAACCATTGGCGATGTCAAGCTCGAATTGGAATGCTTCTATCCCGCTGACCACAAGCCCACGGACAAACGCCCAGCCATCATCTTCTACTTCGGCGGCGGCTGGACCGGCGGCACCCCCAAACAATTCGAGCAGCAAGCCACCTACTTCGCCACCCGTGGCATGGTCGCCATCACCGCTGACTACCGTGTCAAGAGTCGGCAGAATGTCACGCCCGACAAATGCGTCATGGATGCCAAGAGCGGCGTACGCTGGGTCCGCGCTCACGCCGCCGAACTGGGCATCGATCCCGATCGCATCGTCGCAGCAGGTGGCTCCGCAGGCGGACACATCGCTGCATGCACGGGCACCGTGCCAGGCTACGAAGAAGAAAGCGAAGACAAGAAAATCAGTTCCGTGCCCAACGCCATGGTGCTGTTTAATCCCGTACTCAACACGACCACCCAAGGCTGGCCCGGCAAGGATCACGGCGCGGGACTGGTCGCACGTTTTGGCGAACATGGCGAGGCCCTGTCACCGTTGCACCAGGTGAAAAAAGGCAACCCGCCCACGCTGGTCATTCATGGCAAAGGCGACACCACCGTGCCTTATGCCCATGCGGAGGCTTTTGCCCAAGCGATGAACAAGGCAGGCAACCGCTGCGAACTGGCGGGCTACGAAGGTCAACCGCACGGCTTCTTCAACTACGGCCGCGGCGATAACAAAATGTTCCTCGCCACCACCCTCGAAGCCGACAAGTTCCTCGTCTCCCTCAAATACCTCGAAGGCCCCGCCACGTTGGGCAAGTAAATCCCGCCGCTCGCGGCTTCGCTCCCCTTCACAGCCGCAGCGTCCTTGCTGCGCGTCTTTCTCTTCACACAACGCGCGTCCCTGCGGTCATCGCTCGTGATTGCTACGATGTTCCGCCTTATGTCAACAGAAACTCCACGTGAAAACAGTGAATCCGCAACCTCAGGTGGCGACGTCATCGCCGACCGCCGCGCCAAGCTTGCGAAGTTCAAAGATGAGCTTCAGATCGACCCCTTCGGCAGCCGCGTCGATGGTCTGATCAGCCTCGCCGAAGCTGCTGCGAAATACGACGCCGCCGCTGATGAGGCACACAAAGCTGATGCCGCGACTGACACTCGCCCCATCGTCAAAGTCGCCGGCCGCATCATGCTGCACCGCGTGATGGGCAATCTCATTTTCATGACCCTGCGTGATGCGACAGGCGATCTGCAAGTAGCCGTGAGCAAGAAAGCCGTCGATCTCAAAGCATTTCAGATCGCCAAGCTCGTCGATCTGGGCGACATCGTCGTCGCACAAGGTCCGCTTGGAAAAACGAAGACCGGTGAGATCACGGCATGGGCCACAAATACTCCCCTCCCTCTTAAGGAGGGGCAGGGGGAGGGTCGCGTCTCCACACCTGAAAGTGGCTCCTATCAAGCAGCAAGCCCAACCCTCCCCCAACCCCTCCCTGAGAGGGAGGGGAGTTCGGACTCCGCCTTCTCCCTCGCTTGCAAATCCATCGCCCCGCCGCCAGGAAAATATCACGGTCTCCAGGATGCCGAGCTGCGCTATCGTCAGCGCTATGTCGATCTCTGGGCCAACCCGCACGTGATGCACACGATGATGCAGCGCACGCGCATCGTCGAGGAAATCCGCGTCTATCTGCGTGAGCGTGGCTTCATCGAAGTCGAAACGCCGATGATGCAGACGCTTGCTGGTGGTGCAGCCGCTCGCCCCTTCACCACGCATCACAACGCGCTCGATATCGATCTCTTCATGCGCATCGCGCCCGAGCTTTTCCTCAAGCGACTGCTCGTAGGCGGCTTCCCCAAGGTCTTCGAAATCAACCGCAACTTCCGCAACGAAGGCATCAGCCCTCGCCACAATCCTGAGTTCACCATGCTCGAAGCCTATGAAGCTTTCGGTAGCTGGGAAACAATGGCTGACCTCGTGGAAGAAATGATCTGCACCGTCGC
>CAZYQL010000273.1:0-3655 GCA_964650055.1 uncultured Phycisphaeraceae bacterium | reverse complement strand
AGCTGCGATCGCCTCCGATGAAGATTGATGAAGCCGACCGCTGCGGGCAGATTGTCTTCGAGCGGTTCTTGCGGTGATCGGCAACTGGGTGGATACTCCTTTCCCAAAAGCGAACGGCTGACACTGGGAGTTTGTTCATTGACCTCGACAGGCAAAAGATTGACGGTGGTGCAGCTTCTGCCCGCACTCGAATCAGGCGGCGTCGAACGCGGCACACTTGAAGTCGCGCAAGAACTGGTGCGACTGGGCCATCGCTCAATGGTTATCTCTGCTGGGGGGCCACTCGTTGACAAGCTCATCGAGCAGGGCAGTGAACACATTCAATGGAACATAGGCAAGAAGTCACCTATGACGTTGTTGCTGATCCGTCGGCTGCGAAAGCTGCTTTTGCAGGAGAATGTCAACATTCTGCACGCACGCTCGAGAGTGCCCGGTTGGGTCGGATATCTCGCATGGAAAGGCATGCATCAATCGACTCGGCCGCGCTTTGTCACCACGGTTCACAGCATTTACTCCGTCAGCGCCTTTAGCCGCGTTATGACCTATGGCGAACGTGTCATCGCCATCAGCCGAACTGTTGAAGAGTACATTGCAAAAAACTATCCGAAGACCGATCCGGCTCGCATTCGCCTTGTCTATCGCGGCATCGATGCGTCAGAGTTCCCGCATGGTCATCGTCCATCGCAAGCTTGGCTCGATCAGTGGCATCAGCAGTATCCAAACCTGAAGAATGACAAAATCATTCTCACCGTGCCCGGACGCATTGTTCGGAGAAAAGGACATCTCGATTTCGCCAGGCTGCTCGCCGAGGTTCGCGCACAAGGCATCGATGCGCATGGCTTGTTCGTTGGCGGTGAAGATGCGAATCGCAAGAATTATTCACAGGAAGTGCGTGATGCCTTGCAGAAGGCCGGCGTTGCCGACCATGTCACATTCACCGGCAATCGTTCGGACATCCGCGATATCTACGCCATCTCCGACATCGTCTATGTCCTCTCGGCGCATCCAGTCGAAGCCTTCGGACGCACCACCGTCGAAGCGCTGTCACTGGGTGTCCCAGCCATCGGTTACGATCTGGGCGGCGTCTCCGAAACACTGGGCGCACTGTTTCCGCGAGGCCGAGTGCCCTTGGGTGATGTGAGCGCCGCTGTCGAGAGAACGATGGAAATTCTCCGGGATAAGCCGGTGATTTCGCCCAATCGGACTTTTCTGCGGCGCGACATGCTCGATCGGACGATGGCGGTCTATGCGGAACTGATCGATGAGCAAGGAGGCGGCACGTGAACCTGCCCACGCCAGAGCCGTCGCAGCCCGATCCAAACGATGCTGATGCACGCGAGCTGTCACGAGCAAATGTCTGGGTGCTCAGTGATGGTCGTGCCGGCCATCTGGGCACGACGCGAGGCATCCTTCGTTCGCTGGCGCAGATTCGCCCTCTGAATGAACATTGGATCGAGCTGCACATGCGACTTGGTGCAGTGCGACAGGTGATGCACTACTGGCTCCACGGAACCAATCATCCTGTGCCGCGATGGCTACAAAAGGCCTGTTACCGAATCGGTGAAATGCCTGCCGCGAGACCCGATCTTATTCTTTCGACAGGTGGATCGACGGTCTATCTCAATGCTTCGTTCGCAAGGCAGTTCGACTGTCCCAATCTATTCGCAGGTACCTTGCGTGGATTGCGTTCATCGTTTTTCAGCGCCGTCATCACGCCGTTTCGCCTCGAAGGTGTGAATAACAATATCGAGCTTGATTATCTTCCATTGGCGGTTGATCCAGCCAAGGCCGCACAAGCCGGTGAGCAATATCGATTGGAACACTGTCTGAATGATGAGCGTCTGTGGACGATGATCATCGGCGGCGACGGAGGTGGCTATCGCTACACCGATGCAGACTGGGCTGAACTGGCGCAAGCTATGAATCAACTCGCACAACAGTCGTCTGTGCGCTGGCTGCTCACCACGTCACGGCGAACAGGCGCGCAAGGCGAAGCTGTGCTGCGTAAGCACCTCGATGAGGCTGTTCTCGCTGATGCCGTCTGGTGGACGCAGGAGCCACGCAAGGTGATGCTTGCCTATCTCGGCGCGTCCCAGTGCGTGTTCTGCACTGAAGAGAGCGGGTCAATGATCACGGAGTCCATCTTGTCAGGCCGTGCCGCATTCGCTCTGCGCTCGCGTCGAAACCGACCACAGGCTCAGCACCTTCGATTTCTCGAAGCACAGCAAAGACTGCATCGACTGCGACGCCTCTCAATGGCGGACATGGCCCGCTTTGATGTGAACAGAAGTTTAGGCGACTTTGCTCCCGTCGATCAAGCACAAGTGATGGCGATGAATGCGGCTTTCTTGTGCAACCTCAACACTCAGCTTGCAGAAAGGTGGCAACGTTGAGCATCACTGTGCGCGACATGAATATCTGGCTCGTCAACGACACCTCTCACAATCACAATTGGGGCTGTGTCGCCACCAGTACTGGTCTTCGCCGGTCATTACTTGAGCGTTGGCCGCAGGCATCGATCCATTCGCTGCGCCGCTCGCCGCTACCTTTTCGATTTATCAAACAGATGCGCAGGCTACGAGAAAGGCGAATAATCTCCTGTATTCGTGACACCTCTGGTGATCTTCACAAATTGAGCCGGGCATTGGAAAAGTTGAATTGCACCTTGCCGATCGAGCCATTACCCGATCGTCTTTATCTCAATGGCGAAGGCATGATGCATCGCAACTCCGGTCATCTTATTGTTTTGCTGGGCCTGCTCGCCTTGATCAAACGGCGCGGTGGCTGGTGCGCTGCCGTCAATCAGACGATCGATATCACTGGCCGCCCCGATCTTGAATCGTTGGTCTCGTCCGTCTTCAAGAGTCTGGATCATGTCACGGTGCGCGATCCGATTTCGCTTCGTTCGCTTCATGACCTGGGCGTCCATCAGGCGACGCTTGTACCCGATGCCGCCTTTGTCACGCCGATGTTGGATGACACTGAAACGCGTGAACGAATGTCGCAACTGAATCTGCCGCCGCGCTACATCGCCTTGACCGGTTCGTCATCGCTCCATCGAGGTTCCATCCCGGCCATGCACCGTATGATGCAGGCAATCCGCAAAGTGATTGATCTTCCACTGGTCCTCTTGTCGAGCACGAAAACGGACACTGCCTTAGGTACCGCACTCAAGCGAAAGGACCCGACGCTCAGAATGATCGAGGCACCTGCTGCTGATTACCGGGACGCGATCGCAGCGATTGCCAATGCTCATCTGCTCGTCGGCGGACGATTTCACCCGATGATCTTCGCTGCACTTGCCGGCACACCGATCGTCGCATTCGAGGGAAATACTTGGAAGTTGCATGGCCTGTGCGAAATGCTCAACTATGACGTGCCCGTCCTTAACTGGAATAGTGAGTCGGCGGTGATCGAAGGCGTCATTGCCCAGGTACACCGGCAGCGAGATGATCTGGGGCAGAAACTTCGTGAGCACGCAGTGCAACTTCGCGGCCAAGTCAGTCAATTGACGGGTAAGTGACGGTTCCTAGAATTCCAGAACACTCGGAGATAATTGATGAAACGCAATGGTCAACGCAGCAAGGTGTCCTGGCTGGCGGTCGGCCTGATGGTTGCAGGTCTAGTGCCGCTCTCATCCTTCGCTGCTAAGGAT
>CAZYQL010000272.1:0-3680 GCA_964650055.1 uncultured Phycisphaeraceae bacterium | reverse complement strand
AGCGGGCGTCAATTCGATCATCATCACCCCGCGTGAACACGGTGCCCAGCTCGACAGCATCTACCTCAGCAAGACGCCCGACAAACCGCAAGGCCGATGATCGCGCTGCTTCAAAATGAGTCCGGTTAGGATCACTTGCGATGCTTCTCGCGGAAGTCAGTCGGCGTGGTCTTGAGCTTGTGGCGAAAAACATGGCGCATGTGCTGGGCTGTGCCGAAGCCTGCCTTTGCCGCGATGTCTTCGATCGGTTCATCTGAGCCGATGAGCAGGCGCTTGGTCAGTTCGATGCGCAGCGCGACGATCTCGACGTTGATCGAATGAAGCCCGGCTTTGCGGAACTGCTTCTCCAGTTTCTGCCGATCGCAGCCCACGTGTTTCACAACATCACCTACGCTAATGGGTTCGCCGCAGTGCTCGGCAATATAGCGCATGGCGCGGCCGACGGTCTTGTCCGCCACCGCATAGACATCGGTGGACTGCCGCGGCACCAGGTCAGCAGGGGGCACCATGATCGGGTCAGCCGGCGGGGCCTCCCCTTTGAGCAGGCGATCGAGCAGTTCCGCAGCCACGTAGCCAGCGCGGTAGTACCCAAGATCGATACTCGAGAGCGTCGGCTCGGAACCTTCGCACTGCATCTCTTCATCATTGGCACCGATGAAGGCGATCTGCTCGGGTATGAGAATCTCGCGGCGCTGGCACATCATCGCCAGATAGCGGGCCTGTTCGTCGTAGGCCGTCATGATGCCAATGGGTGAATGCCAACTGTCGATCCATTCATCTGCGCTGCGGGTGAATCGATGCCAGTTTTTTTCATTGTCAGAATCGCTGAAGTTGGCATAGTGCAAAGCCAAGGGAACCTTGCGATTTCGAGCCACTGACGACATACCCTGAAAGTACAATTTCGTGGCATAGTCGCGCCGATAGCCCACCCCGGCAAGCCTATTTAGACCGCGCGACAGCAGATGCTCCGCCGCCATTTTGCCCGCTTCTTCACAATCAACAAGAACGGAAGGCACCTCGGTTCTCACCGGCGAGTTGAGCCAGACATTGACAACCGGAATGCCGACCTTATTCGCTGCTTTGGCGACCGATTTTTCGATGCGACCGATGACGGCATCATAGACAGGCATCCCGCCGCGCGGGGCGATCCACTGAGCGGGAAAGAGATCGGGAATGAGCACCCAATCAGGCGCTTCCTTCTTGCCGTAATCCTGAATGCCGGCATAAACTTCGTGGTGCCGCTTGATGGGCCATTGAAGATCGATGGCCAAGGCAATGCGAATGGGGCGTTTCATCACGTTGCTCCGATGGGTCTTGTTGAGGCGGTCAGCCTAGATTTCCTGAGCCATTTCGACAAAAATCAGCGTCGCGGCGAGAGGCAATGCAAAACATGCGTTATTTTTTCATATGTATTCGCGCCTTCGTCGCTATGGATGGTAAAGTGAAGGAAGGTTTCCTCGGACATTTTCAGAATGTTACACATAATTGTGGGCGTTGATGTGGCCCCGCTTGTTCCTGAGTTCAAAAAAAATGAAGCGTTGCCACCCATCCAACTGGCCCCGGCTGTCATCGCGGCTGATGACTAAGCCTGCCTCGCGCCGAGCATTTGGATTTACGCTCATCGAGTTACTTGTGGTGATTTCGCTGATCACCTTGCTCATCTCTTTGCTCTTGCCTTCCTTGGGCAAAGCAAAAGAAGCCGCGAGGCAAAGCGAGTGCCTATCCAACATTCGGCAGATTGGCGTGGCCTGGCAAAGCTACACCACCGAAAGTCTGGGCGGCATTCCCGATTACACGCTTCAACGGCCCGACCGCAAAATCTGGACCACCGTGTTCAAACCCTATTACGGCGACAATCACAAGGTCCTGATTTGCCCTTCAACCGAAAACCCGCTTGGCAACGCAGGCCTAGGCAACATCAGCATTCCCGGCGTTCGAATGGGCAACGCCAAATTGGCCTGGATCGAAGCTCGCCCAAGCTACAACGCGCCTGATCCCTTCAATCGTTCCTCCTACACCTACAACGTCAACATGTTCGCCAAGGCGTCCTACAACGTGCAGGAAAACCGCTACGAAAAGACGACTCAGATTGTGAATCCTGACCTCACGCCGATCCTGGGTGATGGCGACTGGCGCTCGGCTACGCCGGGCGTGCCGGGGACGACCAAGCGATTTCCGCCCAACCTGTCTGATCCGCTTTCTTCCGCTCTTCCCACCGACGATGCGGTCTTCCGCTGGGTGACCAATCGGCACGGCAACGCCTCGCAGATGGTCTTCGCCGACAGTCACGCCGCAGCGGTACCTCTTCCAAATATGTGGTCGCTTCAGTGGCACCGCAACTATGTGAAGGTATCGACGCTGCCTTGATCAAAATGATGCGGCTCAGTGAGGCCAACAATGCTCCCGGCGATCAAAATGCAATTTAAGCGTATAAATATCGAATATGCGCGTGCTTTCGTTTGTACCGTCGGTTATGATTCGTTTTATGAGCGTGGAGCGAGCTTCTCCCTAACGAGACTATCCATCGCCCGGCTGACAGGTTTCCCTTTGTGCGGCAGCCCGCACCTTGATGCCTCGCCGGTGATGTGTACGATTCCTTCTCCTCCGCAAGCAGCCCCGGTTCAACCGGGGTTGTTTGTTTTATCCCTTCGCGTTCGCTTGCCGCTGCGGTTTCCATGCCCTCGCGATGACGCATCATTTTGTGCGATATTTTTTTTAATCTATGCGTTACAATCGGGCGAAGAAGGTATACTTGTTCGCGTACGGTTTCACTTGGTGCTTACAAATGCAGGCCGTAGGCGTTAACCAGTGCCAAGCCTGGCATGTGTCTCGCGTCGTGGGGTGTCCAATTCTGAAGCGGGTCATCTATGAGCCGATTCCAACATCTGCCAACTTTCGTAGCTCCATCGCTTCGCAATCGGCGTGCATTCACGCTCGTCGAAATGCTGCTCGTGGTGGCGACGATTGTGCTGCTGATATCGCTGCTGCTGCCTGCATTGGGCAAATCGCGCGAGGCTGCCAAGCGGGCTCTGTGCGCGAACAACCTGCATCAGGTCTTCGCCAGCACATCCACTTACACCTTGGACACGCGCGGCAGATATCCCGGCGCCAATGCGACTTTTTCTCGTGGCACCGGTATCGACTCGACCTACATCGTCACTTCGCAGACGCCGCTGGGTCTGGCGGTTCTCCTCACCGAAGGCTACATCACCAACCCCCATCTTTTCTACTGCCCCCTCTGGAAGCACAAGTGGAATCAGTACGATGTCGTGGATGTGGCCGGCAACGATCCTTATTTCGCCCCAAATTTCATGGGCGGCTGGCCCGCTGCGGGTAAGACTGGCCCCACCCGCCACCGGGGCATTTCGTACCACTATCGCGCCAGTTTCGGAACCGCCAATAATCGCCCGCCCAGCCGTTCACTTGAAGGCTTTGGACAACGCGCATTTGTGACAGATCATTTTGTGCGTCGAGAAGTGCTCTATGGCCGGGACATGGGCCACGGCGACGGGTACAACATCCTTTTCCTCGACGGCCGCGTCAACTGGAAAGGCGATGAAAATGGCAATTACATGAACCTCTGGCAACCCGGCGATGGAACACTCAACAACATCACCAACGGCAACTGGGCGCTTCAAGAACTGCTCTGGACCAACTTCTTCGAGAAATGATGGCCTGAG
>CAZYQL010000271.1:0-3689 GCA_964650055.1 uncultured Phycisphaeraceae bacterium | reverse complement strand
GTTGTGACAGTAGTTGAGACTCAGTATCGCCGCAATATACGGAAAGGTTTGCTCCTGTGCAAGTGCAACTGAGACTGAGGTTCAATTGTGGAAAACTCGCCAATTGGCAGGTCCCGACGACTCAGGCGGTGTTTATTTTCAACACGGACAAGTAGAAGGGACAAGTAAAAGGGACAGGTGTGAATGCCGTTCGCTTAACCATTTTCGTAAATGTAAATGTATATTTTTATGAGAGTTATGGGTTAAGTGAAGGGCATTCCTCCTTATTCCTAGAACTCTATTTCAAAGAGTTTCCCCAAACACCTGCCCAGGATGCCCATCTGTGCCCAAGCGGGCTTTTTGTCTGCCGCAGAGCTGCCGAAGAGAGGGTGATTTCTGCCGGAGCGAAAATTTCAGAGCGGTACCGATACGGCAAACGAAAACCGCCCCATCGTTTGATGAGGCGGTTGTAGTTTCAAGTTTTTGAATCATTCACTCACGCCATGCGACGCCGACGCATCATCAGGCTGCCTAGGCCCAGCAGGCCCAGAGTGGCGGTGGCGGGTTCGGGGATGAAGGGCGAGGTGTAGAACCGAATCTCACCCAGGCCGACGCGATCGCCACCCGCAAATCCGGCGGTGCCAGCCCAATTGTCGAGCAGCTTCATCTCCACGAACCGCACCCGACCGGTATTGGGCAGGTCTGACAGTTCAAAGGTCTGCGCCAGGTTCAGGCCACCGAGAGCGGCCAAGGGCTGGAGTTCACCGAGGAAGTCCGCAGCGCCGGTGAAGGTGGTGCCTTCGCCTTCGCTGTTGAATCGCAGTTCGAAGGTCTTGAGCTGGTTGCCACCGGCCAGGTTCTGGTACTGCCAGAGGAGGAGGTCTTCGAGCTTCTGATCCGTTCCCAGGTCCCAGATGAAGGTGGGTTTGGCGCTGGCGCCGGCACCCGTAGCGAAGTAGTCAGCGGTCGAACTAGCGGTGACCCACGATTCGGCCGCAGAGCCACCGGCGATATGCGTGGCTACTTCGGCGACATCGCGGGAGGCACCGCTGAGAACGGGAAGGTTCAGGCCAGCACCATTGGTCAGCGCGGCGGTGCTGTTGGTGGCGTCAACTGCGGTGTTCAGGTTGCTGCTGGCCACGAGGACGGGCGTGACGATGGAGCCTTTGTCCTGAGAGATGCCCGCAAACTGGGCGATGCGGTTGGCCGAGAGTTCCTGGTTGTAGATTCGCAGATCGTCGATGCGGCCGACCCAGCCCTGAAGGTTGCCTGGGAGGTTGAGGTTGCCGATGGTCATCGAGCCGGAGGTGGTGTTGTTCAGGCCATCGGTGGCGGGATCGACAGTGGCCGCCAAGACACCGTTGAGATAGAACCGCACAGCATCGATTTGCCCGGTGCCGTTGAAGGTGAAGGTGTAGGCCACGTGCTGGTAGCCGGAGCTGGGCACGGCGACCGCGGTGGGGTGGTCGACCTTGCCGTAGGTGGTGGCGAGCATGTTGTCACCGCTGGTGCCCACGCCCCAGCTCACGGCGTTGAACCCACCGCCCATCGCGAGGGAGAAGATGCGCTGGTTTCCGGCGTTGGAATCCCGTTCCACCCAGGCGGCGAGGGTGAAGCCCTGGGCATTGTCATCAAGTTGGGTGTACTGCACAGCATTGGGCACGACCATCGCGTTGGTGCCGTCGAGCAGCAGGGCGCCGCTACCAATCTGGGCGTTGCTGCTGGCGACGGGGGTTCCGATGTTGCCGGAGGTGTCGTTATTGAACGCACCGATATCGTTGCCCAGTTGGGCGGCGACATCAAAGGTCCAGTGTGAAACTAGGGCAGCCGAGGCATGAGAAGCTATGCCCTAGGCGGCACAGCAGAAGAGGGATCGGGGCAGCAGCATGAAGGTCTCCTTCTATTCAAGTGTGGACTAAGCCAGAATTTTCCAGCTCAATCTTAGCCAACGAACACCGCTGGCCATGGGCTGGCAGTTTATCATTGATTTTCCTCTAAGCAACGGGTTTGTTCACTTTTTGATTATTATTCTCTTAATTTCAGCGCAGCTATTGGGGTTTTAGGTAATCTAGGTAATCTGCCCGCCTCAAATCCCTCTCAGCGATGGGTACCAACCCAGCAACAGTTGACGACGATCGGCTCGATTCTCCCTTTCTTGTTGGAGCCTTTGCCCTGACCACTGCCGAGTTTTCTGGTTCGCGTTTCTCAGTGGTAACATTGATCCGCTCGCTTTGAAACATAAGGGTTTACGGGTAGACGTTTATCTGTCTTACCCATAGGCACGATCTAACCTTGCTTTTTGCAAGAGATTGACAGCCTGGACAAAAATGAAAAATGCTCAGGGAAGACAAATCCGGGTGGTGGTACATGCGATTGCCCTGCTCCCCGTCTCACCACAATTGCGATTCTCCCAGTCCCCTTTACAATGCACCGCCTCATCGGCTGGTCTTTCGCTTTGCTTCTCGCCCTCATTCTTGCGAGGTTTTGATCGTGGCTGAAACAACGACTCAGACTTACGTTATTGAACCCCCCGAACATGCCGGCCGCGTCTCGGTCGAAGGGGCTTCCCTCGACAAGGGCGACATCGAACAAGAGGATGTCCGCACCGAGGAAATGCTCGTCAACATGGGGCCGCAGCATCCCTCCACCCACGGCGTGCTCCGCGTCGTTCTTCGCACCGATGGCGAGATGGTGCTCGAAGCAGTCCCCCACATCGGGTACCTCCATCGCTGTGCAGAAAAAATCGGCGAGAACGTCCCCTACTACCAGTACATTCCCTACACCGACCGCATGGATTACCTCGCGGGTATGAATGAAAACTGGGCGTTTTGCAGAGCAGTCGAAACACTGGCAGAGATTGAGATTCCGCGCCGGGCTGAGTTCATTCGCGTGCTGATTTGCGAGCTCAATCGCGTGGCTTCGCATCTGGTGAGCTTTGGCACTTATGGATTGGATATTGGGGCGTTCACGCCGTTCCTCTATGCGTTTCGTGAGCGCGAATACATTCTCGATCTTTTCGAAATGGTCTGCGGCGCTCGCCTGACTTATTCCTATTTTACGATTGGTGGCTCGACGCACGATCTGCCTAATGATTACCTGGCGAAGGTCGGCGAATTTCTGGATTACCTCGAGCCCAAGATTCCTGAGTACCACGACCTGCTCAGTGCCAACATCATCTTCGTCAAGCGCACCGCCAACGTGGGCGTCATCAGCGAAGACCTCTGCAAGAAATACGCGCTGACCGGGCCGGTGATCCGAGGCAGCGGGATTCCGTACGACCTTCGCCGTGATAAACCGCACAGCGTTTATCCCGAGCTTGATTTTGATGTCTGCGTCGGCAAGGGCGAAATGGGCGCGGTGGGCGACTGCTGGGATCGCTACATCGTTCGCATGTTGGAAATCGAACAGTCCATCAAGATCATCCGACAGTGCATCAAGATGATACCTCCCAAGACCGGCGACCCTGCCAAGGATTACCGCGTCAAACTCGCCAAGAATTTCAAAGCTCCCATCGGCGAGGTTTATCTGGAAACCGAAAATCCGCGCGGCGTGCTGGGTTTTTATCTGGAGAGTCAAGGCGGCCCGATCGCCTACCGCTGCAAAGCCCGCGCAGCCACATTCTGCAACCTCTCGGTGTTGCATGAACTTTGCCACGATGTGCTGCTGGCCGACGTGCCCGCCATCATCGGCTCAATCGATGTGGTGATGGG
>CAZYQL010000270.1:0-3703 GCA_964650055.1 uncultured Phycisphaeraceae bacterium | reverse complement strand
AATCGCATTTCTGGGCTGCGCAATCAGAGTGAACCCACTGCGCGTACCACAAGCCCAAACCGTGAATGTGGGCTTCAAACAGAATCCCTCAGATGTCGATTAAAGAGCGTTTGAACGCCCTTCAATCTCTCTTTCAAACTCAATCAGAAGTGGTAGGGTTTGCCGATGGCGTCTCGGCAAGACGTTCGTTCAGGGATCGATCGATGAACCAGCGAGCCGGGCCTGATGTGCCTTGGATCGCCACACGCACGGCCAGCTTGCGAGCTGCCAGAGACTGGCGGCAACGCCTGGCCAGATGTCCGCGATCGATGCTCAGCCGATCCGCTGCCTCGGCAAGCGATACCCAGCGCGGATTCACTTCGCTCAGCTCACGCACTTCAATCATGCTGGCCTTGGCGCTATTCTGTGCAAGCAAAGCCCGCAACTGATCGCGCATCTGACTGAGGCGATGATCCGCTTCATCCTGGTGAGCACTGGCGGGCAGGTGCTGCTCAGATTTCCTGATGCGATCGCGCAGAATCGATATGCGGGACATGAGCTGCGCTGATCGCCGCTGTGCCTTGATCCGGCGATGCTTGTTCGCTTCAGTGTGCATGGGCTGCCTCAGCAAGGATCGATTGAATCGCCGCCAACGGCACGCGCACCTGACCGGCCAGTTGAACCGCGTGCAGTTCGCCCTGGTCGATCATCGCTTCGACTTGGGCAACGGTCAGACAAAGCCGACGCGCTACATCCTGCACCGGCAATGCTGCCACAGAAGGCGCGAAGTGAGAACCTTCCAGTTCGCCCGTCACTTTGCGATAGAGCTTCATGAAGGCATCGGCGAATCGATAAAGCGCATCTCTACCTGGGCACTTGTCGCCGATCTCTTTTTGAAGGCCATCAAATACGTGCAGATTTGCGATCTCAGGATTCACGATGTCCTGGCACAAAGGCAAAAGCACATCACGGCTGAGCCTGAGCACGCGACTACGCTGCCCGCCCTTGGGCCGATCACGCAGCAGCAGATCAAGTGCGATGGCGATGGGATTCGATTCGTTCGTGTTCATGCCGCCTCCGTGCGATGCTGTCGTCTGTGCGCATTGAGCTGCGTGATGAGCACGAGCAGTTCGTGATAGTTCAGCGCAGCAACATCACGCGGCTCGCCCTGTGTGACACGGCTCTTGATCCAGCCCGCCAGGCCGATGCCGCCTGGGGCAAGCAGGCCATCGGCTTCGAGCTGATCCGCTAGGCCACGCACTGCGAAGCGAAGCCGGTGCAGGCGATCGCCTGATTTTTTAGACCAGTAGGCGGCGGTGAAGCCAGGCAATCGCCCGCTGCTCGACTGCTCAACGATGGCCATGAACGCTTCAAAGTCAGCGTTGCTTAATCGCTTCGATGTCGAAGTCGGTTCATCGCACCGATCGCCCTTGGCATCAAAGTGCGCATTGCGGAACTGGCGCAGCAGCAGCTTGCGATGCTCATCGCTGATCTTGGCAGCGCGGCATGACTGCACAGCCGTCGCTTTTTGCTTG
Organism: uncultured Phycisphaeraceae bacterium; assembly: GCA_964650055.1. Lineage (GTDB taxonomy): Bacteria > Planctomycetota > Phycisphaerae > Phycisphaerales > Phycisphaeraceae > JTS-RE9. Next base: position 2,189 of record CAZYQL010000270.1, on the reverse strand, counting down.
TTCGTCCAGGGCATGTTCAACCTGCCTTTGCTGCTGGCATCATGCGACGATCCGCGTCCATTCGATCCATCGTCCGCTGCATCGCACGCCTTCCCGCAAGTAGCTGCTTCGTGGCGACGATTTCCTTTTCGGTGAGCGCATCGAGCTTGCCGCCGTTGGCGAGCGTGGCCATCAAAACCGCTCGCGAACAGGCGCGCAGCCCACCTGAGCCAGGCAGATTCGCCAGCTCCGTGAGATAGCGCTGTGCATCGCGCGTCAGCTTGAGTTTGTTCCCCGCAAACACCTTGCGGATGTCTTCGATGGTGAAGAGCATTTCGCCCTGCCCGCCATCGCCGCCCATCGTCTTTTCATGCAGATCGCGCGAGATAATGATCCGGCTGCGGATCTGCGCCAGTGATTCACGCCCCTTGCCTTCGCCTCGCTCAAGGTGAGCGATCACATCTTCCGTGCCGCACCACAACTGCGGCGAGCCAGTCGCGTCGTACAGATCGCAGAGCGTGTAGAGCGCACGATCCTTGGGATCGTTGCCGCAAAGCTTGTGAACCTGGTCGATCACCAGCAGTCGCGATGTGCCGCGCAGCGCACCCTTGATCGCCTCGAACCAGTGCCGACTGCTCGCGTACCTTGCACCGGGGCTGACCCGCATGGCCCTGGCGATCGTTTCAATCACTGCCTGGGCATTTGATCCGATTGTCTCAAGAGAGACGTAGATCGCTCCTGCCTTGTCTGCGGCGATCGCTTGAAGCGCTAGCGTCTTGCCGATGCCCGCCTGACCAAACACCAGGCCGATGCCCTTCATCTGCACGCTCACATCGGCGATGGCTTGAATCTCCCTGGCCACGCTGGTCCAAACGAAGTCGGATGGCCGAGGGCACGATGCCCGCTTGATCTCTTCATCAAGCCAGCGGTCAAGATCGATCGTCAGTGTTTGCCAGTCGCCCATGTAGCGATGATTCAGCAGTTGGCTGATGGTCGAAGGTGACACGCCGATCGCGCGTGCCAGGTAATTGTTGGCCAGCGCGTTCTCACTCATGTACCGACGCACCTGCTCGCTGACAGCGAGCGCATCTTCGCGGGTGATTTTGCTTCGGTCATCATGTCGAATCAGCCTTGATTCACTCATTGTGCGCGTCCCTTCCTTGAGACGTTCCATCATGTTGTCACTCGAATCATTCATTACTCACCTCGCTGCTCAGCCGCCCGGCATGCGCCAGCCAGCTCGAACAAAGGATCGACCGTTGACGCTTCCTGCGCCTGTCGTCCCTGACTGCGAATGAGCGCCCCTACATCCTGTAGAGACAACGATTCTGCACCAGCAGCCTGCCGATGCTTTTGATTGTTTTGTGCTTTGCGAATGGCTGGAAGCTGATCGTCGATGGATGACCGCACCGGCCTGATGACCATGCCGCCATCGGGTGATGTGGGCGGCGCTGATGCTTCCGCCTGGCGAGCGATGATCGCCCGGCCTTGCAGCATGATGTCCATCACATCTTCACCAGCGCGCGGCCGAACCTCTTCAATGAACTCACGCACCTTGCGGCGATTCTTCGACTTGATCGTTTGCGCTTCGCGGAACTCCTGCGCCGTCGCTCCCCAGGGCATTTTCCGGGCGGGCATCGCGATGCAGATAAAGCGATCCGTCTCCGCTTCAAACACCTGCACACCGCTGGCCAGATCGCGGCCATCGACACGCAGCGTGACGAGTTGGCCCAAGCGCGTCGCCACCAGGTCAAGATCGTAGAACGTCATGCCGTCGATGCGCACGCCGTTCTGAGTGACGCGTATCGGCTTCGTCGGTTTCAGGCACAGCACATCGAGCGCCTCGCGCGTCGTGGTGCGCTTCTCCACCAGGCAGTCATCGAACACCGCCGCCGGTGTCTTGCCGCTCATGCCATCGCCAAAGTGTGGCTTGCGGTCATAGCCCACATCGAGCCAGCGCGTGAACGCACTGATGAACTCTTCGAGTGATGGCGCTTTGTCTTTCTTGAGATTGCCCGCCAGCGATTCGGGCTTCGTCTCTGTACTTCCACTGGTGTACGTCGCCCACCATGCGCCGAACTGCTCTTCGACCGTGCGGAAGAATCGTTCGATCGGTTTGCTCTGCGGGTGATACGGCTTGGCCAGAACTTTTTCAACGCCCAGCCGTTCAAGGATGCTCGTCACGCGCGGCGCATCGTTGTCGATGCTGA
>CAZYQL010000269.1:0-3706 GCA_964650055.1 uncultured Phycisphaeraceae bacterium | reverse complement strand
GAACTTTGAACTCAGAACCCGGGTCTTCCCGCTACTTGTGCCTTTCGTGGGAGTCAGTACAATCGCCGGGCTTGGCAGGTAGCTGCCAAATCGTTATATTCCGTGTTGCTTTTCCCGTGCTGCCTTTTGTATCGTTGGAGGCAGCCTTAACTTCGGCCCGCGGGGCCGGCTCACCAGGAGAGTCAGTCCGATGGACGTCAAGGAAATCGAAGAAAAAGTAATCGCCATCGTGGCCGAGCAAATGGGTGTCGATAAAGGCGAGATCAATCGCGAGACCCACTTTGTGAACGACCTGAACGCCGACAGCCTCGACACCGTCGAGCTCGTCATGGAATTCGAGGACGAGTTTGAAACCTCGATCCCCGATGAAGATGCCGAGAAAATCCAGACGGTCGGTCAGGCTATCGACTTCATCAAGGAACACCTGAACAAGGCTGGCCAGGCCTGAGCAGGTTGCTGGATGCCGCCACCAGGTATCCACTGGGTTCCCGTCACCGCCCACCGATGCGGCGCGATCGTCTGATCGCGCCGCTTTCCCTATTCAACGTTTCTGTGTCCGCTCGCCTGCGGCAAACTGCGGCCAATCACCTGTAGCAAAAACTTCTACAGCAACATCGTTCGCAGCAAATGAGTCCGCCTTGATACACCTTTCATGACCTCTAACTCTCGCCGTCGTGTTGTCATCACTGGTCTTGGCTGGGTCACCAGTCTGGGGCTTTCTGTGTCGTCGGTTTGGGAAGATCTGCTCGCCGGAAAGTCCGGCATCTCCAGGATCACCAAGTTCGACACCACCGAATACCCCTCCAAAATCGGCGGCGAAGTCTCGCACTGGGAAGGCGGCCCGCATCTGGATCGCCGCGATGCCAAACGGCTCGATCGCTTCGCCCAGTTCGCTATGTCTGCCTCCATTGATGCCGTCGCCGACTCAGGCATCGATTTCAATAATGAAGACACCTGGCGCTGCGGCGCGATCATCGGCTCAGGCGTAGGCGGCATCGAAGAGTTTGCCGAAGGCCACGAAAAGATGCTCACCAAAGGGCCCACTCGTGTCAGCCCGTTCATGGTGCCCAAGCTCATGTGTAACGCCGGCAGCGGCAACGTCGCGATTCACTTTCATCTGCATGGTCCTAATTCCGCCATCACCACCGCCTGCGCTTCAGCAGCGCACGCCATTGGCGAAGCGGCCGCGGCGATTCGCCACGACGTGGCAGACATCATGATCACCGGCGGCTCCGAAGCGGCGCTCACACCGCTTGGCCTGGCCTGCTTCGTGGCGCTGCGTGCGCTCTCGACGCGCAACGATGACCCGACCCATGCGAGTCGGCCGTTCGATAAGGATCGCGATGGCTTCCTGCTCGCAGAAGGCGCGGGCATTTTGGTGCTCGAAGAATATGAGCATGCGAAAAAGCGCGGCGCCAGGATTTATGCAGAAGTGCTCGGCTACGGCCAATCCGCCGACGGCTCACACATCACCGCACCCGATGAAGAAGGCAAGGGCGCAGCGTTCGCCATGGACCGCTCCATGAAAGATGCAGGCCTGAATCTCGATCAGCTTTCCTACATCAACGCACACGGCACCTCCACAGGTCTGGGCGATAAAGCCGAAACCCGCGCGATGAAACGCCTCTTCGGCGACACGATCTACAAGATCCCCGTCTCCTCCACCAAATCCATGACCGGCCACCTGCTGGGCGCCTCCGGCGGCATCGAAGCGATCATCGCTGCCAAATCGATTCAGACGAACATGCTCTGCCCGACGATCAATCTGGACAATCCGGATGACGAGTGCGATCTGGATTACATCCCCAACACCGCCCGCGAAATCGGTGGCGAAGGCGTGAAATACGCCATGTCCAACTCCTTCGGGTTCGGTGGACACAACGTAGCGCTGGTGTTCGGGAAGATTTGAGTTCTCAAGAAAATCGAATGTGATGCAGTATCGCAAGCGTTGACCAATGCGCCCTGCATCATCGTATCCACGCTTGCGCCACCGCCTCCCGCAAACCTCACTTCTTATGCTGGGGCCAATTATCGTAAGTCGTCACGAACTCCCACTGCTGCTTGGGTAATCCTTCCTTCTGCGGGTTCCGCTCGACATAGCGCACCCGGCTCCACACATCCGCAATCGTATAAAGCAGCACGTTGTAAGGACGCGCCGCAACGACCGGATGATGCACGACGATCTCCTGCGCAAAGTCTCCCCGCAGCTTCTCTCGCACCGCTTGCGCGAGCAGTTCCCACATCTGCGGCGCATGATCACGATGCGTACGAATTACCAAGTGAAAATGATTGGCGCAAACCGCACACGCATAGCACGTGTACCCGCGCTGCTGAATCGTCGCCGACAACGCTTGCGCCACCGCCTCCCGCTTTGCCGCATCAATCCAAATCAGCGGAAAATTCAACAGCTTCCGATGCTCCCGGTGAAACGCCTTAAGCTCCTCGCGCGAGGGCTGCTCCTCCTCCGGCTTCCTCCCGTGATAAATGTCCCCCAGCGGAGCAAACTTGTCGTCCCCGATCTCCGCCGACCCGCTACCGCGAGGATCGTTCACCGCCCAGTGCCCGTAGAGCGAATGAATCAGATGCACTGCGATGACAGTTCGCCGCTTGACGCTACCATGCCCAAATTGCCTTGCATCTCGCGCCATCACTTGTGCCCCCGCATCAGCCTTTCAGAGTGACGCAAGCAATATACCTTCGATCAATTCCTATTTCAGCGATCCTTCGTGCTTCAAATCAACACCTCCTCATCCCCGCACCCCCTCGACTCGTTTTTGCTACAATGCCCGGCTCGATAGTTCGCTTGAAATGACACCTTTTCGCTGGAGCTTTGCAATGGCCGGTCGTAAGCCGTTTGTGGGTGGTAACTGGAAGATGAACCTCAGCGGCGCCGAAGCGGCTGCGCTGGCGACGGCGCTGGCGGGTGGATTCAAGGCGGCGGACAAGGTGGATGTCACTGTCTGCCCAGCGTTCCCCTATCTCGCTCAGGTTGGTGCGCTCCTCAAAGGCAGCGGCATCAAGCTCGGTGCACAAGATTTTTACTTCGCAGCCAACGGCGCCTACACCGGCGAAGTCAGCCTGGCGATGCTCAAAGATGTCGGTGTCTGCGTCGTGCTCACCGGCCACAGCGAACGTCGCCACGTCATCGGCGAAAGCGATGTTCTTATCAACGCCAAGACCCGCGCTGCTCTCGATGCTGGTCTCGAAGTGATTCTCTGCGTCGGTGAAAAACTTGAACAGCGCGAAGCCGGCCAGACCGACGCCATCAATGCCGCACAAACTGCGTATGGCCTGGCGGGTGTGAAACCCGAGCAGATGAAAAATATCACCATCGCCTACGAACCCGTCTGGGCGATCGGCACCGGCAAAACCGCCACCGATGGTGATGCACAAAATGCTCACGCCGCCATTCGCAAACTGCTCGGCTCCATCTACGGCGAAACCATCGCCCAGGCCACCCGCATTCAGTACGGCGGATCCGTCAAAGGCTCTAACGCCGCCGGCCTCTTCGGCCAAACCGATATCGACGGCGGCCTCATCGGCGGCGCATCACTCAAAGCCGACGAATTCCTCGCTATCCTCAACGCAGCGTAAATAAGGCAGTAGTTCAAAGTTCAAGGTTCAAAGTTCAAAGTTCAAAAAAAAAAGGCGACCTTCGACGTACTCGACAACCGCCTAGCGAACTCATGACCTTGCTTCCTGAAAC
>CAZYQL010000268.1:0-3778 GCA_964650055.1 uncultured Phycisphaeraceae bacterium | reverse complement strand
ATCTCAAATTTCAAATTTCAAATTCGTACTGCAATTGCTTCACACCCAATGACCCTTCGTATGCCCGCCCTCTGTTCTGATGCCTTGCATTTGTGATTTGAATTTTGCTATTTGTGATTTACTCCGAAGGAGTTCCCATGGACATCAACAAACTCACGCAAAAATCTCAAGAAGCCCTGCAAGCCGCCCAGTCCATCGCCGTCAAATACGGCCATCAGGAAGTGGACGGCGAACATCTCCTGCTTGCACTCGTGCAGCAGGAAGCCGGCCTCGTGCCTCGCCTCTTTGAAAAACTCAATCGCCCCGTCGATGTCATCATCGCGGAACTCGATCGCACGCTGGGCAAGCGTCCTTCGGTCTCGCAAGGTGGCCCCGGAAGCGCCGGCCCCGGGCAAGTCGCCATCAGTCAGCAGACCCAGCGCATCTTCGTCAGCGCCGAGCAGCAGGCCAAGCGGCTCAAAGATGAATACGTGAGCGTCGAGCATCTCGTGCTCGCCATGCTCGAAGATCCCGCCAGCACCGCAGGTAATATCCTGCGCACGCTGGGCATCACGCGCGACAGTTTTCTCTCCGCACTCACTCAAGTGCGCGGCAGCCAGCGCGTGCAATCCGCCAATCCCGAAGCCACTTACGAAGCACTCGATCGCTACGGCCGCGATCTCGTCGCTGATGCAAAAGCGAACAAGCTCGATCCTGTCATCGGACGCGATGCCGAGATTCGCAGAGTGATTCGCATCCTTTCACGCAAGACGAAAAACAATCCCGTTCTCATCGGCGAACCCGGCGTCGGCAAAACCGCCATCGTCGAAGGCCTCGCTCAGCGCATCGTGCGCGGCGATGTGCCCGAAGGCCTCAAGGACAAAACTATCTTCGCACTCGACATGGGCTCGCTCATTGCCGGTGCTAAGTATCGCGGCGAGTTTGAAGAGCGACTCAAAGCGGTGCTCAATGAACTCAAGCAAGCTGAGGGTCGCATTCTGCTTTTCATCGATGAACTGCACACGATTGTCGGCGCAGGCAAAGCCGAGGGGTCGATGGATGCGGGCAATCTGCTCAAGCCGCTGCTCGCGCGCGGCGAGCTTCACTGCATCGGCGCAACGACGCTCGATGAGTACCGCCAGCACATCGAAAAAGATGCAGCGCTGGAGCGCCGCTTCCAACCTGTCACCGTCGATCCGCCCAGCGTGGAGGACACCATCTCGATTCTGCGTGGTCTCAACGATCGCTACCAGGCTCATCACGGTGTGAAGATTCAGGACAACGCACTGGTTGCCGCTGCGGTGCTGAGCAATCGTTATATCAGTGATCGATTCCTTCCCGATAAGGCGATTGATCTTGTCGATGAAGCGTGTGCGATGGTGCGTACAGAAATCGATTCGATGCCTTCGGAACTCGATGAAGTGGTTCGCCGTCAGCGTCAGCTTGAAATCGAAGAGATGGCGCTGAAGAAGGAGACCGATGCCGCCAGTCGCTCGCGGCTCAGCTCCTTGCAAAAAGAACTCGCCGACCTCAAAGCGGATGCTGATGAAATGAAAGCTCAGTGGGAAGCGGAGAAAGGCTCGATCGGCAAGCTCAAGGTCCTGCGCGAACAGATCGAACAGGTTCGCGCACAGATCGAGCAATACGAAAATCCGCGCAGCTATAACCCGCAGAAAGCGGCGGAGCTGAAATATGGAAAGCTGCCGGAACTTCAGAAAGAGTTGGATGCGGCAGAGGCGGGCGGAGCGAAGCCGCAAGCGGCGGGCAGACTACTGCGCGAACAAGTCACTGAGGAGGAAATCGCGCAGATCGTTTCGCGCTGGACTGGTATCCCCGTGATGCGCCTCGTCGAAGGCGAGCGCGAAAAACTTCTCAAGCTCGATCAGATTCTCCACGAGCGCGTCATCGGCCAGGATGAGGCAGTCAAGCTCGTCGCTGATGCAGTCATCCGCGCTCGCGCAGGCATCAAGGATCCCAAACGGCCCATCGGTTCGTTCATTTTCCTCGGCCCCACTGGTGTCGGTAAAACGGAACTCGCCCGCGCACTGGCGCAGACCTTATTCGACAGCGAAGAAAACATCGTGCGCATCGACATGAGCGAGTACATGGAGAAGCACGCGGTCTCGCGCCTCATCGGCGCGCCGCCTGGATACGTGGGCTACGAAGAGGGCGGTCAGCTCACCGAATCGGTGCGGCGAAAGCCTTACTGTGTGATCCTCTTTGATGAAATTGAAAAGGCGCACCACGATGTGTTTAACGTGCTGCTTCAGATTCTCGATGATGGCCGGGTGACCGATTCGCATGGCCGAACGGTGAGCTTCAAGAACTGCGTCATCATCATGACCAGCAACATCGGCTCCGCGCACCTGCTCGAAGATTCGATGAGTAGCGGCGAGATCGGCCCGCGCGCTCGCAACAGTGTGATGGCTGATCTGCGCTCGCACTTTCGCCCTGAGTTTCTCAACCGCGTCGATGACATCGTGCTCTTCAAGCCGCTCACTCTCGCCGAGATCACACGCATCGTCGATCTTCAGGTGGACGACATTCGCAAGCGGCTGGTCGATCGCCACATCGGCCTTGAACTTAGCGAAGAGGCGAAGACATTTATCGCCAGCGCGGGCTACGACCCGGTCTATGGTGCGCGTCCGCTCAAGCGCTATTTGCAGCATGAACTAGAGACGAAGATCGGCCGGGCGATTCTGGCGGGTGATCTGAACGAAGGCTCGGCGCTGCGCGTCTCAGTTGCAGATGATGCGCTGAAGATTGAAGTGGTGCCTTCCACATAGCCCCGGCTTTAGCCGGGGAAACGTAGCGAAATCGGTGAGTTTCCCCGGCTAAAGCCGGGGCTATATGGTTTTTTATTCTCACTCCACCTTGTGCTCGTACTTTACTGCGAGCGCATCATCGAGCAGTTGCAGTGTGATGGGCTTGCCGCCGACTGAGGTGGCCACGCCTTCGATGATGTCGTGGAATTCTTTCTGAATCGCTTTATCCTGCCAACCTGCGGGGGCGGTGACGATACCGATGGTGGTGCTGCCTTTCTCCTTGCGAAGGAACACGTCTTTGGCGTGATTGCCTTTGAAGAATTCGATTTCTTCGAGCGCCTTGCCCAAGGCTTTGGCTTCATCTTCAGTCGTGTCGCCTTGGCGGTAAACGGTTTCGCTTTTGGTGATGAAGACCGGCTGCCCCCACCGACTGGTTTCGATCTTCAATTCCTTCTTCATCGAAAGATTGGTGCTCATCAGCCGCAAGGTGACAGGCGCGCCGCCGACGGAATAAGCGATCTGCTCGGTGATGAATTTGAACTGCTCGATGAAGACGGGATCGGTGTAGCCTTGCTCGTTGACAACGAAGGAGATGAACGTGCCCTCATCGCTCTTTTTGAACAGCACATCGATTTCGTTAGTGCCATCGAAGTAGCCGATGCGATTAAGCGCTTCGCCCAGACTGCGGGCCTCTGCTTCGGTGGCGGTGCCGGAGTAGTTGACCGCTTCTTTGCCGGCGATGACCAGCCGTGTGCCCATGGTCAGGTAGTGGTCATAGACCACGTAGCCGATGGCGACGGCGGCGAGGAGCGTGATAGCGATGCCGACGTTGATGCCGATTTTGGATTGAGCCTGAGCCATGGGAATGAGTCCGTTGGTTTGGAGGCGAGTGAAAATAGTAAGCGTCAGTGATGGAACGAAGAGCATAACCGCAAGGGCGTTGAATGAGAGTTTAGGCAGCGGCTGTATTGGTTGTTTGAGCCGCGACTCAACGAGTCGCGGACGCCTACGGACTTAAAGGGGTGTACGTCGCG
>CAZYQL010000267.1:0-3791 GCA_964650055.1 uncultured Phycisphaeraceae bacterium | reverse complement strand
ATGCGATTGGCCTTGCAAACAGGGCATTTGCTACGCCCGAGGCTTTGCGGTACACTTCCCGGCTCGACTTGGTGGGCTACTCTCAATTTACTGGCTACTTCTTCGCTCTCGTTTTCGCACTGGAGATATCCGCGTGGTTCGCATTCGCCTCAAGCGCTTTGGCCGTCCGCACCGTCCCTTTTATCGCATTGCTGCGATGGATCAACGATCCGCTCGCGACAGCAAGACGATCGAGGAACTGGGCGTGTTCAATCCCCTGGAACTCGATAAGTCCAAGCAGCTCACGGTCAACGCTGAGCGCGCCAGCTACTGGCTGAGCGTCGGTGCGCAGCCGACGGAAACCGTCGCTGCCCTGCTCAAGCGCGCTGGCGTCACCGCCGCGACCGCCAAGGCCTGATGCCATCACGATCCTTCGCGTCATCTTCACGATGATGCGATGTTGATCGGATTGTGCGGATGGTCAGTGCTGACAGTGCTATGAAATATTCAACGCCTGGTAACCACTCGTTCCCAGGCGTTGTTGTTTGATGGTGTTGTACCTGAGTTTGGAATAAGACAGAACCGGATTGGCCACCGAGACACCGAGAACACCGAGGAAGACAAAAAGGCTGAACGTCATTTAATGCAGATATACCAACCGTAACTGAATTACTCGTCTGTTCGCTGCTCTTACTCGGTGTTCTCGGTGTCTCGGTGGCCAATCCGATTTTTGCCGCTCACATCAGCTCCCCAATGGGCGAACGCTCAGTCATCATCCGCAGCAATTCCGTGGGCACCCCCGTCGCCAAACGCAACTGACCAATATCAAAGAGCGTGTGCATGATCGTTGCGGTGAGGTTGTCCATCGTGATCGGCGTCGTGTCTGGCTCGCCGCCGTCGCGTGTCGATTGCCCGATGACCTGGCCCATTTTCAGTCCGCCGCCATACACCATCAGCGGTGCCAGGCCGCCCCAGTGATCGCGCCCGCCCTTGGAATTCACCTTGGGCGTGCGCCCCATTTCGCCGCAGCAAACCAGCAGAATCTTCTCGCTCAGTCCCCGCGCTTCCAGATCCTCAATGAACGCGGAGACCGCATGATCGAACGGCGCACCGACATAATCCATGCCCAGCGTGCAAGGCACGTTGTTCTGATCCGCATGAAAATCCCAGACGAAGTTCGTCGTCACCGTCACAAAACCTGCGCCGCGCTCGCACAGCCGGCGGGCCATCAGCAGCAGCTTGCCCAGCGTGCCTGCGTTGTCCGCATAGTTTTTGTGATTGTTCCACTTCTTATCAATGCGCTCGGCAGGCAGCAGCGATGCGGTGTCATACCTGGCGACAACGCGCGGGTCTTCTTTGGAGAGATCGAAGGCTTCGCTGACGCCGCCCATGAGTGTGTCGAAGGCTTGCATCTGAAATCGATCTGCACCTTCGAGTTGGTTGTTGTGATCGACGCTTCGCCGAAGCCGATCAAGCTGAGCGAGTAGGCTGCGGCGATCATCGAGCCGACTGCGAGGCAGCGTGAGCGACATGTCCTTCTGAAACGTCCCATCACCGCCTGGCTCAAACGGCGCATAAGCTGAGCCCAGCGCACCCGTGGAGCCAAACTTCCCAAACTGCGTCACCGCTGGCTGCGTGGCAGCATCAACAGCCCGAGGGAAGAGCGCGATGTTCCTAGGCATGCCTGTGGTCGGATGACTCGTCCCCGCCACGCGAGCATAGAGCGAGCCCATGTTCGCCTTCATCGTATTGGCCCCGACGATCGGCTTAATATCGTGATTGCCATCGCCTGTCCGAAACGAACGCACCACCGAAAACTTATTCGCCAGTTTCGCCAGCTTCGTCAGCGTCCCACCAAACGTCACGCCCGGCAGCGAAGTGCGCATCTGACCCGTCGTGCTCCGCACACCGATGGGCGCATCCATCTTCGGATCAAACGTCTCCTGCTGGGGCGGCCCACCATGCATGAACAAAAAAATCACCGCCTTGTCCGTCACCACTTTCGGATCACTCGCCTTGGCCATCGCCTGCTGCGCCAGAAGAGAAGGCAACGACATCCCACCCAGCGCAAGGCTGCCTATGGAGAGAAATTCCCGTCGGGTGCGCTGATCGCGAAATGAGAGCATGCGAACATCCCGTGAAAGGCTTAACTGAAAGCTGCCAGAGGCATGAAGCGCCAACACCACGATACCGCAACATCCGCCGTTACCAAGGATTGTTTGTAATCGTTTGAAGGTTAGCCTCAAAGCAAACGCATATGACATGGGGAGGACGGTTTCCCCCCGCGCCATCTGCTGACGATGTTCGCCCCGGAACCAGGAACCTCGCGCTCCCAACAAATGCGCCCGGCCGGGCCGACGACATCCCCGAGCCCGCCTCGCTGTGGCGTCTGGCCATCGTGGGTGCAGCCCTTTTGCGCCGGGGGCGTGTTGCGTGAGTCATCTGCACCAGCACTGACATCCATCATGAACCACCCTCGCGAGGCACGCCATCACCACGATCGCGTGCCCGTGGTCGTTTCAATCCTTCCAAGTTTTTTGAGCATTAAGCCTCTTCCAAGAAGACCGCAGTTCCAAGCAGCAAGTTGAGCATGCGACAGCACTAATCATCACCAGACTGTTTGATTCCGACGACGCTTGACTCCGGGAATTGATTCATGTTGAAACGATCGAACTTGGCCGGTCAATGAAATAGGTCAGGCAGGCAGTGCGTTACGCCGATGCGGTGGACGGTCTGTTTCCGACGGGTTTGTTTACTTTCTGCTTTTGGATTTTCCCCTTTTGGCGGGGCTTCAACATGATTCCTGGTTCAATCCTTCGTCGTTCTGTTGCTGCCGGCAAGGCCATCGCACTCGCCCTCGTTTTAGCCTGTGCATCGCTGCCGGCCAAGGCTGATCTGGAAGCTGCCAAGGAGTTTGATCAGCTTTTTGGAGAGGCTGTGAAACAGGCGACAGCCACGCCCGATGCAGCTGATGACATCTCGCTGGCCAAGAAACTGATCGAGGCTGCTGGCAGCGCGACCGACAAGCTGCCGCTGATGACCGTCATGCTGGAGAAGGCTTATGACCTTAGCGCCCGCGACACTGCCCGCGACAGCACCGGCACCGCCACAGCCATCTCCGCGATGGAAGCACTAGCTGATCGCTTTCCCGATCGCCGGGTGGCATCGACGCAGAAAATTCTGACGCTGCTGCAGCGCGACTACTCCCGCGCCAAGCCTGCGGATCTGCCCGTCACTGGTAACGCGCTGATCGGTAAGCTCATCGAACTGGGCGAAGCGCACGCTTCTGCGGGCGATCTGCCTTACGCCATCGCCGACTACACCAAGGCTCTGCCCGTATCCATTCGCATCAAGTCTGCGCAGGAGCCTGCGATCCGCGCTCGCATCCTCGCGCTGACGCATCGCAATCGCATCGAGTCGCAGATTGCCATTCTCTCTGAGCGCGTGCTCAAGGATCGCAGCGACAAGGTTTCTGCCACCGAGCTTGTTTCGCTCTATGTCACCGAACTCAACAAGCCTTCGGTAGCGCAGCAATACCTCGACATCGTCACCGATGAAGAGACCAAGAAGCACGTGCCCCTGGCTGCCAAGGACACGGGCGAACTCGCCGCCCAGGAGCTGCTCTGGCTGGGCACCTGGTACGAGACGATTTCCAAGAAGGCGGGCAGCATTGCCGCCAAGCGAATCACCTTGACGCGAGCCGAGGGATACTTTGAATCGTTCCTCGAAAAACAGAGCGATCAGGACCTGACCAAGCTCCAGGCCGAGCTCGCCCTCAAGCGCGTGCAGACCGCACTCAAAGACCTCACGCC
>CAZYQL010000266.1:0-3832 GCA_964650055.1 uncultured Phycisphaeraceae bacterium | reverse complement strand
AAAAAGAAACGTCGGGCGCTGATGCGCCCGGCGTCTCATCAATGATCCTCCACAGTCAGCACCCGCTCAATCAAACGTGCCTTTGGGCACGTAGTTGAACTTCTGGCCGCCGACGGAAGCTTCCGCCATCAGGCCCGCTTCGCCGCCGACGAAGATGGCCACGCCGTTTTCATATTTCGCGGTCTTTGCTGCGCCGGTTTTCACTGCGACGGCGGAAGCTTGTGCAGAGACAGCAAAGCGCTCTGCCTTGAACTCATCAAGTGCCTGCTGGGTCTCGAAGAAAATAATCTCGCGATAGTTCTGGCCACCGAGTTGAAGGCCGATGGTCGCCTGGGTGAGATCGCAGTAGCCGACGACGACGCCGTTCTGGAAGAGCTCGCCCTTGCCGTAGGCACCGCCGATGCCGATGGCGCCTTTGCCGACACTGGGGAAGATCGCGAAGCCGACGCTGGTCTCGAAGAAGCGGAGGATGGTCGGGTCATCGAGCTTGAACTTGCGGATGGCCAGTTCAGCTTCCGAGTTGAGCATGGCCCGATCAGCTTCGGTGGTCGGGGCGGTCGTGCAGCCGGCGACGAGAGCGGTGATGAACACAAACAATCCAACAACTTGGAGGTTGCTTCGCATGATGATGCTCCATAAGAAAGAAAAAGGGAACATGCGAAATGATAAGGCCACTTAATGGTTTTGGGAGGGCGAGTCTCCCGCCGAGCCGTTTCCAGGGGTCGTCGATTGAAGCCTGTCCGCAGGCTTCACAAGCGAACGGCTCGGCGCGAGCCTCGCCTTCCCAAACTCGCAAGGTATGCGATGATGGAGTGATGATGAACGGCTGGATCATATTCTGTTCGGTGGTGAGCCTGCTGCTGTTTGTGCTGCCTTTTAAGATGCCTAGGCCCGAGTATCAATCGCTGCGCAGGCCACGGTCGCTGCTGGGCGTTTTTCTGCGCGAGGCGCGCTGGACGCGCGGGGCACGGCTGCGCGTGAACCTGCTGCGACTGGGATTTGTGCTTTGCCTCCTGGTCGTATTTCTTCCACCGATGATGCTGGTGCAGATTCAGCAACTGTCGTTGCAAGGCGGCCTGGGGCTGCGCATGGCGATCCTCATTGAATCGATCGCGCTGATTCTGGGCTGCGTCCTGAGCGTGCTGGCCATCGTGATCAGCGACATGGTCATCAGTTTCAAAGCGCCGCTTCGCAGATCAACGACGACACCTGTGGCCTGGCTGATTCCCATCTACGAAATCAGCTTCGCCATCGGCGCGCTCATCGCCGCGATCGTTGCGTGATCGTTGCGTGATGATGAAGCGCTTCCTTCATAGCCGCAGCGTCCTCGCTGCGCGTGCATCCGTATATCTACAGACGCGCAGCGAGGACGCTGCGGCTACGATGAAGACACCGCGCTCAAGTACCATGCACACGAGGTGCCTTCATGAAATCATGGAACTGTTTCGTTCTGCTCGCGCTCACATTTCTCTGTCATGACAACGCGAATGCTGCTGATGCGCTGTCGCCCAATCAGCCGAGCTTGTCGCCTGCACAATCACTCGCTCGCATGAAAATTCCTGCGGACATGGAAGTGACCTGTTTTGCGGCCGAGCCTGATGTGAAGCAGCCCGTCAGCTTCACCATTGATGATCGCGGTCGGCTGTGGGTTGCCGAGGCTTACAGCTATCCCAAGTGGGCTGCGACAGGCAACGATCGCATCATCATTCTTGAAGACACCGATGGCGACGGCGTCAGCGACAAGCGCACTGTTTTCTACGACAAGCTCAACTACGTCACCGGCATCGAATATGGCTTTGGCGGCGTCTTCGTCACCTCGCCGCCTTCGCTCTATTTCATTCCCGATCGCAATGATGATGGTGTGCCTGATAGCGAGCCGATCGTTTTGCTTGATGGTTTTGGATATAAACAATCCGCCCACAACATCGTCAACGGCGCGACCTACGGCCCCGACGGCTGGCTCTACGCAGGCCACGGCGGCACATCCTTTTCAGTGCTCGGCAAACCCGGCACACCCGAAGAAGAGCGCATCCAATACGACGGCGGCGTCTGGCGCTATCACCCGATCCGCCACGTCTTCGAACCCGTCTGCGAAGGCTTCACCAACCCCTGGGGCATCGACTTCGACGAGCACGGCCAGGCCTTCATTTCCAACTGCGTTCTGCCTCATATCTATCACATCATCCCCGGCGGGCACTACGACCGAAGACGCGAAAGCACCCTCTACAAACACATCTATCAGCGCATCACCACCATCGCAGACCATCTGCATTACGTGGGCGGCTCATGGGACAAATCACGCGGCGGCACCGAAGCACAAATGGCGGTCGGCGGCGGCCACGCTCATGCAGGCATCATGATTTATCAAGGCGACCTGCTGCCCGCTGAGTACCGCGGCAAGGTGTTCATGATGAACCTTCACGGCGCTCGCATGAACATGGATGTGCTTACCGCCAAAGGCTCCGGCTTCAACGCGTCACATGGCGCAGATCTTGTCGCTGCCAACGATGCCTGGTTCCGTGGCGTCACCGTGCAGCAGGGGCCTGATGGTGCGATCTATTTTTCAGATTGGCACGACACCGGCGAATGCCACTCGATGAAACCCGATCGCGACAACGGCCGGTTGTACAAACTGACCATGAAGAAAAAAGAAGGCGCTGCTGGCACCGCGCTGACAGGTGCGTTCAACGTGTCGCAGATGAGTGATGAAAAGCTGATCGCGGCACAGACCAGCAGCAACGAATGGCTGGTGCGCCGGGCGCGACGCGTGCTTCAGGAGCGAGCGGCGAAGGAACCGATTGCCTTGAACTCCCCTCCCTCTCAGGGAGTGGCCGGGGGAGGGTTGGATCAACGACCACGTTCATCGCAGGCGCTTGATATGCACGCAAAGCTGCTCGCGCAGCTCGCTACACAAACGACCGCGCCCCAACAACTGCGCAGCCTCTGGGCGCTGCATGTGACCGGCGGACTCAGCGAGGCGGTGCTGCTCGAACAGCTCAAGAGCAAAGAGGAATACGTGCGCTCGTGGGCGATTCAATTGGCGACAGAGCCGAAGCAGATCAGTCGCGAGATGCTCGCTGCATTTGAAAAACTGGCGAAGGAGGATGAGTCGCCTGTGGTCAGGCGATACCTCGCCTCGGCGTGTCAGCGCTTACCGATTGCGGATCGCTGGAACATTCTGAGCGCACTGGCGAGTCGCGCTGAAGATGTGATTGATGCGAATCTGCCGCTGATGATCTGGTACGCGCTGGAGCCTTGCGTGGAACAGGATCGCATCAGCGCGCTGAAGCTCGCAGCGGCGAGCAAGATGCCGCTGCTGAGGCAATTTGTTGCGCGAAGGATTGCGGCGGCGGGGAAGTGAGGCGTAGAAAATAGAGCCGCCACCCGAGCCGCGACTCAACGAGTCGCGGACGCCCAGGGCCTGAAGGAGTGAACTTCGCGCCTTGCATCTGCGAACACGAATCTGCGAGAGCGCATTGTTTCATCCTTTTTTAGGCCGTCGGTCTGCCGCGCGATGATTACCCCACGAGGCTGTTGACGTCCGCGACTCGTTGAGTCGCGGTCCGTACTGGTGGGCCATTTCGGGATCAGGAGGCAACACGCCTTCGCCACGTCGTACATAGCCTTTCATCACGATCGGGCATCCAGCTTTTGTAAGCGTGAAAGGTGAAGAAGCCGACCATGTAAAACCCCTGGAATTTTTCCTGAGCCGCGACTCAACGAGTCGCGGACGCCCAGGGCCTGAAGGAGTGAACGTCGCGCCTTGCATCTGCGACAACGAATCTGCGAGAGCGCCTTGTTTCATCCTTTTTTAGGCCGTCGGTCTGCCGCG
>CAZYQL010000265.1:0-3858 GCA_964650055.1 uncultured Phycisphaeraceae bacterium | reverse complement strand
TCGCGCTGGCTCCCAGCGGTGGAGAATGAAAAGCTGGCGACTGCGGGAACGTGAAGCGACAAAACCAACTTGCATTTATGGAGCCGGGTCTTGGTGATCCGGCTCATTTATTGGCCTTCGTGCTTCACTGTGAACCGTACCCACTTCTCAAAACCCACGACGGAGTAGGCAACGAGGCCTACGAGAACGATGTGAAGCCAAGCCTGAGCTGATATCGGCGCTGTGTGGAAAAGGCGGTTCATCACGGGCAGATAGGTAAGCGCCAACTGCGCCGCAAGCATGCTGCCGATGCCAATGAAGAGCCAGCGATTGCTAAGCCAGCCGATGTGCCAGATGGAGTGCGTGAGGGAACGACAATTCAAGAGATAAAACATCTCCACTACAACGATGACATTAATCACCATCGTACGAGCTTCAGGCAGCGGCATGTCGTGCCATTGCGTCTGCCAGAAGAACAGTCCGAAAGAGCCGATCAGAATGATCAGCGACACCAGACCTGTTCGCATGAAAAGTGGAAAGGTGAGAATCGGCGTATTGGGCGCACGAGGTGGTTTGCGCATGAGATCATCCTCTTTGGGTTCCATGACCAGTACCGTCCCCAGAAAGATGGCCGTCATCATGTTGACCCAAAGCAGTTGCACCGGCAGCGCGGGTAGGGCGATCCCCGCCAGAATGGAAGCTGTGAGAATGCACGCCTCACCAATGTTGGTCGGCAGTGTCCAGAGAATGAACTTCGTGAGATTGTCGAAAACGCCGCGGCCTTCCTCCACCGCTGCTTCGATCGTCGCAAAATTGTCATCGGTGAGAATCATGTCGGCAGCACCCTTGGCGACTTCTGTTCCGGTGATGCCCATGGCGATGCCGATATCCGCCTGCTTAAGCGCAGGTGCGTCATTGACACCATCGCCCGTCATGGCGACGACATGGCCAAGCGACTGTAGTGCCCGAACGAGGCGCAGCTTTTCCTCTGGTGAGACCCGCGCGAACACAGCTGCGTCGCGGGCCATTTCGCTGAGCCGCACATCGTCAACCGCCTTCAGGTCTTTTCCTGTATAGGCAATCACTTCACTGCCTGGATTACCGCCGCTGATCCCAAGCTGCTGCGCGATCGCTTTGGCAGTCAAGGCGTGATCGCCAGTGATCATCTTGACCATCAAGCCAGCCCGCTGACAATTGGCGACAGCGGCGATGGCTTCGGCGCGAGGCGGATCAATCATGCCCTGCAATCCGAGGAAAGTCATCCCTTCTTTGACATGATCGTGGTGCAACTGGGCATGCCCCGCTTCCACCTCACGCCTCGCCAGCGCCAACACTCGCAATCCCTGAGCCGCCATTGCATCAGCATGTTGTCGAATGAGGTCCGGATCAATCGGCTGCAGGGATCCATCGGCGGCAAGCATGTGCGTACATCTTTCGATCAGCCGTTCAGCTGCGCCTTTCTTGTAAATCACTCGGCCCGAGCGTTCGTGTCTGTCGTGCAATGTCGCCATGAACTGATGCTGAGATTCAAAGGGAATCACATCCACGCGTGGCTGGATGCGATGTTCATCAGCACTGAATATGCCGCCCTTCTCCGCTGCAACGATCAGTGCGACTTCTGTGGGGTCTCCTTGCGCTGTATGCCGGCCACCTTCACGCAAGAGTTGTGAATCGTTGCATAGAACGCCTGCACGCAGGCAGTCGATCAGTGCGTGGTTACCTGCAACATCCACCTTGCTATTGTGCATCTGAATCTCACCTTGTGGATCGAATCCTCCGCCGGTGATGTCGTATGTGCTCCCGCCTGCAAAGACTTTGCGAACGGTCATCTGATTCTCAGTCAGTGTGCCAGTCTTGTCGGAGCAGATGACGGTGGTCGAGCCGAGCGTTTCAACGGCTGGCAACTTGCGAATGATGGCTCGCCTTTGCGCCATTCGGCTGACGCCCACGGCCAGTGTGATCGTGACCGCAGCAGGCAAACCTTCAGGAATCGCGCCGACGGCTATCGCAACGGCAGCCATGAACATCTCGCCTGCCTCATTACCTCGCAGCAGGCCGACCCCAAACGTTGTCGCCGCCAGCAGCAGGATCACAACGAGAATCGCCTTGCTGAACTGCTCGATCTTGAGTGTCAGTGGTGTACTCAGATCAACCGCTTCATGAATAAGCGTGGCCACGCGGCCCATTTCCGTGCCATCTCCAGTGGACCAGACGACCCCTGTCGCCTGCCCATACGTCGCCAGCGTGCCGGCATAGGCCATGTTCTTACGATCCGCCAGAATGGTTTCGTGATGAAGTGAACCTGCATGTTTCTGAACCGGAACAGATTCGCCCGTCAACATCGACTCGTCGATTTGAAGATCCTTGATACTGGTCAGCCGAAGATCCGCAGGGACTTTGTCGCCGGACTGAAGCAGGACGATGTCACCGGGCACGAGTTGCGAGGAATCAATCTGGGATCGTTTGCCGTCGCGGAGCACCATCGCCATCGTTCTCACTGACTTTGCCAGTGCCTCAATCGATCGTTCCGCTTTCGACTCCTGCACAAAACCGATAATGGCGTTGATGAAGATGACCCCGAAAATGACCCCCGCATCAACCCACTCGCCCATCGCGGCGGTGATGATCGAGGCTGCCAGCAGGATGTAAATCAAAGGCGCGTGGAATTGCAGCAGGAAGCGAATGAATTCGCTGCGCCGGCGACGCTGGGTCAGTTCATTGAGGCCGAACTTTGCCTGACGATCCGTGACCTGCGACGAGATCAAGCCGACAGACGGCTCCACTTCCATCAACTTGAACACTTCGGACTTTTCAAGCTGGTGAGAGGATGTGCCGTGCGCTTTGTTCATGATTAGTGATCATAGTGCGGACCAGATCGGAGATTGCTAAAGGACATTCGCCGGTTCAAGCATTCTCGATCTTCAGCGATTCATTTTCGACGAAAGCCGATTACATCGAAAGTCGGTCCTCGTTCCTGTCGATGCACAAGTGGGGTGGTACATCCGCCTCGGCAAGGTGCCCCGCGAAACTGAGATCTGGAGACGAGGTTTGAAACCCAATTGTTACGACTATTTCCGTGCGTTCGTGGTTTGCGCGACACTCTCGTCGCTGCCAGGTGTGGCGCGTGCTGTTTCCATGCAGCTTGAGTTTTCCCCCTTCACCGGCGGCTCCTCTTCCGTGCTGCTGAACCTCAGCGATGACGGCGGCATCATCACCGGTCAGGTCAGCGTCGTCGCCAACCCCAACATCGGCGACCTTCGCGCCCTCTTCATTGAACTTAACGACCTGTCGATCCTCAGCGGCAATCAACTGAACATCACCGGCGCGCTCATCAGCGAAACTGTGATCGACGCCAACAATGTGACCAGCGTCGGCAACGCCAATGTCAACGGCGGCGGCAGCCCCGGCCCGTTCG
This sequence comes from uncultured Phycisphaeraceae bacterium, assembly GCA_964650055.1. GTDB lineage: Bacteria > Planctomycetota > Phycisphaerae > Phycisphaerales > Phycisphaeraceae > JTS-RE9. Next base: position 464 of record CAZYQL010000265.1, on the reverse strand, counting down.
ATATCGGCATCGCCTTCGGCTCACCAGGCATCGGCAGCGATGACATTCAAAATGCTTCATTCATCATCGAGCACGAGTCCACCGATCTCACGCTTGGCATGTTCAACCTCTCCAACTGGGCGGTCAGGCTCACCAGCGTCGGCACGCCAGGCGGTTCACGCGAAGACTCCAGCAAGCTCAACGTCACTTCCATTCGGCTCACGGGCCTGACACCGCCAGACAACGGCCCGCCCGGCGGCGAACTGACGCCACAAGGTGACCCTCAGAATCCCGGTTTCCCCGGCAACGCTGAACTGGCACCGATCCCTGAACCGGGCACAGCGGCACTGATCATCATCAGTAGCGCTGTCACAGGCATCTATCTGCGCAAACGTCGCCGCGAGACTTAAGCGCCCGACGAGTTGTAATCCAATCCATTTGAAACTTGCATCGCACGCCGTGGTCAAATCGACCACGGCGTGTTT
>CAZYQL010000264.1:0-3886 GCA_964650055.1 uncultured Phycisphaeraceae bacterium | reverse complement strand
CTTCCGTCTCCTCCGGTCCGTTGGGGCCGAGGTCTTCCAGTAGTTGCGGAAGGGCTAGGGAGAAACATTCGTGGGCGAGGTCCGGGTGGCCCCATAAAACGGCGCTGAGCCCTTGTCGAGTCATAAAGCTAGAGTCCCGTACATAATGATGATGGGAATCGTCATCACCTAAAAAATATCCATTCCGCCATGCTGATATGTTAAACAGCAAGTCCAATCGCCTAGGATCATCGATTTCAGAGTTAGCAACTTTAGTCACCACTTTCGCACAACTCCTAGGTCGCTGACCAAGTTAGATGTTCTACCAAATCCTTTGGTGTACAGGTTAAAACCAGTGCCATGTGTCAATATCGAACGCTGTGCTAAAGCTCGAAGAGATGGCGACAGCATTTGTGACAATAACATATCATTGATAATTACTTCAGTCTCTCTCACCGCATTCTGCAACGGACTTCCCGTCTTCGAGAACGTCGAGGACATCCGCACATTCCGCGGCGACGAGCGAAACTTTGCATCCCACAGCGACACCGTGCCCGTCTTCGAATTCACGGTGATCCAGTCAGCACCGTGCCGACCAATCGCCCCCTGGTCCACGGTTTTCGTGGCCTCATTCCAACGCTTGGCCTGGAACTGGCCCAGTTGACCGATGACGAAAGGCAGCTTGGGCGCATCGAATTCTTTACGAAAGCGGGCGATGAGATCGGACAGACTCTGCTTGTGCGTGGCAGCGAGCACGGGGTTGCTATCGGATTCGCCCTGGTGCCAGAGGATGCCTTTGAGTGTGCCATCTTTCATGGCTCGCGTGGTGCGCTCGATCGCATCGTCATAAGGATGGCTTTTGGTCTGGCCGTGATAACCGCCTGGTTGCCAGGTGGAGATGGGCGAGCCGCCACAGGCTGCGGGAATCAGACCGATGACGATGTCCTTATCCTTTTCCTGCTCTGCGAGTGCGATAGCGAAGCTGCGCCCTAGGCCGACGCCCGCGCTGCCTTTGTCGAAGTGCAGCGGATTCACCGCAGGTTTCCACGCGCCATCCTTGGCCAGCATCAGCACGCGCGGATGTGCGACTTTGTCCTGTGCTTCCACCGCACCTCGGCCGGCCATATTCGACTGGCCCGCGAGCAGGAAAAGATGAAACTTCTCTTTGGCGGGCAGCGCGGATGCATCAGCACATGAAGCTGAGTCAATATCGGCGAGGACCGTTGAAGGATGACTCAGGACTTGAGTGTTGCCGATGAGCGCGAGCAGCATCCATGTATGAAACATTCGCCGGGCGTGGACCGTAAACCTCGTGAACAATTTGGACTGATCTCGCATGACCGATTTTCCTTCCGGGTGATGAATGATGATCATTTCCTTCACAATGATTCGTTTACTCTATTTGCCAAGTGTACTGCATGAGTCATGACCAGCCGCGTCACTTTGCGATGAGCTCAAGGCGATTGCATGTCAGGTGTGCCAAGGCTTTTTTTAGTCGCCGAATTTTGTCTACCCACGCGTTTTTTCGTTTGCGTCAACCATTGTAAGTCGTTTTAAATACTGCGATTAACTCATGTCTAGGGGTAAACGGGTAGACGTCTACCCACTTACCCTCACACTGTAGAAACGATCAAACCCGTCAAGCCAATCCAACTAGCCATAGTTTAGCATGTATCGAACGTAATATCAATGGTTAAATTTCTTATAATACGCCATGAAATGCGATGCGGCTGCCCTGACGCACAACGTTACAAGCGATGGCCCCGACGATAGGCACCGGGTCATCGTCTCTGTTTTTTCTATACTGATTCCATGCGAGACATCCGTATAGCTGCCGCCCAGTTTGAAGCACGCGACAATGACAAGGCGCACAACCTGTCGCGCATCGATGCCCTCACTCAGCAAGCCGTCAGCGAAGGCGCCCAGATCGTCAGCTTCCACGAATGCTCCATCAGCGGGTACACCTTTCTTCAGCATCTGTCGCTTGAGCAGATGCGCGCGCTGGCGGAGCCGGTGCCTGCGGGACCTTCGACGCAGGCGCTCATCAACATCGCCAAGGCGCACGACATCGTCGTCATGGCGGGCCTCGTTGAATCTTGTGAAGGCAAGTTGCACAACACCTACATCGTCGTCGGCCCTGACGGCTTCATCTGCCTTCATCGCAAACTGCACACCTTCATTCACCCTGACCTCACGCCCGGCAACCAGTTCACTGTCGCTAGTATCCTTGGCGTCGAGTGCGGCTTCCTCATCTGCTACGACAACAACCTGCCTGAAAACGCACGCATGACCGCGCTCATGGGCGCTCAGGTTATTTTCATGCCTCATGTCACCGGCTGCCTTCCTTCCGTCATGCCCGGCAGAGGTACCGTCGATCCCGCGCTCTGGCACAATCGTCATCGTGATCCCGCTCGACTCCGCCAGGAATTCGATGGCCCCAAAGCTCGGCAATGGCTCCACCGCTGGATGCCCGCCCGCGCCTGGGAGAACGGCATCTACGCCATCTACACCAACCCCATCGGCGTCGAAGGCGACACCATCAAACCAGGCGGCGCCATGATCCTCGATCCTTTTGGCGAAGTGATCGCTGAGAGCCGAGCGCTTGATGATGATGTCGTGGTTGCACTGTGCACCGGCGAGAAATATGAGCTGGCTTCTGGCCGTCGTTATCTGCGTGCACGAAGGCCCGAGCTATATGACAAACTCGTCGAACCCCACCCGCCCGGCACCGAGCCAGTTTCGCAGCCCGGTTGGAAACGTGCATTTGAGAAGTGATGTTTCATCTCGGTCGAAGGACTGTCGATGGCACGTTTGCCCAAAGCTTGTCAGAGAGAACACGAAGAGCACGAAGAAAGTGAAGGACACGAGGAATCAGGAATCATGATTGAATCCCCAAGGCAAACGCATATGACTTTTTCTTATTCCCCTCCTTCCTAGGGAGGGGTTAGGGGAGGGTCGCATTGCCGATCATTCTTGCGGGAAGTACAGCAATATTTTTCATCGATGACTCGACCCTCCCCCTGCCGCTCCCTAAGAGGGAGGGGAGTACGATCCAAATGCGCCAGCTCCGATGGAATCCCCGACCACCTCGATGTTTTAATTCCTACTTCGTGAACTTCTCCATCTTCCTTCGTGTCCTTCGTGTTCTCGGTGGTGAATGACAAATAAATGAGTGTGGAACCGGTCTGAATCTGATGATCAAAAATCCCTTTTGCGCTTTTTGCGCCTTTTCGCGGCCATGCTGTTCTTCGTTCGCCAAAGCGAACGGCTAACTACGGGAACCTTTGGCGCACGCCCGCTTTTGACACTCACCCCCCTGCTCTTACAATCCTTGGCCCTGTCTGACGGGTCTGCTTGGGTGCAGGCTCGCGGATCAGGTTGGAGATTCTCATGGCTGGAAAATTCCACGTCACACTCGTGACCCCCGAGCAGCAGGTGCTCGATGGCGATGTCACTTACGCCTCGATCCCCGCGCACGATGGCCAGATCGGTCTGATGCCCGGCCGGGCGCCGCTGGTGGCCAAGCTGGGCGATGGGGCGCTGCGTCTGGACTTCACCGAAGGCGGCTCGCGATGGTTCTTCGTCGGCGGCGGCTTCGCCCAGATGAAAGATGACAAACTCTCGCTCGTCGCTGATGAAGCAATGCCCGCAGATGAAATCGCCGTCTCCACCGCCGATGCGGATATGAAAGCAGCCCTGGCGAAGATCGCTCACACCGATGAAGAAATCGATCGCAAGCTCCGCGCCATCGACCGGGCACGCAAGCTGGTGGCAGTGCACGACAAGGGCGATGGCAAAATTTGAGATCGAGCACGTGATCGTAGGGTGTGTCAAGGCTCGGCGCTGACACACCACGCTGGACTCAGGTCTCATCTATGACTTTCACTCATTGACTTTCACTCATTGA
>CAZYQL010000263.1:0-3912 GCA_964650055.1 uncultured Phycisphaeraceae bacterium | reverse complement strand
GCCCTCGCAGTTTACCCCGCTTTCTCGCAGAATCCTAACAATTCCGCCTTACGATTCTTCTGCGTCGAAATTCCATTGGACCTGGGAGCTTCTGCAATGAGCGTTCACTTTCTGCGGCAAATCGACAAACTCAAACGGCTGATCCTCACCCTCGGCGAAATGGTGCAGGATGCGGTCGATCATTCCATCATCTCCGTCGTCAATCGCGATGTCGATATAGCTGAAGGCGTGCTGCGGGCTGAGGAAGAGATTGACGAAATGGAAGTCGATATCGAAGAAGAATGTCTGCACACGCTGGCGCTGCATCAGCCGGTCGCATTTGACCTGCGCTATGTCGTCTCCGTGCTCAAGATCAATAACGACCTGGAACGCGTCTCCGATCTGGCGAAGAACATTGCGCAGCAGGCGATGTTCCTGGCCCGCGAGAGCAAGCTGATCGAAACCCCATTTGACCTTTCTCACATGGCCAGACTGGTTAAGACGATGCTGCGCGATGCGCTCAAGGCGATGGTCAATGTCGATACGATTCTCGCCCAGCAGGTGATCGATGGCGATGATGCAGTCGATTCGATGCACGAGAGCGTCTATGACATCATGTTCGTCAAGCTGCGCGAGATGCCGCAGTTTGCCCCGCAGTTGCTCCACCTCATGAGCGTCTCGCGCCAGCTCGAACGCATCGCGGATCACGCAGTGAACATTGCCGAGGATGTGCTCTACACCTCCGGCGGCGAAATCGTGCGCCATCGCAAAAACAAGGCTAAGGAAAAAGAGCAGGCCCAGTCCACGACGCGGTGAAGAGCGAACCGAACTGCTTGATTAAGCACAGATGAACACAGATGCACACAGATAAGAATCCGGATTGCCTTTGTATTTCATATCTGTGTTCATCTGTGTTCATCTGTGGTTTCATCCTGCGTTTTCTCAGAACTCAACCGAGCACAATCGATCGTTCCATTTGTAAGCATGGTGCGGTAAGTTTTCCGGGCACGTGTGGCGCCGGCAGGCCCCCCGGCCGTCGTTCTGGACGGTTTGCCAGTGCCACACAGAGTAATGATTCCTGTTACTCGCTCCCTCTAACTTGCCTGCTCCTTCCGGTCGATAATCTCTGCATGGGCAGGAGCACCGATAAGGAGGAAGGTCGGGCAATACCTGACCCGCAGTCGCCGCAGCTACTTGAGGTGCGGCCGCGCCATTCTTTGCAGCGCAAACTGGTGCTCTGGACCTTCGCCATGGTCGGCGTACCCATGCTCCTCTGTGCGGTCCTCTTCAACAACATGACTCACCGCGCTCTGCGCGACACGCAAGCCCGCAATGCCGAGATGCTTTCGCAGGCCTTGGCCACCACGCTGGGCGGCCAACTCGACGATGGCTGGTCGCCGCAGGCGCATGACACGCTCGATGCGCTTTTCCTCGAACGACGACTCGCCTTTGTGATCGTCACCGATCCGCGCGAAGCAGTGCTCCATCGCCGCTCGATCGATTCGCAGGCATGGGCGACCTTCACCGAGCAGACCGGCGTGATGGGACTCACCGGCTCGATCCCGGTGGATACGCCGCTGTTCGCGGGTGCTTGGGATGAGATCGTCGTTCGCCGGACTCCGATCTGGAACACCAACTTTCGCACTGACAGTGGCCGCAAGCTTGAAGGCTTTGTGGTGCTGGGTCTGCATGAGCGAACGCTGCCTGCGACGCTCGGTGATCTGCGCTGGGCGCAGCTCGCAGCAGCGGGCGCATTGATCCTCATCGCGCTGCCGTTTATCTGGTCGATCATTCGCCACTGGACTGCGCCGCTGCGTGCGCTGATGGTGGCGACGGTTCGGCTCGGTGATGGACATGCTCCGCCGCCGGTGAAGGTGCGCTCGCGTGATGAGGTGGGTCTGCTCAGTGAATCGTTCAACAAGATGGCGCAGAAACTTTTCACTACTCAAAGCCAGCTCATTGCCGCCAATGAAGAACTGGAACGCAAAGTCGAACTTCGCACCACGCAGATCGGCCAGGTCAACGAAAGACTCGAAGCAGAAATCCGCGAGAAGAACGAATTCCTCCGCGCTGTCAGTCACGACCTTGGCGCACCCTTGCGCAACATCGAAGGCATGGCGGGCATGCTCCTCGCCAAGTATCGCTCGCAGCTTGCGGATGATGCCACGACCAAGCTCGAACGCATCAGCGCGAATGTGAAAGTGCAGATCGAGCTGCTCAATGACCTCATGGAACTGAGCCGAATCCGCACTCGGCCGGGCAAGCGCGAGCAGGTGAATCTGAACATTCTCATGACGGAGCTGCGCGACAATCTGAGCTATGACCTGGAGGCCAGCCGGATCACGCTGAGCATCGCGGCGAATCTGCCGACGGTGACTGGCGAGCGCAATCGCATGCGCCAGGTTTTTCAGAATCTGCTCGATAATGCTGTGAAATACATGCTCCAGGCAACCGATCGATCCATCGCTGTCAGCCACCAAATGCACGAAGGCCAGCACCTGTTCACCATCGCAGACACCGGCTGCGGCATCGCGCTCGAAGATCAACCCAAGGTGTTTGATGTCTTCCGCAGAGCCACGCATTCGGGCTCGCATCACGTCGCCGGCCGAGGCGTCGGACTGGCGAGTGTCAAGGCGATCATCGAAACCTATGGCGGGCGCATCTGGCTCGAAAGCGAACAAGGCAAAGGTACGAGTTTTCATTTCACGCTCAATGCAGACAACGCGACTCAAGACATGGGGCAGGAAATAGGGAACAGGAGACAGGCAACCGGGGACAGGAATCAATAATCAAGCCTGCCCCTTCCATCCGCCAATCAGCTATGCCCGCCTCCCGTCTCCTGTTCCCTGTCTCCTCTCCCCTGTCTCCTGTTCCCTGTCTCCTGTTCCCCCGTCTCCTCTCCCCCGTCTCCTCTATCATGCCTTCATGCCTTCTGTCCTTCGCATTCTCGATGCCAACGCCAACCGTGCCCGCGAAGCCTTGCGCGTCATGGAGGAAGCTGCCCGCTTTCTTCTCAATGATGAATCGCTTTGTGGTGCGCTGAAAAATCTGCGCCACGACTTCTCGCGCACACTCGCTGCGGTGCCCGGGCTGGAAGAAAACCGTGACACACCCGGCGACGTCGGTACCACGATCAAAACTGCTTCGCAGCATCAGCGCGAATCGATTGCGGATGTCGTCATCGCTGCGGGCAAACGACTCAGCGAAGCGCTGCGCGCCATCGAGGAATATGGCAAGACGCTGGGCGACATCATCGGCGCAGCCGGCTTCTCCGCCATCATCGAACGCCTGCGCTACCAAGGCTACGACATCGAACAGCGTCTCAACCGCGCGATGGCCACCGGCCTGCGAAAGCAGTGGCGATTGTGCGTGCTGCTGACGCGCGATTTGTGTACGCCACACCACTGGTCGCATGTACTCGATGAATGTCTCGCGGCTGGTGTCGATTGCATTCAGGTGCGTGAGAAGAACACCGACGCCGGCTGGCTCCTCGAACATGCCAAGGAAGTCGTCGCTCGCTGCCGGGGCAAGGCCAGCGTCATCATCAACGACCGCCCCGATGTCGCCTTGCTCGCCGGTGCTGATGGTGTCCACCTGGGGCAAACCGATCTGCCTTGCAGCGAGGTTCGCAAGATCGTCGGCCGCCAGCTTCTTGTCGGCGTCTCCACTTCGCATATCGACCATGCCAAACGCGCTCAGCAGGAAGGAGCCGACTACTGCGGCGTGGGCCCGATGTTCCCCACCACCACCAAAAAGAAAGACCACATCGTCGGCCCAGCCTACCTCCGCGACTACCTCGCCTGGAACCAGCTCCCCCACCTCGCCATCGCCGGCATCAACGCGGGGAATCTGCCGGAGCTGATCGCCGCCGGTGTGCAAGGCATCGCGGTGAGCAGTGCGGTGTGCGGGGCAGAGGATGTGAGAGCGGCGGCC
>CAZYQL010000262.1:0-3960 GCA_964650055.1 uncultured Phycisphaeraceae bacterium | reverse complement strand
ATCATTCATTATAGGAACAAGGAGCGAGGTTACAGCAACACGTCGGTTTTACGTCGACATTGAACGGAGAACGCGATTCCGATTTCTTCATCTCTCAAGTTGTTTGGACCCTGTGATCGTTCTATGGGTCGAGCGATATCACCTGATCTCTCCCGTACATCTGACCGATGGAGATCAATGGGTTTGGGACAAACCACGACGTGATGTCGGAGATTCTCGCGATGATTCCCCCGCTACTACCACCCGATGAAACTTCGCGGCAAGCAGCGCTCGGACGCTTGCAGATACTCGATACCCCGCTCGAAGAGCGCTTCGAGCGCATCACCCGTCTCGCACGAAAACTGCTGGGCGTTCCCATCGCGGCTATTTCTCTGGTCGATCATGATCGTCAGTGGTTCAAGTCGATTCAAGGCTTGTGCGATACGCAGTTGCCGCGCGAGCAGTCGTTCTGTGGCTACACCATTTTGAGCGATGAATTGAATGTCATCACCGATGCTTCGCTTGATGAGCGGTTTCAGGGAAATCCGCTGGTTGTCGGCGAGCCGAATGTTTCATTCTACGCAGGTTGTCCGATCCATTCGCCTGATGGGTTTCGCATCGGGGCGTTGTGTGTCATTGATCGCAAGCCTCGCCGAATCGGTCGTGAAGATCGACAGGCTCTGATGGATCTGGGAATGATGGTGGAAACGGAATTGCGTGAGACCATCGCCAGTGAAGTGGTGCGTGATCTGCTAGGCCAACTCGCCAGCGAACACCGGCTGAACATGATCGATCCGCTCACTCGCCTGTGGAATCGCGATGGCCTCAGCGATGCGCTGCAATCGCAACTTCAACGCGTCGCCAGTGAGCAAGGCACGACTGCGGTCATGATGGTGGACCTGGATCACTTCAAGAAGGTGAACGATCAGTATGGCCACCTCGCTGGTGATGAGGTGCTGCGACAGGCCGCCAAACGAATGCTCGGCTCACTGCGCCAGCATGACATCGTCGGTCGCTTTGGCGGCGAAGAGTTTGTCGTGGTGCTCCATGACCCGGGCAGTCAGATGACCGCGCTTCGCATTGCGCAGCGCCTGCGCGAACGCATCAGCGATGGCCCGATTCGCGTGAGTGAACTGGCGGTACCGGTGACGGCGAGCGTCGGCCTGGTGTTCCTGCCATGCGGGACTGATGCGACGATTGATCAGGTGCTCAAGCAGGCGGATGATGCGCTGCTGCGCGCCAAGCGCACAGGACGCGATCGACTGGTGTGCGCGAATGAATCGACTGAAAATAATGTCATCGCGCAGGCTAGTTGAGTCGTCGCTGCAAATCTGAGCCGCAACTCGACGAGTCGCGGATGCCCAAGGCCTGTTGCGGTGTGAATTGCTGAGTGATCGAGCGCTGAGAATCGTTCATCTGTTGACGTTCGATTTCTGAAAAACGATGTGGCCTAAGATGCACCGCGCGAAGAATGCTCATTCAGTTCGCTGACGTCCGCGACTCGTTGAGTCGCGGCTCAACTTACTTCTCAACTTACTTTCTCAACTTACTTCTCGTCCTTCTTTTCAGGGCGATCGCCGTGCTCGGGGCGGCTGGGTTTGTCGCCAGGTTCTCTGTCGCCTTTGTCGCCGCGCTCCCAGCGGGACTGGGCCCACTTGAGCATGTCGTTGAAATGTTTGTCGATGACCTGCGCGGACTTGGCTTCCTCAGCGGTGATTTCTTCGCTGAGTTTTTTGATCTTGTCGTTCATGCGCGCCAGTTCGAGTTGACGAATGGTCTGACGGGCTTTGTGCTGTTCCTGGAGTTTGGCTTTGATGTCGTCCTGGAGTTTGGTTGCCTCAGCTTCGTTTTTTTCCTGGAGCGATTTGCGGAGCTTGTATAGCAGGCCACGCGTTTCGCCTTGTTTGAGAATCTCGACAGACTGAGCATTGTAGAGTTCGCGATCGGACTTTTTCAGTTCGATCGCTTTTTCCAAGCGAGGCCAGTGGTGGGCGAGCATGGTGGCGACGCGCTCGGGATTTTCCTTGATCGATTCCTTGATGCGGCCAGCCAGGTAAGGCTCGCGATCTTCGAAAACAGAGAGCACCGCTTCCAGTTGTTCCGGCGTCAGCTTCGTTGGCTTCTTGGCCAGGGCGTCGGCGAAGCGCTCTTTCATTTTCTCAGCGAGGCGCGAATTCTTGGGCTGAACGGATTCGATCATGAGGCGCAGTTCATCTGCGGAAAACTGGTTGAACTGATTGGTGCCATTGGCGGAAGGCGGAGGACCACCGGGGCCACCTGAACCACCAGGTCCACCGGGCGGGCCAAAGCGTGGGCCGCCCCATTCGCCGCGTGATCGCCGATCATCACCGCGATCTTTTTCGCTCTTGTCGCTCTTGTCGCCTTTGTCGGGCCTGTCGCTTTTGCCATCAACGTTCTTGGGTGATTCCTTCTCCGCAACGCTCGCTTTGGCGGGCGAGGCTACAGGAGTCGCTGGTGAAGGCGCAGGCTTTTCCTCGGCGTGGAGCCAGAGGCCGCCAGCCGAGAGCGGCAGGGCGATGAGGCTGGCGAAGATGAGCTTGCGATGGTTCATGATGAGCAAGTTGGTTGGTACGGGAGACTTCGTTCGCCAAGGCGAACGGATAAATATAAATACGACACAGGATCAGCCTTGGCTGCCATCGGCTTCCAGAGCATCGAGTTCAGCTTCCAGCGACTGGGCCACGCTGCTCCAGCTATCGACCGCAGCGGTGAGCGAGGCGTGATCGGTGCGGCTCTTGAGCGAGTCGATGGAACGATCCAGCGAAGATTCAGTGGTTGAGAATGTCGTGTTGTGCAACTCGCGGGCCGCTGCGAAAGTGAGCGGAGCCTGTTCGATATCGCTGGTGAGTTTGGCCATGGCCAGTTGCTGAGCCGCCTTCTCGGCGGCGATTCTCTTGATCTCAAGGTCGCTTGCAAGCTTGGAATTCTGCAAAGCTCCAAGACCCAGAATCATCGCACCAATGCCCATGACCACCAGCACAGCAGCGGCAAAGCGGCGCACGGCAACACTGGAGAAGAAGCCGATGCGACCGATGACCGCATGCTCCACCTTGACCGCAGGCTCCACCTTGACCTCGCGCTTGCCTTGCAACGTATGCAACGGCAGGGCGGCCACAATGCGAGCATCCAGGCCCGAAGGAATCCCGCCATCGACACGGTCAGCCGACAGCAGATCATCGAGCATCGCGTCGAGCTTGGCATCAGTTTGGTAGTCGTGATCTTGCATGTTCATTTCCATTCTAATCGGCTGCGTTTTACAAATCACAAATCTCAAGCCTTATTCCTCTTCTTCCATCAGCTTCTTCAGCTTCGCCAGTGCCCTGTGGCCTCGCGCCAGCACGGTGCCCAGCGGTTCTTCCAAGGTCTCTGCGATCTGAGCGAAGCTGAGTCCTGCGGTGTGTCTGAGTTCGAGCACGGTGCGGTCTGCTTCGCTCATACTGATGATGGCTCGTTTGAGCCGATCCACTTGTTCTGCCCTGCTGACGCGGGCTGCGGGGTCTTCGTTATCCGATCCTTCGTCGCTGGTGGCCGAGACGATTTTGGTCTGCACTACATGCCAGGCGCTGGGGGCTGATCCGCCGTCGTTACCGGAGGAGGAACTGCTGGACCCGCCGGACATATCCATGGTCCGGGCTTGTCTGCCGCGTCTGCGCATTTCGTCGCGCAGACGATTCATGGCGATGCGGAAGAGCCAGGGTTCGAACTTGCCTTGCTCGCGGTAGAGGCCGATGTGCCCGACGACTTTGACGAACGTCGCCTGGGTGATTTCCTCAGCCAATTCCCGGTCGCCGCACTGGTGGACGAGCAAGCCATAAACGCGCTTTGAGTAGGACGCGACCAGTATTGACCACGCATCAGAATCGCCCGCAGCCGCCCGGGCCAGCACGCCGTCGTCCGGTCCTTTTGCCGGTCCTCTGGCAGATCCTTTGGCCGGTTCGTTGGCCGACGGGGCCAGCGGTT
>CAZYQL010000261.1:0-3983 GCA_964650055.1 uncultured Phycisphaeraceae bacterium | reverse complement strand
CCTTGGTGCCTGTGCCGTGGGCGGAGATGTAATCGATGTCGTGATGGGTGATGCCAGCATCGGCGAGGGCGGCGCGCATGGCGACGGCTGCGCCGCGGCCGTCGGGGTGCATGTCGGTGATGCGGTAAGCGTCAGCCGAGGAGCCGTAGCCGGTGATTTCGCAGAGGATTTTTGCGTTGCGTTTGAGGGCGTGTTCGAGGGTTTCAATGATGACGATGCCTGCGCCTTCGCCCATGACAAAGCCGCCGCGATCAGCGGAGAACGGCCGACTGGCGTGGCGCGGATCGCCGGTGTGGCGCGAGAGGGCGGTGAGGCGGGTGAAGCCGGTGACGCCTAGCGGGTGGATCATGGTGTGCGTACCGCCAGCGATCATGACATCAGCATCGCCCCTGCGAAGAATTTGCACCGCTTCGCCGATGGCCTGCGTGGAGGCAGCGCACGCAGTGAGGCAGTTATAAGCTGGGCCTTGCGCACCAAACTCCATCGCCAGATGGCTCAGCGGCATGTTGGGCTCTTGCTCGATCTCCGCGAGTGCGGTCATGCCTTTCATTGCGACGGCGGCCCAGCGCACGGTATCGACTGCGTTTTTTTCTGCATCCCAGCCGCCCAGATTTGCTTCGACGTAATGCTCGAAATCGAGCACGCCTTCACCTGAGCCCAGGTAGAGGCCCAGCCGTTCGCGGTTGAGCGCATCGACTTTATCTAGGCCCGCGCTGCGCCAGGCCTGCGCGGCTGCCCCGAGCGCAAAAGCGGTGTTAGCACCGATGCCTTCGTGGGCCTGCGGGACGGAGACATAGGGGCGATAGTCGTAGTCCTTGACCTGCGCCGAGAAGGTGGTGGGGAAGGTGGAGGAATCGAAACTGGTGGTTGGGCCGATGCCTGATTTGCCTGCGAGCAGGTTGTGCCAGACTGTTTCGATATCGTGGCCTAGCGGCGTGACCCAGCCGATGCCGGTGATGACGGTGCGGGTGGGAGCTGGCGGCGAGTAGGGCGGGGGCGTGGTCATGATGAAGGTCACTGGGGATTGCTTGAGTCGATCTCAAATTGCTGCGAGCGATGCAGTGGCGGAGGGGCGGCGGATTTAAGCGGTGAATGTCTTGAGAATCAGCGCTGCATTCTGGCCTCCGAATCCGGCGGAGTAAGTCAGTACATATTCGAGCTTGGCGCTGCGCGAGGCTTGTGATTTTGCATTGAGCCCGCTCAGCGGCGAGTCGCAGTTGATGGTCGCGGGGATGATCTGCTCACTGAGCGCTTGTGCTGCGATGCAGACATCGATGCCACCAGCGCCGGCAAAGCAGTTGCCCACGATGGGCTTGGTGGATGCGATGGGAATTTCCTTGGCGCGGTTGCCGAAGATACTGAATAGCGCTGCTGCTTCTGCCTGATCGTATTCGGGAACGCCGCTGCCAAAGGGAACGATCAGATCGATTTGCTCAGCGGTGATGGACGCCTCGCGCATGGCAGCGCGGATGGCCAGGGCGATGCCGCGGCCGTTGGGATCGGGGGCTTGATTGGAGCGGGGAATGTGTACCGATTGCGAAGCGCCAAAGCCCGCGACTTCTGCATAAGCGCGAGGCTTCTGATCGCCGCTTGCGGCTTCGCTCCGCTTCGCAAAAGTTTCACGTGATTCAAGAATGACAATCGCGCCGCCTTGCCCGACGACCATGCCCGCCGCTTTTTCATCGAACGGTTTCACCGCGCCGGCTGGGTCATCATTGCCTGTGGTGGTGAGGCGACCGGTGAAGATCTGCCGCAGAAAAGCCATGGGATTGAGTTTGTCTTCCGCGCCGCCGCAGAAGCACATGTCAGCGCTGCCGCGCTGAATAACGCGCAGCGATTCGCCGATGGAAAGCATCGCCGAGGCTTCAGCACAGGTGATCGTATTGGAAGGCCCCTGCGAATCGTGAATGATCGTCACGTGGCAGGCGAGCATGTTGGGCAGATATTTGAGGAGCCAGAGCGGCGTCAGATGGCCGATGCCTTCGCGACCCCATTTGTGCATGTCGAAGTTGCCTTGCTCATCGCGCGCTTCGCTCAAGGCTTGTGTCAGTTCGTTGATCTCAGCGGCAATGAGGCCGGCACCGATGTGACAGCCCACGCGAGCGGGATTGTAGGTGGGTTGATAGTCAGGCTTGACTACTGCTTCCGCATCGGTTCCCGCCGTGCGAAGCTGGGCATCGGTCGCTGCCAGATTCGCCGCAGCCACGGCATACTCAATATCCGTCGCCATCACCTTCGTGGCTTTGCGGTAGCTCTTGGGCACGTAGTCGCGAATGGAAAAATCGCGCATCTGCGCGCCGATGTGACATGGAAATCCCGAAGGATCAAACGTATCAATTCGGCTCACCGCACTGCGGCCAGCCAGCATCGCCTCCCACGTCGGCTTCATGCCCAGACCCACGCCGCTGACGGGCCCCAATCCTGTAATGACGACGCTTCTTGCCATGGTGACCTGTCTCGACCAAAGGGTTCTAGGGTGCAAAACGCCAGTGTATGTCAGAGCGGCGGGGGGTGCAGAAAGGCAGCGTTCAAAGTTAGAAGTTCAAAGGTCAAGGTTCAAAGTTCAAGGTTCAAGGTTCAAGGTTACAGAGCGTCGTCTTGAGCGCCTGTCTCTAACTTTGAACTCAGAACTTTGAACCTTGAACTTTGAACTTTGAACTCAGAACTCAGAACTTTGAACTGTTTCATTTCTTGACTTGTGCGATCGCCTTGACTTTGCCAGCCTCGAACTCGATGCGCAGTCGTTCGTACTCGTGCTGCACATCGACGTACTCAGGCCCGCTGTAAAAGTCATAGCCATCGCGGCGGTACCGGCGAAACATCGAAGATGAACGCCAGCGCGTGTCGCGCGTGTAGTACACGCCATCGTAAGACCAGATGTCATACACCAGCCCGCTCTGATCGCGGCGCGACAGAATTGTGTCAGGCTCTCCCAGCGCGATGTACACCATGTCCTTCGTGTCGCCCACCTCCGGCTGCCCCTCCACCAGTCTCATCTGCACCTCAGGCGCGAGCGTCGCAAACAGATCGCCATGTTCCTTGGCGCGGGACTGAGGCGTGGAGCAACCCGCAGTAAGCACGCAGATGAGTATTAGGAATCCACTATGAAACAGGCGTGAAATCATGATCGTTCTCGCTGGAAAAAATCGCGTGAGTCATGGAACATTCTAGGCGCAGCCTTTGACATGAGCCGCGATTCAACGAATCGCGGACGTCCAGTAAAGACGATGACGCAGCGAACTTTGCAGCGGCGCACGTCCATGCTGATTCGGCGCAGCCTCAGGAACAAGGCGAGATCGATCGCTCCATCATGCCGGTGGCGTCCGCGACGTGTTACGTCGCGGCTCAAAGTGATGGCGCTGGATCGGGCCTCGTTCGCTGAGGCGGTACATTCGTTGCAAGTGATACAAACTGTTGGCGAAGGTCCGATCATTGTGGTGATTGATTCAAGGTTCACTTTTTTTGCAGTTCACATCCTCCGATAACAATTCAGTCGTAGAGTCGATGCAGAAATTGCCGCGTGGCGGCCGATGCACTCCAGGGGTTTTGTGAATGGGTCGCTGCCGCGACGGCAAAAGCGATCTGAGCAACATGGAGTAAGCCGATGCGATCTACTCAAAAGCAACATGAAGCTGGCGGATTTCACTACGTGACACGCGGCGTAATTCTGGCAATGAGCATTGCCGCCCTCGCCGCATTTCTGACGGGCTGTTCCGCATCACCCCGGCCGATGACGGTGCTGATGCCCACCTATGCTTTTGATCGCGATGTCATGGGTGACAACGATATTGATGCACAGCCGATGCGAATGGGCGCTGTCGCGAGCGTCGAGCCGTGAGGGCAGAGGGCAGAAGTCAGCGGTCAGAAGTCAGAGGCCAGAGGGCAGAGGGCAGAAGTCAGAGGTCAGAGGTCAGAGGGCAGTTGAATCATCAAGCCCGATGGTGAGGCTTTGCGAACCGTTGGGGTAGAGTGAAGAAAACGAA
>CAZYQL010000260.1:0-4066 GCA_964650055.1 uncultured Phycisphaeraceae bacterium | reverse complement strand
TATTGGCAGGCTTTTTTCGCTGCGATGAAGCCGCATCCCGATGCTCATCGCGTGCTCAGTCAGCTCAAGCGAACACACAAGCTCGCGCTGGTTTCCAATCACGTGACGCAGCCGCAGCTTGACAAGATTGTCAGGCTGGGTTTCGAGCCTTATTTCGATGTGATTGTCACCAGCGAGGAAGCAGGCTGCGAAAAACCTGATGCTCGTATTTTTCAACTCGCGCTTTCCAAGCTAGGTATCAGCGCGAGCGAAGCGGTGATGGTCGGGGATCATGTCAAAGGTGATATCGAAGGGGCCCATGCAGCAGGTCTGCGCACGATTTATCAGTCGCAGTTCACGCAAGGCGAACCGGCGCCCGCGTGTGCGGATCACGTCATCGAACATCTCGCGCAGGTGCTGGACATTCTCAAGTGAATATCAGACGGGCTTCGTTCGCCAAGGCGAACGGCTAAATTTTTAGCCCAGATCGCGCAGCCGTTGCCAGGTGAACAGCCCCGTCTCGTGGCCATCGCTCCAGGTGATGCGGAGCGCGTAGTTGCCGATCAGGGCCATGCCTTTGATGTGAATGTCAGGCGGAATCGCCGCAGGATCGAGGATCGGCTGGCCTGTCCATTCGTTGACACAACTCGCACACGCACAAGCACCGCGCACCTTGACGAAGCTGAGCCGAGATACTTCATCAGGCGACCACGTCAATATCAGCACACCATCTTGCGTGTTGGCTTTGATGTCGATGGGCGGCGGTGAAGTAGATGACGATGCCATGCGGTTGTTCCTCGCATGGCATCGTAACGGATATTCGGATGTTGTTGCTCTGCGTGTTATGTCGCCTTGTGTCCGCGCTCCCATCGTTCCAAAGCGTAGTAGCCCGCCGAGGCCGCAATGGCGAGTCCTGCGATGAACCACCAGGGAGAGAGGCCTGTCGCGGTGGCAAGCGTTGCCTTGCCGTAGTCGGCGAGATTGAGAATGTTCTTGGCGATCCACGGATACGCCTCGGCATAAAGCGCCGCGCCGACGATCATGCCGATCACGCCCGGGATGGCGTGGCGCGATCCTTCACCGATGGCGGCCACGCCTGTGCCCGGACAGTATCCCAGCACCACCATGCCCACGCCGAAGATCAGGCCGCCCACAGCATTGGCGACGAGTAAGGCAGGCTTGATGTGCATCACCGAGATCATCCCCATGGCGACCATCGCGTAGATGCCGATAGCGCCGACGACGATCGCGGTGCCCATGGTTTTGGCGACGGTGTGGTCCTTGAGCAGGAACTGACCGAGGATGACATTGAAGCGGGTAACGCCGCCTTTTTGCAGCAGGAAGCCAAAGATCAGACCGGTGATGGCACCCATAATAAGGGTCTTGGGATCAGCGAAAATTGGATTAAACATGTTGACGACCTGCCTTTCCATACATGAGGAATGCGGTGGCGATGCCGGAGGCGAACATGGCGATGGTGAACGTCCAACTGGAGATGGCCAGTTGCAAGCCGCCGGAGATGGCGTGGCCTGAGGTGCAGCCGTCGGCCAGTCGTGCGCCAAACAGCAGCACGATGCCGCCGATGAATGCGAAGGTGTACCGCTTGAGTTTCGACGGGCCAAAGCGCCAGGCCCAAAGGGAAGGCACAGATTCGCGGATCGCCGAGCCGCTCAGCTTCGCGGCGATAAACGCTCCGACGGCGAGCATGGCGACGAGCGCGAACTGCCACTCGATGAGCGGGCGTGCCTTGTCCGCCGTGGAGACGACGGCTTTGGCGAAGTAGGCATTGGCCTCGACGTGGCCTTGGGCGACAAGTCCTTCGATGCCAGCGGCGCAGTTCACCATCGTGGTCGATGTGCCCAGCGCCTTGCTCATGAAGTAGAACGTCGCCCAAGAGAGGACGCCGATGCCGGTGCCCACCACATAGGGTGACCAGCGGGGCTTACGCAATAGTGCGAGCATGTTTCACCTCGAAAGTGGAGTGGATGAACTTGTGATCCACTAACTTTGAGGCGCGAAGATGACGGAAGTTTCAAGGCGGGATCGTAATCGGTGATTCCCCGAGTGCTGGCTAGGACACCGTAAGCCCGCAATGGGTTCATTCTTGCTGCGATTGCAATAAGTCAGGTCCGCTGCGCCCGCTTGAGATCGCGCTGGCGCTGCTCCTCGATCTCACGTTCGAGAGCCTTGCGGGCGCATTGGGGTAGCGGACCGGCACCTAGATGCTGGCAGACGCCCACCGTCAGATCGATGCTTGCAAATATCGCGGCACACCGATCGCAGAAATCCTGCTGAGGCAGCGGGAAGGGGACGCCGTTGTCGATGGCATCCTGCTTGGCGCGTAGCAGATCCATGCAGACCTGTTTCGCATAAGCAGGCGGCGGAGCGTCGCGGGTGGGCAGATGTTTCTGCATCGCATCGCGCAGCATCAGCCTCGCCCGGTGCAGCCGCGTCTTGACCGTTGCTTCCTTGGTGCGGGTGATCTGTGCGACCTGTTCGATGCTGAAGCCGACGATGTCTTTAAGGACGAGAGGCAGGCGAAAGGTCAGCGGCAGATCGACGACAGCCGACTCGACATGAGCGAGCGATTCCAGTTTCAGTTGCTGCGCCAGCGGGCTGTCTTCATCGGCTGGCAGATCAGGCACGGGGCCAGTGGCGGGCAGCGACGCACTGAGCGAGGCGATATGCTTGGGCTCGCCGCTGCGTCTGCGGTGCTTGCGCCGCGCCAGGCGCGTGGCGATGATGTAAAGCCAGGTGCCGGGGTTGGCCTGGCCTTTGAACTGATGCCATTTGCGGTAGGCCTGCACGAAGGTGTCCTGCACGATGTCCTCGGCATCGTGGACTTTGCCGGTGAGGCGAAGGGCCAGCGCGTAGAGCTTGCCGCCGTGCTCTTCGAGCAGTCGCGGAATCGCCTGATCCGCAGGATCGCCAGCGTGCACAGTAGAGGAGGCAAGGGCAGTGGTCATGGTGGAAAGAATAGACAAGATTCAGACTCTAAGGAAGATCGCGGCGCACAATTCGATTCATCTATTCACCACCACGCGCAGCCCATCAAATCCCAGATGCACACCCGCAGGCAGCCTCGGCTGAACCTTCGCATGTGAAATGTCATGCGCGATGTGCGTGAAATAAGTCCGCCCAGGTTTCACGCGATCCACCACCTCCAGCGACTGATCAATCGTGAAGTGCGTCGGGTGCGGCCGATATCGCAAGGCATCAATCACCAGCACATCAAGCCCTTCAAGCAGCGGCCAGGTCTCTTCAGGAATCGCAGAGACATCCGTGCAATAAGCCAGCGATCTGCCTGCATGATCCACACGAAATCCAACGACTGGCAATCGCCCGTGCATGAGTCTTAGCGGCGTCCACTTCGCACCGAACATCATCACAGATAGCGCAGGCTCAATGGGATGTGCGATCAGCTCCGCTACGAAGGATTTGTTTGCATTGGTGTGTGGTTCAAAGATGTAGCGAAACATTTGGCGAAACACATCGAGCACCGATTGCTCTGCGTGAATATGGACAGGGCCGTTCATGACGATATTGAATCGCCGAAGATCATCGAGGCCGAAGATGTGGTCGGCATGAGCATGCGTGTAGAAAACCGCATCGACGCGATTGATGCGATTGCCCGTCATCTGAAGGCGAAGCTCAGGCGAGGTATCGACGAGAATCTGCCGGCGAGTGGTGCCGCTGCCCTGAGTGCTCTCATCGTAACTGATGAGCACGCTGGCTCTGCTGCGGTGGTCGCGCGGGTCAGCAGAATGACAGACCTCGCAGTCGCATCCGATCATCGGCACACCAGCGCTGGTGCCCGAACCGAGGAAGAGCAGTTCCAGACTCATGCCCCAAGTTTACGCCAAAGAGGGCGACTTGATTCTCCCACCGCCTTTCCTACACTGTTGGGCCTGCTTAAGCGGGCGTGGCGAAATTGGCAGACGCGCTAGGTTCAGGTCCTAGTGGGAGTCAAATCCCTTGGAGGTTCAAGTCCTCTCGCCCGCATTGAGAAGAATATCTGGTGAAAACGGCAATCCGCAAGGGTTGCCGTTGTTCATTGGGGGGAAGCCATCAGCATTCAGCATTCAGC
>CAZYQL010000259.1:0-4080 GCA_964650055.1 uncultured Phycisphaeraceae bacterium | reverse complement strand
CATGTGTCACCGGGGATGAGGAGGAAAGACTGAGCCGCGACTTAACAAGTCGCGGACGCCATCGGCCGCAAGGAGCGTGAATCGTAGAGTGATTGTGCGATTGGTACATCGGTCGCGATTCGCTGAGGCCTACGGGACTCGGCGCGAAGTTGACCCCTTGAGGCCGGTGGCGTCCGCGACTCGTTGAGTCGCGGCTCACGCAAACAAAGTCGCGGCTCACTCAGCAGCCTTGTCCTACTTCGTGATCGAAACCGGAATCGCTTCGCTCACCTGCGTCACCGTGTCGCCGTCGATTTTCGCCTGTGCCTCAAGCACGATTGTGCGGGTGCCCATCTCCGATTTGTCCTTGGCTTTGAGCGTGATGGTGCCGATGGTCTGATCGCCCTTGAGTGTCAGCGGGGTCACGATGATGTCCTTGCTGATGATGTTCGCAGTGCCCTTGGCATCACGGCCAGTCGCGTAGCCCAGCGCGGTGACGACGATGTCGCCGGTGAAGCCGGGGGCGCGTTTCACTTCAAACGCCACCGTCGAGGTCTGGTTGTATTTCATCGAAGGATTGCCTGCATTTTGCGTGGCTTCCAGTGCTGCCAGTTTCTGACGATCGGCTTCCAGCAGCGGCGCAACCGAACGGTAATACGCAGCCAGTTCGCCCTGTTGTTTCGCATTGCGCTTGTCCGCTGGCACAGCGAGCAGCTTCACAATATTGCCCGGCAGCGAAGGCTGATCAATCGCAGGCTTCGCCGCCGATGTCGTGGCGATGCGAAAATTACCCAGGGTGTGCTGCACGTGTGGTGATTCGTTTCGCATCGTGATGGTGATGATGGCATCGCCTTCAATTCCCGCAATCGGTTTGACCATGAAGATCGCAGTATGGTTCTGGCCAAACTGCGGCGAGACGGCCCAGCCGGTGGAATCGTTGCCATCAAGCGTATTGGCGACAGGCCAGCCATCCTGCTCAAACGTGGCCTTGGGCGAATGCAGTTCGACCTTCTGCTGCTTGGCGGGATCGCTGGCGGGAGCGATGGTGATGTTGAACTGCGTGAGCACGAAGTTGCCGTTCTCAGCGCGGCCGGGACCGCCCGCCTTCAGCTTGGCGTCGGCGAGTGCTTCCAGACGAATCGCCGTGATCTTGGTGCTGTTCACAGGGGCGGTGAGCGTGTAAGTGTCCTTAGGCGGATTGGCAGCCGAGAGAAGAATGGAGCCATCTTTGTCGCGGGTAAAGCGTGCGCCGCCCACTGATTTCATCTCGGCAAATTCGAGGGTGGACCAGGTGTCGCTCGTCGCATCTTTTTCCCACTGCGCCTGAGCGGTAGCAAGCTCGGGAATCTCCGCCGTGAGTCTGGCGCGAAGGCGGGCGAGCTCTTCGCGCACGCCGATGCGCGCTCGCAGTGATGCAACCTCGGCGCGCTGTGGCGCCAAGAGCGGCGACTGTTCGCGGTAATACGAAAGCAGCTGACTGCGCTGCGCCTCGCTGCGCTTTTCTGCGGGAACCTTGAGTAGGACAAGAATCTCAGCCTTGACTTTTGCATCGGCGACTGCTGCCTGCTCCCATGCGATCATCGCTTTGTCCGCCTCGGCGTGCGGGGCGAGCATCTGTTTTTCAATGGCCTGAATCTGCGCGACGACCGCTTGCACCTGTTCATCGGTGAGCGGCTTAGGCTGATCGATCGTGAAGGGCGACGCCGACTGCACCGCGAGATAAGCCCCCTTCACCGGCTCCACCATCGCCAGTGGCTGCGCAGTGCGCTCGATGACCTGATCGCCTTGCTTACCAGTGGCGATGAGTTCCAATGATGCGATGCGCATGTCAGCATCTGCTGCTGCTTCGATGACAAAGAGCCCGCTCACCGGGCCGTTGTCGATGACCAGTGGCTGCGCGCTGACACCGGGCGGCGCGTTCTTGAGTGCGACAGTGACGTCGCCATTGAAGCCGCCGGTGCGGAAGACTTCGCATTGCACCACGGTCCTGCCGCCGCGATGAAGGCGAATGGTGTCGGGGAAGAAGCGCACCGAAAAATCAGGCGCCACAGGCTTAGGCGGCGCGATGGTCAGGCGGTAGCCGTAGTCTGAACCACCCAGGCTGGTCAGATCAGTAACAACGATGTGATACTCGCCAGGGCTCAGATCGCGCACCAGTGCAGCATCGCTGCCGGGCGCTGCATCATCAGAGCGCACGATGATGTTGCCCTTGGCATCGTGCAGTGTGAGCAGCGCATCGAGCCTGGAGCCGAGCTTCATCGCTTCCACCGCGAAGCTCAGTTTCATCGGCTTTTCCACCTTGAAACGAAACAAATCCAGATCGCCATGCTGTGCGATGACACCATTGACCACCACAGGCAGCGAAGGAATCACATTCGCCCCAGCCAGCGCGTTGTTGTTTTCAGTTTCACTCAGTTCATCGCTTTCACTGACACTGATGGCCAGCGGATTCGAGGCACCATCAGGCGTGGCGAAAATCGATGTGCGACCAACAGGCTTATCCGTCAGATCAACGCGCAGCGTGGTCGAAGGCAGATTCCAACCGGTGAGCTGCGCATCGAAAACGGTGCCGCGTTTGCCGCCCATCGGGAAGATGGCTTTAGCGTAAGGAATGGCACCGGCATTGATGCGGTAGGTGTAGTTGCCGCCGCCGCGGTATTGCACATCGTGCACGATCAGCGTGTGCGGACCATCGGCGGCGACTTCGTAAGCGATCAGCGAATCGGTGCCGATGGCGTCTTCACTTCGCTCCACTTCTCGGCCGGAAGGATCGTAAAGTTTGAGTGTGGTATCGAGCGCTGATCCGCCGCGCTGGGCGAAGGATTCGAAGATGAGGTGCTGCCCTTTTTTCGCGGTGAACTGAAAAGCATCGATGTCAGCGCCGCCGTTGATCACACCATTGAGCGTGGCGGGGAGTGTGACGACTTGTGCAGTATCGAGCGTGTTATTGGGTTCTTTTTCGAGAGCGACGGGAAGGAAAGTGATTTCGAGATCGAGCTTGTTGGAGACGCCGCCGGGCGTGACCAGGCGAAGCTCGCGATCGCCTAAGGTAGCGGACGCATCGACAGTGACTTGGAGGGCGATTGAATTGGCGGCAGGCTTGTCGCTGGCGACGAGCTGAGCGGCAACGCCGGGCGGACCATCGAGAATGATGCGCGAGGTTTCGAGCAGGTGGTTGCCGGCGATGGTGAGCGTGACGGATTGACCGCGCATGAGCTTGGGCTGACTGATCGCGGTGAGCACCGGCTCCGGCGCGGCGATTGCCGTGACAGACAGCGACAGGAACATACAGAAAAAAAGCAGCCAGGAACGGAATGATTTCATCAGAGCGATCTCCAAAGCCTTTGATACGGAATCAGGCGGACAGGGGATATTGCATTGTAAGCAAGGATCGTAACAAGCGATCGCGGGGGCAGTGCGGTGATGCCGCAACGGGGAGCGAAGCCGCAAGCGGCGCGAGCCTCACACCTCCCATGCCATCATTTTCTGTTCGCTTGCGCACGCACTAGCTATGATGGTGGACCCTATTATGATGACACCTCACCGTTACAGGAGATTCACGATGACCCGCTTGATTGCTCTTTCCGTACTGTTCGCCCTGTTCACTGTCGTCGCTGCTGATGCAGCCAAGAAGGAAGTGCCCGCTGTGCTCAATTTCAAGATGAAGAATATTGATGGCAAGGAAATTAATCTCGCTGAGCAATATGCAGGCAAGACGATTCTCTTCGTCAATGTCGCCAGCAAATGCGGCTACACCAAGCAGTACAAAGGCCTTCAGGCTCTCTACGAAAAATATTCGGACAAAGGTCTGGTCATCATCGGCGTCCCCGCCAACAACTTCGGCTCACAGGAGCCAGGCAGCAACGATGACATCAAAGAGTTCTGCTCCTCCAAGTTTAACGTCACCTTCCCGATGCTCGCTAAAGTCTCCGTCAAAGGCGATGACATCTGCGATCTCTACAAACACCTGACCGGCAAAGACACCAACGCCAAGTTCGCTGGTGACATCAAGTGGAACTTCGAAAAGTTCCTCATCAGCCCATCAGGCCAGGTCATCGGCCGCTACTCCTCGAAGATCGAACCGGAAGACATCGGCAAGGA
>CAZYQL010000258.1:0-4101 GCA_964650055.1 uncultured Phycisphaeraceae bacterium | reverse complement strand
TCAAAGGCCACTGCGTTTGAGGTGCGATACTGATCGTCATCGCAAATCCACTGCGCGCCCGATCCCCCTTCAGTCCCTTGACGTCCGCGACTCGTTGAGTCGCGGCTCACGCAGTCATCCTTCACTCACCCACTCACTCAACGCGCCCCGCATATTCCTTCACCGTTTCTTCAAACGACTGCAGCGTGATGCCGAAATCATTCTCCACCTTCGCGGTGCTGCATGTCGAATCTTCCTGACTCATCACCACCTGATCCCAGTTGAAGGGCAGCCCCGGCAAATGCGAAAGCAATTTCGCCTTCCACGCCGGCACCGCAATGATCGGCTTCTTACGCGCGCCCGGCAGATACTTGCCCGCGATCCCATAAAGCTCGGGCCAGGTCATCGCCTTAGGCCCGCCCATCGGATACATCTCGTGCGTCGCTTTCGCATTTGTCAGCGCACTCACAAAACATGTCGCCACATCATCCACATGCACCGGCTGCAATCGCCCCGCGCCCTTCGTCCCCAGCGGCCCTGCTCCGAAATAAGGCACGAACGGCGGCATCATCTTGCACCAGAAATCCTTCACCATGTGCATGAACTCGCCATCAGC
Source organism: uncultured Phycisphaeraceae bacterium (assembly GCA_964650055.1). Taxonomy (GTDB): domain Bacteria; phylum Planctomycetota; class Phycisphaerae; order Phycisphaerales; family Phycisphaeraceae; genus JTS-RE9. Next base: position 3,506 of record CAZYQL010000258.1, on the reverse strand, counting down.
GCCATGAATAATCGATGGCCGAAAGATCGTGTAATCCAATCCGCTTGCCCGCACCAATTCCTCCGCCTCCCACTTGGTGCGGTGATAGGTGCTCACCGCGTCAGGCCTGGTGCCCAGCGCCGACATGTGTACCCACTTGCGAATGCGTCCCTGCTTTTTCGCTTCATCCAGCAGGTTGCGCGTCGCCTGAACATGCACGCGTTCAAAGGTCTGCCCTTTGCCACGGTTTTCCATGATGATGCCCACGAGATGAATCACCGCGTCGGCACCCTTAAGCAGTGCATGCACAGCCTTCTCATCGAAGAGATCGCCTTCAATGACGACGACTCGGCTGTCGCTGCTTTTCAGTTTTGACTTGTCGCGCACCAAAACGCGCACGGTGTGCCCCTGACTCAGCAGTTGTGTGAGCACATGGCGACCGACGAAGCCGGTGGATCCTGTCAGCGCGACGCACAGCGATTTCTCAGACATATTTGTTTCTTCCATGGTGATTCGACGAAATGTCGAAAAGATCGTGACTGCGAAGCGTTATAGTAGTGGCCGTCTCTGGAGGATTCAATTGCGTCGAAGCCGCCGTCCCATCATCATCGCATCGCGCCGCAGTCAGCTTGCCCGTGTGCAGGCTGAGTTCATCGGTGCTGCGCTCAAGCAACTGCACCCGCAGGTGACCATCGAATATCTCTGGCTCGAGTCCGAAGGCGATCAGTTCGCGGAGAAGTCGCTCGCTGATTCGGGGGGCAAAGGGCTCTTCACCAAAGCGATTGAAAAAGCGTTGATTGATGGCCGCGCTGATTTGGCGGTACACAGTCTTAAGGATGTGCCCACGAGGCTGACCAAAGGGCTGACGATCGCGGCGATTCCTGCGCGCGAAGATGCGCGCGATTGTCTGATCTCGCGCAGCGGCGCTGCTTCGATTGATGATCTGCCTCGCGGCGCAGTACTGGGTACTGCCAGTCCTCGCCGTGCTGCGCAGGCGATTCGTCTTCGCCCTGATCTGAAGATCGAACTGATCCGTGGCAACGTGCAGACGCGTTTACGCAAAGTACTCGAGCCTGTCGATCTCGCAGCAGGCGGCAAGCATTACGACGCCACCTTCATGGCGGTGTCGGGCCTCAAGCGCGCCGGCCTGATCGAACACGCCAATCACATTCTCGATCCTTCGGTGATGCTGCCCGCAGCCGGTCAGGGCGCGCTGGCCTTGCAATGTCGCCGTGATGATCACGTGACGACGATGCGCGTTTTGCCGCTCAATGATTCGACCACAGCGCAGGCCGTGGCGCTGGAGCGCGACATCATCGATGGACTCAATGGCGACTGCCACTCGCCCATCGCCGCTTGCGCCGAGCCGATGCTGGTGGAAGGCATGCTCACTTACCGCTTGCGTGCGAGAGTGATCAGCCCCGACGGCCAGCTCATGGCCGAGGTCGATGAGAAAGCCACCGGCAAAGCGATCCGCAAACTTTCGCGCCACGTCTTGGAAAAGCTGCACGAAGCCGGCGCCGCGGGCATGCTGCGCAGATGATGGTTTGTGTTCACCGCCGCTTGCGGCTTCGCTCTTATCCGCCGCCCCTTGCGGGTAGCGCCCCCAGCGCGGCCACGCAATTTCCTTTCTCATTTCTCTGGACAAAACCGGCCACCCCATCTATCATTCCATCCGGATACACGGATGAAGACTACCGCCACCCAACCTGCCGCCCTCCTGAACTGGATGGACAGCCTCGCTGATGCGACTCGGCTGCGGCTGCTTCATCTTCTGGAGAAGCACGAACTGGGCGTGGTCGATCTTTGCGAAGTGCTGCAGATGCCTCAGTCCACCGTCAGTCGCCATCTCAAAGTGCTCGGCGACCAAGGCTGGGTGCTCAGCCGAAGGCAGGCCACGACCAATCTTTATTTCATGCCTAACGGTGAGTTGCCCGCGACGGCTCGCAAGCTCTGGACGTTGGCCCGCGAACAGACCGATGACTGGGCGACGCTGGCGCACGATGCGCTTCGCCTTGAGCGCAGGCTCACGCATCGCACGGGTGATGCCCGCGCCTTTTTCGCAGGCGCTGCGGGGCAGTGGGACAAGCTTCGCCGTGAGCTTTATGGCGACCGCTTTATGAATGCGGCAGTGCTCGCGCTGCTGCCGTCGCACTGGACCATTGCCGACCTGGGCTGCGGCACCGGGCAGATCGCAGCGGAGCTTTCGCCTTGCGTACACAAAATCATCGGCATCGACAATTCGTCCGCCATGCTCAAGGCAGCCGCCAAGCGCACCAAGGGTCTCAAAAATGTCGAACTGCGCGAAGGCGAACTGACGGCGCTGCCGATCAAGGATGCCACCTGCGATGCAGCGATTCTCGCGCTCGTGCTGACTTACATCCCCGAGCCCGCGGCAGCGCTGCGTGAGATGCGTCGCATCATCAAGCCTGGTGGCAAAGCGGTGATTATCGACCTGCTGCGACATGACCGCGATAATTTTCGCCGTGATATGGAACAGGTGCATCTTGGTTTCCAATTGGAATATATTAATCACGAACTGACCGCAGCGGGTTTCGATTCTGTCGTCGTTCGCGCGTTGCCTCCTGAGCCGGAGGCACGCGGACCAGCTATAATCCTTGCGTATGGAAACGCAATAATGTCGGGTCGATTGAAAGAGTAATAACGTGGGGATGCCAAAGAATATCGACGCACGACGATACCTGCGGGCGGCCCTTCGGCGACTGGATGATGCGATACTTATCCTGCATCAATTAGATCGTCCTGCGGCAGCAACTTATCTTGCGGGTTATTCCGTCGAATGTGCATTGAAGGCGATGATGCTGGATAGAACCTCAAAGCAAAAACAATCGGACATGGCGTTGAAGCTCAAGAAACATTACCGCCATAACTTGATCACGCTCTCTGAAGACGTTCGACGAAAAGGTCAACCGCCTTTGTCGATCAGCCAAAAGCTGAGTCTGGTTTGCGAATCAGAATGGTCTCCGGAACAACGATATGACCCCGGCCCTGGCGATCGTAAGGATGCGGAAGTATTTCTGGATGCGGTAACATTGGTCGTACAATGGGTAGAAAGGAGCCTTTGAATATGGCAAACATCGTACAAGGTAAAAAGGATAAGAACGTCAAGGCCATTAACTTCGTTCTCGATGAGTTTGAATCAACTTTTCCCGGCGCGATAGCGCACCTGTATCGCCGAAACTCCGCTTCCATTCGAGTACGAATCGTCAGTAAACAATTCAATGATTGGTCCAAGTCCAGTCGTCATGATTTTGTCTGGCGGTTCCTCGCCGCTCGCCTTAATGATCAAGTGATGGCGGATATCTCCATGCTACTTCTGCTGTCACCAAAGGAAACAAAAACTTCAATGGCCAACATGGAGTTTGATGATCCCGTTCCGTCGTTGCTTTAAGTTCACACAACATGTTTTCTCGCAAACACCGCGTCACGCTTTCAATTTTCAAGGAATCTACATGACTCAGACTCTCACCAAACCCGTTAGCGCCCACCTCACAGCCGACAAGGCT
>CAZYQL010000257.1:0-4118 GCA_964650055.1 uncultured Phycisphaeraceae bacterium | reverse complement strand
ACGCTCTTACAAAGGAACAAACCATGAACACTCGCCACGCACAACTCACTTCCTTCTTCCTCGCTGTTGCACTGCTTGCCGGTTGTCAGACCGCATCAACATCGAGCACCTCTGCTGACAAACCGGCGGGCACGATTACCGTCACCAAAGGCGGCGCCAGCACTGACAAGGTTTCCTCGACGACGGACGCTGCCTCGACCGCTGCACTCGAGCGGGCCGCCGCTGCCGCAATCAACAATCCTTCACTCGCCAATAAGCCTTCGGATAAACCATCCTCCGCTTTCGCCCCCAAGCCCGCGCTGCCTGCCACGCCTTATGACAAAGCGGGCTTCGTCACCAAGGTCGATGATGGTCGGCTGTGGGTCTTCAAAGATGGCGCGAAAGAATTGGCTGAGTTCGTCAAGCATGGCGAGCTGGTCAAGTCCGTCACTAAGATCGCCGTCGGCCCAAGCCGCATGACCGTTCGCTCCAGCGATGTCGCAACGATCGACGCCTACCTCGCCGCTGAGCCCAAAACTGTCAACCTCGTGTTGCCTTCTTCCGAGTTCGACAAGGCTGGCTTTGTCACGAAAGTCGATGAGGGTCGCCTCTGGGTGCTCAAGAAAGATTCCAAGGAAGTCGCTGAATTCGTCAAGCACGGCGAGCTGGTCAAGTCCGTCACCAAGATCGGCGTCGGCCCCAACCGCATGACCGTTCGCTCCAGCGATGCCGCAACGCTCGACGCCTATCTCGCAGCAGAACCCAAGACTGTCAACGCCCCCGCAGGCAGTGCATCTGCTGATCCCTACGCCCGTCCCGGCTTCGTGACCAAGCTCAAAGATGGCCGCCTCTGGGTTTTCATGGAAGGTGCCAAGGAACTCGAAGAGTTCGCCAAGCATGGCGAGCTGGTCAAGTCGGTCACACGCGTGTCCGCTGGCCCCAATCGCATCTCGCTTCGCAGCGGTGATGCCGCGACGATCGATGCCTACCTGGCCGCATGGAAATAATGCGGCACGATGCGCGTAGGGTGTGTCAAGGCTCGGCGCAGACGCACCCTACGCAGCTGCTTCGATTCCTGGATGAATTGTTCAAGGGAAAATCGTTGATCCAACTTGGTGTGTCTGCGCAAAGCCTTGACACGCCCTACGAGTGACCTCCGACCTCTGATCTCATGCGACCTCAACAACGAAACATCACGACGACGTGGAGCATGACCAGCAGTGTGCGTCAGGAGCCGCTGACCAAGCGGCCACACCTGCTGGTGGTCGAAGATGAACAGGACCTTCGCGATCTGCTTGCACACACTCTGACGCGCGAAGGCTTTCGGCTCAGCGCTGTCGAGAGCGGCGAAGAGGCGATGGAGCTTATCGCCGAGGCTCAGCCAGATATGGTGCTGCTCGATCTGATGTTGCCGGGCATGAATGGATTGGACGTCTGCCGCAAGCTCAAGGCGAATGCTGCGACGGCTTCGATCTGCGTCGTCATGCTGACCGCACGCGGCGAAGAGGCGGACATCGTCACTGGCCTGGAAATGGGCGCTGACGATTACATCACCAAGCCCTTTAGTCCGCGCATTCTTGCGGCTCGCCTCAAGGCTGTCCTTCGGCGAGTCAACAGCCACAAGCCGCTCAACGGCAACGAAGGCTTCAGCAATGAGCCGGTCAATCTCGAAGGCCTCTCCATTGATCCGCTGCGACATGAAGTGATCCTAAGTGGCAGTAAGCTCGACCTGACCGCGATGGAATTCAAACTGCTCTCGCTGCTGGCACATCGGCCCGGCCGCGTCTTCACGAGGCAGCAGATCATCGAGCAAATCCACGGCGAAGAGGCGCACGTGACCGACCGCTCCGTCGATGTGCAGGTCGTGATGCTTCGCCGAAAGATGCAAGAGCGAGGCAGCGATATCGAAACTGTGCGCGGCGTGGGCTATCGCTTTCGCGATTGAATTCTCGCATTTCTTCGTTCGCCAAGGCGAACGGCTAAATAACGCCGGACTTGCACACGGCATCATTTCTACTTCAAATCTCAGCGCTTTTCGATACCATACGCCTTCACCAAATGAGGGTCTGCCATGCGTTCCATCCTGTTTTTCTTCGTGCTGCTGGGTAGTTCATTTCACGCACTGGCCGACGGTGCCGGCGACAACACATCTGAAAATGTTCGTCGCATCCCCAAGCTGGGCGTCGAGGTGCCGCAGGCTGATCGCGACAAACTCGAGGAGCAACTCGCTGCTTTTGAAAAGCAGATCAGCCGCTTGCGGCTTCGCTCCGATGCACTGACGCGCGAGCTCCTTGCTGATGTGCTCATCTATCACAAGGCTGCCCACGATGCACTCAAGTATCAGGAATTCTTCGATGCGAAAGAGATCCCCGTCGCTTTCGCGCTCATCAAGGAAGGCATGGAGCGCGCCTCGCAACTCGAACAAGGCAAGCCGCTTTGGCCGCAGCAGACCGGCCTGGTGGTGCGCGGCTACATCTCAAAAATCGATGGCTCCGTGCAGCCCTATGGCCTGGTGATTCCCAAAAGCTACAGCGACACCGGCCCGCGCGTGCGCTGTGATATCTGGTTCCATGGCAGGGGCGAGACGCTGAGCGAACTCAACTTCATCAACGGTCGGCGAAACAGCATCGGCGAGTACGCACCGGCTGACACCATCGTGCTTCATCCTTATGGCCGGTACTGCAACGCCAATAAATTCGCCGGTGAAATCGACACACTCGAAGCACTCGAAGCTGTGCAGCGACAGTACCGCATCGATGAAGATCGTATCAGCGTGCGCGGCTTCTCCATGGGCGGCGCTGCGGCCTGGCAGTTCGCCACGCACTACACCGACCGCTGGTTCGCTGCCAACCCCGGCGCGGGATTCAGTGAGACGCCTGATTTTCTCAAGGTTTTTCAGAACGAAACACTCGCGCCGACCTGGTGGGAGAAGAAGCTGTGGCACTATTACGACTGCACGGATTACGCGCTGAATCTCTACAACCTGCCGACGGTTGCTTACTCGGGCGAGATCGACAAACAGAAACAGGCAGCCGACATCATGGCGACGGCGCTGCTCAAGGAGCAGATGAAACTAACGCACATCATCGGGCCAAACACAGCGCACAAAATCCATCCCGACTCCAAGCGCGACATCGAACAGCGCATGGCCGCCATCGCCAAGTTTGGCCGGCCTCATGCCCCGTTTGAAATTCGGCTGACCACCTACACCCTCCGCTACAACCGCATGTACTGGGTGACCATCGATGAGCTCACCGAGCACTGGGAAAAGGCCACCGTGCGAGCGGAAAGCGCGATCGATGACAACAACCAATCAACGCTGTTCATCGAAGTGAAAAACGTGGCTGCCTTCTCCATCAATCTGCCCTCCGGCGCTGCCCACTTTCGGCCAACCGATCAGATCGAAGTCAACGTCAACGGCGATATCGTCGCTCACGCCCTTCGCCCTGAAACCGATGGCTCATTCCATCTTCAAATTCACGATGACAACGGCGCATGGAAAGTTGGCCCGCGCCCTGCAAATGAAAACATCACCCGCAAGTCGCACGGCCTCCAAGGCCCTATCGATGACGCCTTCATGGATTCGTTCATCTTCGTCCGCCCCACCGGCAAAGCACGCAACGAACTCGTGGACAAATGGAGCAAGGCGGAACTCGAACGCGCCATCGAACATTGGCGCCGCCACTTCCGAGGCGAAGCCCGCGTGAAGGATGACACCGCCATCACCGATGCGGATATCGCTGGTGCGAATCTAATTCTGTGGGGCGACCCGCAGAGCAATGCGGTGATGAAGAAGATCGCGGACAGGTTGCCCATTGCGTGGAATGAGAAGGCGATCGTTCTGGGTGAGACGAGCCTGGATTCGACCAATCATGCGCTGATTTCGATTTCACCGAATCCCTTGAATCCCAAGCGATATGTGGTACTCAACAGCAGCTTCACGTTCCGCGATTATGCGTACCTGAACAATGCGAGACAGGTGCCGATGTTGCCTGACTGGGCGGTGGTGGATCTGCGCACACCGGCGAATGCAGTGTGGCCCGGGAAGGTGGTGGAGGCTGGATTTTATGATGAGGCGTGGAAGCTTAGCGCGCTGAAGAAGTGAGGGCGGGAGGCGGTGGCGCAGGCGTGTAGCGCGA
>CAZYQL010000256.1:0-4196 GCA_964650055.1 uncultured Phycisphaeraceae bacterium | reverse complement strand
GAAGGAGATTAAGACGATACAATGAGAGATGAGGGGACAAAAAAGAAGAATGTCCTGCTCCGTAGAAAACCTTGTGAATGAGACAAAATCCGATGGCGAGGCTCTGCGAACAGTCGGGGCATTTCCGGGAATTTCACACAGATGTGCCCCAACGGCTCGGAAGACTCGGCCATCGGACTTGAGGTTTTCTACGGAGCAGGACATTCCTCTTTTTGACACCCGCCGACACCTTTTAATTAGCCGGTGAAGGCGAGCCATTCCCGCGGCTCATTTCTCTTTCCGCTTCTTGCTGGGTTTTCTCATGGCGTTCCAGGCGCTTTGCAGATTGCGGTTGACTGTTTCGATGTCGAAGTGTTCGGGGTCGAAGTCGCCGCCGAGCCATTCGAGGATTTCTTCGCGTTCGCCGCTATCGGGGCGGGTGAGGATGTCGAGCATTCGCTGGTAGCCGGGGATGCCGCCGCAGTCTTCGGGCGGGCAGGCGCCTTTGCCGGTGAGGCAGAGGGGGTAGGTGACATCAGGCTCGGGCGGGTGGACTTTTTGCACGGTGATCTTGTGTCGCCAGCCGTCGCCGAAGTCGTATTCGTAGATCAGTTTGGTCTTGGGTTTCGCGCAGACCTGGGCGATGGTGTGGGCATCCTCATCGTCGCCTTCCATCTCGATGGGGCCTCCCATGGGGTCGTAGCTGGAGGCGAAATACTGGATGCCGCGTGTGGCGGCGTTATAGTCCATCCCGATGCCCTGACGAAGCATCCTCATGATCTCATCACGCGAAACCTTGAGACTCGGATCGTGAAGCTCGAACTGATGGAGATGATCATCCTCCCAGCCCATGGCGATCTGAATGATGACGTGCAGCTCGCCCAGCGTGGTGTCGCCGGGCACGGCAACCTTGCGCCAGATCGGTGGCTTGGCTCGTTCCAAGGCGATTCGCAGGACGTGGATGTTAGAGCTCATGTTCAAAGGCCTCAGGGGTTCAAAATGATGGATGATGATGGCATGATAACGCGATGGGGTGGTGTGGCATACACGTCGTTGCAAAACAAAAAACCCCGATCGTCTGATCGGGGTTTGCGTTCTGTTTGTTGGTGTGCTGCTGCGTGACTCACGCACCCGATTTGGCGGCCTCGGGTGCAGCTTTGGGGGCTGCATCGGGCGCAGCTTTCGCTGCCGGCTTGGGCTCTTTGGGCGCGGCATTGGGTGCAGCATTGGGTGCGGCCTTGAGCACTGGTCTGGGCGCTGATTTGGGCGCTAATTTGGGCGCAGCGGCGGCCGATGCGGGTGCAGCGGGGCCATCAGCCTTGGCGGGTTTTTCGCCGGGCTTGGGCACTGTCTTGCGCTCAGGGATCAGGATCATCGTCATGCGACGGCCCATGTTGCGCGGGGCCGCTTCAACACGGCTGATGTCTTCCAGGCACTTGGCCACCTCGCGCATCAGGTCCATGCCCAGTTCGCGGTGCGCCATTTCACGGCCTTTGAACTGAATCGTGAACTGCACTTTGTGACCTTCATCGAGGAACCCGCGCGAGCGCGATGTCTTGATGTCCAGATCGTGCGGATCAATTTGGGGGCGCAGCCGAACTTCCTTGAGCTCGCTTTGCTTGCTGTGGCTGCGGGCTTTCTGGTCTTTCTTTTTCTGCGAGTATTTCCACTTGCCGTAGTCCATGACGCGGCAAACGGGCGGCGAAGATTGCGGCGAAACTTCAACGAGATCAAGGCCTGCTTCTTTAGCGAGGCGCTTGGCTTCGGTCACTTCGATGACGCCGATCTGTTCGTTATTGTCGTCGATGAGTCGGATCGGCGTGGTGCGAATGGCATCGTTGATGCGAAGGCGCTTGCCGGTTTCCCGAGTGGTCGGTATGAAACGTCTGTTGATGGCCGTTACTCCTGCGGGTCAACAAAAGAAGCTGCTGCGAAGCGCCTGACCCGTGCGCATTCGCAGCGAACGATCAACCCGTGCCGACAATACCGGCAGCCCCGGCCGGTCCGGAGCAAAACGGAATCTGATGTTCGTCCTATAAATAGAGTATCGCGCAGGAGCGAATCAGGCAAGAGAAAGGTGCATCAAGCCAGAAAAATCGCAGGCAGGCATCACTGGGAGAGCGAGGCTCCTGTCGAGCTTTTTGCCCACAACTGCGAAGCTGTCGCTTCACTGCCTTTTTCAGAGCCGGAGTCTGTGAGCTTTCCCTTTTACACATCTCGACGCATCCTCATGGAGACTGCGGCTCTGATAAGTCAGCAGGACACCGTGTCACCGGCGAAAACATTTGCAGAATGACGGAAGGTGATGCCGCTGACTTCGATCAGTGGCGTCACTTTTTTTCTTCTCACCAGCCTTCGCTTCTTTGAAGAAACGAATTGCCGGAGCGGCATTCATGCGCTCAACTTGGATTGGCTGCTCGCCGGTCCAAGCGTAAAACTCATTCGCCTTCATTGTTTTTCTAGCGGAGCGATTGCACTCCTTGAATAGTCGTGTTGTCTAATCCTGTCGAACTCGCGGCCAGCAAGTCGGCGTTGTGTCTGACGGTGGTCGCGAGGTCAAGTGGATGCGAGTGTTTCGCATCTGTACACCTTTTTCATCGGAACAGGAGATTCGTCATGTTTAATTGGAATCGTGGATTGATGGTCAGCGGTGCCGTGCTCATGGCTGCCACTCAGGTCAAGGCAATTACGCTCACGAACTTTGACAACTTCACCCCGCTCGCAAACTCAGCCGGTCCCATCCCGGTGGGCGGCGCTGGCGAAGCAACACCCATCACGCTGGGCAACAAGTCGTGGGTGCAGCAGTCCATTGCTGACCGTGCGACTCAGAACACCCTGGTCCCCGGCTCCAACTCCGGGAACTGGGACATGATCGCCGCGAACGAAACCGGCCCTGATGCCGGCCGTTATCTGTTCATGCCGTTTGAGACCGGCACCGCCGGCGTGCAGCGCGTCGATCTGAAGGACCCCAACTACAACACCCGCACCGTCAACATCGTCGCCCCCGGCACGCAAGCATTCGTCGTCGGTGATGCTTCCCGCTGGACTCCGTGGGGCTCCTATCTCACTGCCGAGGAATCATGGGGAACCAACAGCACCAAGGGCCGGCTCTTTGAAGTAACCAATCCCGTCACTGCGACGGTCAATGGTGGCACGTTCATTCACCGAAGCACTGTTGCCCGTGTCTCCCACGAAGGCCTTGCTTTCGATTCCTCCAACAACCTTTACTACATTGATGAACTCAACGGCGGCTCTATCTACAAATTCACATCCGACACTCCCAACGCCACTAGCGGCAACGACTTCTTTGCTGCGGGCACCAACTCCGTCCTTCGCGTTGGCGATGGCAACACTCCCAACGCTGTTGGTGCTTATCAGTGGATCGCCTTCGCCGACGAATTAGGCGTGTTCGCCGGCGGCATCACGACCGATGGCAGTGCCGACGGCCGCCTGACCACCAATGTCGCAGCATACAAAGGCACTGACTACCAGCGCCCCGAAGACATGGAAATTCAGGTCATTAACGGTGTCGAACTCCTCTACATCGCAACGACGACCACCAATGAGGTTTACGCGCTCAACCTGCTGACCAATGAAATTAGCGTCTTCGCCAATCAGAGCACCATTGATCTGGCCACTGGTCTTCCTGTTGGATCGGGATTGCTCAGCCCCGACAACATCGCCATCGATAGCGAAAACAATATCTACATCATCGAAGATCGCAACGGCGGCGTCGATGACGACATCTGGTTCGCCAATGACATCAACAAAGATGGTGATCTGCTCGATGCAGGCGAAGGCATCGCTCGCTGGGCTTCCAACGGAACCCAAGGCTCCGAGTTCACCGGCCTCTACTTTGACAGGTTCAATCCCAACCTCGCCTACGTCAACATTCAGCATCCCAGCAGTGGCGTGGATCGCCTCCTCGTGATCGATGCCTCGATCCCCGAGCCCGCCACCATGAGCCTGCTCGGCTTCGCTGGTCTGCTCGCGATTCGTCGCAGTCGCCGTCGAGCCTGATTGATCCTTGCATCGTGAGTCGGAGAGAGTTCGTGAGTTGGAGAAAGTATTCGTTAGCCCCGGCGAAAGCCGGGGTTTTTCTTGCGCCTGTGTTTTCGTTGGTCACTGTCTCGATTGTTACACTTGCCAATCCATGAGCATGCCCACCGACATTCGCCCTGTTGCCGCCTCCGTCTATTTCATTCCTGTCGCCACGC
>CAZYQL010000255.1:1446-4238 GCA_964650055.1 uncultured Phycisphaeraceae bacterium | reverse complement strand
GCCTCGACTTCCACCTTCGCCCAGCTTCCCGCGCCGCGCCTCTACGCCCTCTCTCAGTCCGGCGGCCAGGCGGGTTCTACTTTCGATATCACCATCACCAGTAGCGCTGATACCGATGATGCCCACGCGCTCATCTTCACGCACCCGGGCATCAAGGCCACGCCCAAGATGCTGCCCGCTTCCGCTTCTGCCAAGACGCCCGTCAAAGCCGAGGGCCAGTTCACCATCACCATCGACAAAGCGGTGCCGCCGGGTACTTATGAAGTGCGCGTCGTTGCTGCGATGGGCATCACCAACACCCGCGCCTTTGTCGTCAGCGATCTTCCTGAAACCAGCGACCCCGGCAGCAATCGCAGCGCCGACAAAGCTGCGCCGCTGCCGCTGAACACCATCATCAATGGCAACTTCGCCGCGCGGCAGCTCAACTACTACAAGCTCACTCTCAAAAAAGATCAGCGGGTCCTAATCGACTGCAAAGCCGAGCGCATCGATTCTCGCGGCAACGCAGTGCTCACACTCTTCGCCCCCGATAGCCGTGAACTCAGCAGGCAGCGCGCAGGCAACGGCCTGGACCCGATGATCGATTTCACTGCACCCGCCGATGGCGATTTCCTCATCGCCGTCAACGATCTGACTTATGAAGGCGGCGAGCAATTCTTCTACCGCCTCACCGCTCGCACCGGGCCTTATGTTGATTACGTTTTTCCGCCCGCAGCCCAGGCTGGCAAAAAATCCAAGTTCACACTCTTTGGTCGCAATCTGCCCGGCAGCACCAAGAGCGATCAGAAATCTATCGACGGCATCACGCTCGAAGCTCTCGAAGTCGAAATCGATATCCCCGCTGACCGCGCCGCCAGTAACGAAATCGACTCCCTCGTGCAGCCCGCCGAGGCCGCCACCGATGCCATCGTTTATCGCCACGTCTTTCCACAAGGCGTGACCAACCCGGTGCGCATCTTCATCGCACAAGGCCCCGTCGTACTCGAAACCGAGCCGAACGATGATTCGGATAAAGCGATGAAGGTGACGATTCCCTGCGAGATTTCAGGCCGTTTTCTGCCTCGTAATGATCGCGACTGGTTCACATTCGATGCCAAGAAAGGCGAAGTGCTCTGGATCGATGTCTATGCCCAGCGCATCGGCATCGAGGCGGATGCCGTCATTCTTCTTCAGCAGATTCGCAAGACGGATAAGGGCGACGAAGTGCGCGATCTGCAATCGATTGATGACATGACGCAGAAGCCTGACCCGAAATTTCCTTCAGGCACCGAAGATCCGAGCGCACGATTTGTCGTCCCCGAAGATGGCGTCTATCGCATCGGCATCCGCGATCAGTATGCGACGGGCAAAGCGGATCCGCGCCGCTGCTATCGCCTGGCGATTTTGCGCGAGAGCAGTGATGACAGCAAGGGCAATTCCGCAACGGATGATTTTCGCTTGGTGATTGCACCGCCCACGACATCGCCGGACAAGGGCAACAAGAACACGTATGACACCGGCTCGACCGTCGTTCGTCGCTCTGGTGCCGATGAACTGTCAGTGGTGATCTACCGCCGAGGCGGGTTCGATGGCGATGTGACACTGAGCGTGCAAGGCTTACCTAATGCGGTCAAGTGCGATCCACTGACCATTCCCACCGGCGCGACCAGTGGCACGCTCGTCTTCAAAGCCGCCGCCGATGCTCCCGCGTGGGCAGGCTTCGTGCAAGTCATCGGCAAGTCGCAAATCGGCGGCAAAGAAATCGTGCGCGAAGCGCGCGGAGCGCAGATCGTCTGGGGCGGCGTCAACGACAAATCGCGTGGCTGGTCGCGCATGGCATCGAGCATCGCCCTGGCCGTGATCGATTCCGAGAGCGTGCCGTTTAGCATGTCCATTGATGGCGAGGTCTCGCATGAACTCAGTCGTATGGGCAAGCTGCAAATACCTGTGAAAGTAGTCAGGCACGACGGCTTCAAAGGCGCAATCAAAGTCACCGGCAACACCGGCATCGCCAACAGTCCTGTGAGCGCAAAAGAAATCACCATTGCCGCCGACAAAAACGAAGGCACGCTGGAAGTAGACGTGAAACAGAATGCGGGCTTGCAAGGTTATGCACTCTTCATTTCTGCCGAGTCACCGATTCAGTATTCGCGCATGCCCAAGCTGGCGGAAAGCCTGAACGCGCAGAAAAAGGAACTGGATGAATCCATCAAAGCTCTGACCGAAGCATCGAAGAAGGCGAAGGAAGCTGCCGCCGCTGCCGCCAAAACTGCGAAGGATGCCGAGGATGATTTGAAGAAGGCCAAGCCCGAGCAGGCTGAGGAAGCAAAGAAAAAAATCGAAGCGACTGCCACCGCAAAAACAGAAGCAGAGGCGCAGGCCAAGGCTGCGGATGATGAACTGAAGATGGCCAGCGAGATGCTCAAGATGATCGATGCTCAGGCGAAGAAGGCGACCGAAAGCGCCAAGCCCAAGGCGGTCGCGCTGACGCAGCCGGTGGGCACGGTGGCGATCCGCGTGCTGGAGTCGCCGATCAAACTCGACGCAGTTCCGCAGGTGAAAGTGAAGGCCACCGAAAAGGTCGAGCAGGTTATCAAGGTCCATCGCAACAGCGGCTTCGATGGCGATGTGACTTTCGAAATCAAACTGCCTGATGGCGCTACAGGCATCACCCTCGCCGCCGGCAACATCGCCAAGAAAGGTGAAGGCGAGACAAAGCTCGTCATCCAAACCACCGACAAAACCAAGCCCGGCGACTACACCATCACACTGCGAGCCAAGGTGAACTTCGGCGGGCAGAATCTGCAAAGCGA
>CAZYQL010000255.1:0-1346 GCA_964650055.1 uncultured Phycisphaeraceae bacterium | reverse complement strand
CGCCTCTTGCGCCTTCTCGCGGCCATCCGGATTTCCTTCATGCCCACACGCCACGCCCTCATCGGCTGCCCCGACTTTCACGCCACGCTTCGCCGTGAACGCCGCGCTTTCCTCAAGGCAGGCATGCTCTCCATGACCGGCCTCACCCTCGCTGATGTCCTTCGCGCTGAACAACTCGCAACCACCAAAAACCAACCGACCCAGCGCGAAAACAAGCGCGAAAACTCCGTCATCATTCTCTGGATGCGTGGCGGGCCCAGTCAGCATGAAACATGGGACCCCAAGCCTGATGCACCCATCGATTATCGCGGCGCTTTCGGTGCCATGAAAACCAAAGTGCCCGGCATCAATATCTGCGATCTTCTCCCTCTCTCGGCCAAGTGCATGGACAAGTGGTCGATCATTCGCAGCCTCAATCATCACGACGCCGGCCACTCCGCCGGTGATCAAATCTGTTTCACAGGCTACGACGCCGGCCGCAATCCCGATGAAAATATTCATCCGTCCTGTGGCTCCATCGTGATGAAACAGCTTCAGCACAAAAACCCCAAACTGCCCGCCTATGTCGTCATCCCCCGCCAAATGCCCGGCACCGATTCCGCCTACCTCGGCCCTGCCTACCGCCCTTTCGAAACCATGGCCGACCCCGCCAACACCGGCCCCTTTACCGTTCCTAATTTCACGCTTCCCTCAGGCCTCACCTACGACCGTGTCGGCGATCGCCGTGCGATTTTGCGCGATCTGGATCGCATGAATCGGCAGATCGATAGCGCTGGCGAAATGGGCGCGTTCGATGAGTTTCAGCAGCGCGCCTGGGACATCGTCAGCGGTGCCGCTGCACGCGATGCCTTCAACCTCGATGCTGAGCCGCGCGAAGTCCGTGAACGCTACGGCTTCATGCCCGAGTTCAAAGCGCCAACCCCCGATCGCTGCGGCGTACCCGCATGGAGTCAGCGCGTGCTGCTCGCCCGGCGTCTCGTTGAAGCCGGTGTGCGACTGGTGACGGTCGATCTGCGCTGGTGGGACACGCATGTCGAAGGCGTCGAAACGATGCGCGATGGATTTTTGCCGCGCTGGGATCGGGCGTACTCCGCACTCATCGAAGACCTGCACGAGCGCGGCCTGCTCAAGACGACGATGGTCATCGCCTGGGGCGAGTTTGGCCGCACTCCGAAGATCAATAAACAAAGCGGCCGCGACCACTACCCCAACGTCTTCAGCGCCGCCGTCGCCGGTGGCGGCATCATCGGCGGCCGCGTCGTCGGCTCCTCCGATGACAAAGGCGCATTGCCCAAAGACCGCCCCGTCTCCCCGCAAGAAGTCCTCGCCACCATGTATCGCCACCT
>CAZYQL010000254.1:0-4241 GCA_964650055.1 uncultured Phycisphaeraceae bacterium | reverse complement strand
CTAAGCCATTGCTTCGCCCAAAGATTGGATCAATTGCATTTGTGTGAGTGCCATGAATGCTAGAATACTTTGATGAAGGATCCCATACCCCTGACTCCGAAAACGGTTGTCCCCGCGTTTCCCCAACAGAACGCAGACGGCGTTGACCTTTCTTTGATTCGCGCGAATCTGCAATTGACGCCGACCGAACGAGTGCGACGCGCAGCACAGCATGTCCGAAGCATGATGAGGGTGCGAGCAAATGCCAAGCGAATCACCGAAAAGTGAATTGGAAATTCTCGTCGAAGCCTTTCAACGGCAAGGTGTCGAGTTCATGCTCATCGGCGGACAGGCTGAATGGCTCCATGGCAGCATGCGAGCGACATTTGACTATGACTTTTGCTACAGCCGGTCACGTGAAAACTGCCAACGCCTTGCGGAGGCACTCAAACGATTTGAACCAACACTTCGCGGAGCACCTGCTGATCTGCCGTTTCGAGTGGACGGCCCAACGATCGAGGCGGGCTGCAATTTCACTTTCAATACGACGGTCGGCAGTGTCGATCTGCTCGGGTATGTCGAACCGTTCGGCGGCATGGAAGCGTTGATCAAAAATGCCGAGATGTATGAACTCGGCGGCATGAGGATCGATGTCATCAGCCTCGACGATCTCATCCGCATCAAGCGCCACCTCAATCGGCCCAAGGATCGTGACTCACTCATGCACTTGCTGGCGATCAAGCAGATTCGTGAAGAAGAACAAGATTGAACTTCACGCGCCTGCACTTCCTACGCGCGGCGTCAGCACCAACAGCTTCGCATCGTACGAGGTCACGCCCAGCATCATCGCGGCGATCAGGCGGTCGGCATCGACTTCATAATGATGACTGCCAGGCCAGGGCGTTTCGCAGAACGGATCAGCGATCCACGCACGGCGGCGCTCTGTATCAATGCCATGCACCACCACGAAATGCCCCGTGGGTTCGCCGGCGATGTCGTCGCGGTACATGTCATCCTGCCGATCGCGCATGCAGCGGTAGAGCCAGGTCGCGCTGACGCCCATGATCAGCGGCTTGCCTTGGCTTAGATGACTGGCGATCAGGTCGAGGGTGAGATCTTCCATCTTCACTTCGCCGCCGTTGTCGAGGTATTGAATGTACGCTTGCGTGACGACTTGGCGTTTGTCATCGAATTTTTTCACGCGAGCCTGTTCGATGAGGCGCTCGCGAATCACAGAAGCGCCGGGGCGAAACCATGTCGGATCGAACATGGGCAAACTGCACGTGTAGATGACCGCATCAAAGTTGTGCATCTCTGCGTGCAGCGCGAGCATGACGGCTGCGGTGCCGCCGCCGGGCACGGAGGTGACTTCATCGATCATCTGTTGCAACGAACGCTCAACGCCCCAGAATCGATAGACGGCATGCAGCACTGCGGGGCCGCAGGTGAGTTCATCAGGTTGGGCAGAAATTGAAAAGGGGAGCAGTATTCTGGGCACGCAAGTCCTCGATCATTGAGATGAATCGCGAGTTCTACAGGCACCAAGTTTTGGCGTGTCATCTCATCTCATCGCATCTCATCGCGCTCGCGTGCCGCTGTGATGCGATCTTCGATGCGGGCTTGCAGTGCGGTGTCGCCGCGCTGACGGGCTGCAGCGCGAAGTTCATCGTGCCAACCGGCGCGAGGTTCATAGCCCGCCAGTCGATCGATGACGGATGTCGCCTCGGCTGTGCTGCCCTGCCGCAGCACTTCGAGCATGCAGGCGTGAGCATCGCTGTCGCCCAGTGTGCCCATCGCGTCGAGCATGGAAAGACGAGGCGATTCACTCTTGATCGACTGATAAAGTTTCACCAGCAAAGCGCCCGCGCCGATGGGCCTGCGAATCGCCAGATCAAACGCACACTTGAGCTTTATCGGATCGGGCTTTTTCACGAGGAATGTGTAGGCGATGTTTGCAGCGTCGTTCTTGCCGGTGGCGAGCAGCGCGGAGATCGTGGAGACGATTGTGGCTTCATCGAGCTTGGGCTTTTTCAGTTGAACAATGAGATCGTCGTATGCACTGGCCGGTGCAACACGCGCCACAATGGACGCGGCGGTCGAGCGCACAAACTCGCGCGGATCATTCAAGAGTCGCCTGGCCATCGCAGCTGTCTTGGGATGTTTCATTTCTTCCAGCGCGATCAGGCCCATCGTCGTGAGCATCGTGTCGCTGGGATCGGTGGCGGCTGCCATATAAAGATCGGGCAGTTTCTGGTGCAGTGCGCTGAGCGAAGCGATGATCGTGGCCAGCGATTTGTCGGGCGTCTGCGTGTCCAGTGATACACGTCTTCGCCGCTCGTAGGTTTTCACGAGCAATGCGATCAGCGCAGGCGTAGGCGCATTGATAACGCCATGTACACCCGCCTGCACGTAAGGAGCCAGCGGGTGAGCAAGCAGTTCATCGATGAGCGCGGGCTCGATGTTTTTGTACCCGTTCAATCGGAGGTTGGCGAGAAAGGTATCGCGCGACGGGTCATCGGAAGTAGGGGGTGGAATGGGCATGGTGCACCGGGCAAGCTAAAGCGAATGACAACGGGTCACGTCGCACTCTGTTGTTCCTTGATCCACGCCAGGTACTGGGCGATGCGTTGTTCGTGGCCGCGCTGCGTCGGTGTGTAGTACGTCTTATCGACACCCAGATAATCCTGCGCGACGTAGCCCGTCTCGCTGTCGTGCGCATATTTGTAATCAGTCGCGTTGCCCAGTTTCTTCGCCCCGGCATAGTGGCCATCGCGCAGATGTTTGGGCACCGGAATCGTTCGGCCTTCCTTCACATCCTTCATCGCTGTCCAGATCGCCGTCGCACTCGCATTGCTCTTAGGCGCGGTAGCCATGTAGATCACCGCTTGGCCGAGTGTGAGCTGACACTCAGGCATGCCCACGCGCTCGACGACTTGATACGCCGCCGCAGCAAGTTCCAGCGCGCGTGGGTCTGCGTTGCCGATGTCTTCACTGGCGAGAATGGCGATGCGCCGTGCGATATACATCGGGTCTTCACCGGCCACCAGCATTCGCGCCAGCCAGTAGATCGCCGCATCAGGATCGCTGCCACGCATCGACTTGATCATCGCGGAGATGGCATCGAAATGCTCATCACCGGTGGCGTCATAGACGATCGCTTTCTGCTGGATGGACTGCTCTGCGATGTTGAGGTCGATGAGGATCGGGTTTCGGGTTTCGGGTGTAGGGTTTCGGGAGAAGGCATCGGATGAATCAATCGCGTCATCACTCGATTTAATCTCGCTTGATTCTTCTGCCGCCGTGCCTTCCGGTTTCTCCGACACACGACACCCGGCACCCGACTCCCGCTGGCTGCTGACCACCGCGATCTCCAGCGCGGTCAGCGCTCTGCGTGCATCGCCATCGCACATGATCGCCCAGTGGTGCAAGGCTTCATCGGTGATCTGAATTTCGAGTTGGCCGTAGCCTCGTTCTTTGTCCGCAATAGCGCGGCGGAGGAGGGCGGTGATGTCTTCTTCGTTAAGCGATTCGAATTGAAAAATCTGCGATCGGCTGACGAGCGCCGAATTAACTGAAAAATAAGGGTTTTCGGTGGTCGCTCCGATGAGCGTGACGATGCCGCGTTCGACATCACCAAGGAGCACATCCTGCTGAGCGCGGGTGAAGCGGTGAATTTCATCGAGAAAAAAAATCGTGCGCGTGCCGGTGAGTTCGAGGCGCTTGCGCGCTTCATCGAGAACGAAGCGCACTTCCTTGACGCCGATGGATGAGGCGTTGGCCTGCTCGAAGTGGCGCTTGGTGTAAGCGGCGATGAGCTGCGCGAGCGTGGTCTTGCCGGTGCCTGGCGGGCCATAGAAAATCACACTCGTGATGCGATCCGCTTCAAGCATTCGCCGCAGCAATTTGCCCGGTCCAAGAAAATGATGCTGCCCGCCAAATTCATCAAGCGTGCGCGGCCGCATCCGCACCGCCAATGGTGCAGCAGCATCGCGGTGTGCCTGGCGCTTGGTTTCCCAGAGGTCGGACATGTTCACATCGTAGCACGGGTGGCAGACGACTTTGTTCGCCAAGGCGAACGGCTAACGATGAATCCAGCGTCAGTGTATTTGGCTCTTACTCCCCTCCCTTCTTGGGAGGGGCGGGGGGAGGGTTGGATTTATGATGAATCAAATCGCTATGTTTCGTTTCGAGTTGATCGAGCGATCGACCCTCCCCTAACCCCTCCCTAAGAGGGAGGGGAATAAGAAAAAGCCATATGCGTT
>CAZYQL010000253.1:0-4254 GCA_964650055.1 uncultured Phycisphaeraceae bacterium | reverse complement strand
TTACACCCATTCAGTTCGCTTACGTCCGCGACTCGTTGAGTCGCGGCTCTACGAGCGAGAATGGCCCCGTGATTCAATTGGTGGATTGGGAAAATTGCTCGCGGCGGGCATGACCGGCTGCTGGGTGGCCAGTTGCGGTATCGTGGCGCCGCTGCTTGTGCGCTGGCGCTGCTCGCTGAGAACAGACGCGGTTCATCATTGAGATCACCATGAATGTTTCATCCGCTTCAATTGATGCAACTCGTTCGCCGACCTCTGTGCTGCTGGGCATCGAGATCGGCGGCACCAAATTGCAACTGGTCGTCGGCGATGACCACGGCAACATCATCGATCGTCATCGTTTTGTGATTGACGTGAAGCGAGGTGCTGCGTCCATCCTGGAGACGATGGAGCGACAGATCGCTCAGCTCAAAGCGCTGCATCACATCATTGGCACCGGTGTCGGTTACGGCGGCCCTGTCAATTGGCGCACAGGTCGCATCGTGCGCTCGTATCACATTGCGGGCTGGGATGGTTTTGAGCTTGGGACTTGGCTGCGCGAGCGCACCGGCACGCCGGTACTGGTGGACAATGATGCGAATGTTGCCGCGCTAGCCGAGGCCAGGTGCGGCCAGGCAAAGTCATTTGAATCGATGGTCTATGTCACACTGGGCAGCGGCGTCGGAGCTGGCTTTGTCACCGGCGGCAAGATCTTCCACGGTGCTACACCAGGCGAACTCGAACTCGGGCATATTCACCTCAGCGAAGGCGGACTCACCGTGCAGCAGCGCTGCTCAGGCTGGGCGGTCGATGCCATCGTTCGTGAAGCGGTTCACGCATCACCTGCAAGCGAACTGGCTCAGCAGTGGCGCGCGATGGGCATGGCTGATCCTGGCGCGGCACAGGGAGGGGAAGCCAAGTGTCTGGCGGCAGCGCTGTCACGCCAATGTCCGCAGGCCCGCACCATTTTGGATGACACGATGAAGGCGCTGGCTCTTGCGCTCTCGCATGTCGTGCATCTGCTTCATCCTCACACCATCACCATCGGCGGCGGCCTGTCGCTCATCGGCGATCCATTGATTGAGTCACTTCGCACAGCCTTGCCTCACTATCTTATGGATGCGTTCCTGCCCGGGCCGCATCTGGCGCTGGCATCGCTGCGTGAAGATGTGGTGCCTGTGGGGGCGTTGTTACTGGCCAGTTCACTGCGAGGCACGAATGCATCGTTCACCCAGGTGAACGGCTAGCTAGAGATCACTGTTGTCACCTGTTAGATCGAGATCAATAATGCAAACATGGATTGAGAACTACGTCGCCGCTCAAACCCGCGCACTGGCATCGGTGCCTACCGCGAGTATCGAACAGGCCATCGAAACAGTCGGTCGCATGTGGCTCAAGGATCAGCAGATTTTCTGCATCGGCAACGGTGCGGGCGCAGCCAGCGCTTCGCACTTTGCTGTCGATTTGGGCAAAGGCACTTCGGATCATCTGAGCCGAAGGTTTCGCGTGATGTCACTGACCGACAACATGCCTTGGATGACCGCGCTGGCCAACGACTATGCGTATGAGGAGGTCTTCACCCGGCAGCTTCAGAATTATGCGAGGCCGGGCGATCTGCTCATTGCGCTCAGTGTCAGCGGCAACTCGCCGAATTGCGTGCATGCTATTGAGTGGGCGATGAAGCACGAGATGGAAACGCTCGCCATCATCGGCGGCCAGCGCGGCAAACTCAACGGCATGTCCACGCAGACCATCATCGTGGAAGACACACACTTTGGCCGAGTTGAAGATGTGCAGATGAATATTCTGCACATGATCTGTTACGCGCTGGCGGAGAAGCTCAAGTCGGCGACCGCGTGAGATGTTCCAAATGCTCTCCCTGTTGCACATGTCATCGCCATCTCACTTGCTGACATGCTCATTGCCTGCGATCCAGAATCGCAGCGGCTTACTCGCCCATTCCCCGGAATAATCCACACCAATGCGCGGCCCCATACCGATCGCCTCGCCAGGTAGTGAGCGACGGCGAACCTGTTCAACGAACAGCTTCTCGCTGCTGCAAATATTCACACCATCAAACTGCCGATCGATGGCCAGAGCCTGACAAACCTTCGCTGGCCCTGAACAGAGATCGCGATCCCGCTTGGCAGGGGCGCCTCGGTGCGCTTTCATTTGCGTGAGTCCTTCGGTTGGTTCGAGCGCGCGAATGAGCACCGCAGTGGGTTCATCTTGAACCTGTGCAACGATGTTCATGCAGTGGTGCATGCCGTAGGTGAAATAGACATAAGCATGACCGCCATCGAGCCACATGGATGCATTGCGAAGAGTGCGTCTGCCGCCTGCGGTGTGAGCTGCCAGATCGATGACACCCAGATAGGCTTCGGTTTCGACAATGAGTCCCGCCAGTCGCGTGCCATCATCGAGAATGCGTACGAGCTGTTGCCCCAGCAGCGCACGAGCAAGGACAACAGGTTCACGCTGAAAAAAAGATCGGGCTAGCCGCTGCATCATCGCGGCAGTTTAGCCAATTGCGATGCAGCCCTTCAGCAAAAAAAACAACCCCGCCTGCTAAAGGCGGGGCTGAGTGTGTTTTTGTTTTACGAATGATTATCGAGCGTCGCGCTTGCGGAAGGAGGATCGCTTGCCGCTGCCGCCGCCTTGGCCCACGCTCGGCTTTTTGCCGCCCAAGTTGCTTGCACCATACGATCGGCCTTGCTCGCCGCCGCTGCTGGCACCTGCGAAGCCCGGCTTCTTGAACGGTTTCTTGCCGCCGCTGGAACGGTTCCAAGCGCTCTGGCCTCGGAAGCCGCGCGGCCCGCCGCCGGACTTGCCGCTACCGCGCTGCGGCGCGAAGGGCGTCGCGTCAACGTAAGGATGATCCGTCACGACAGGCACCTGCTTCTTGAGCATGCGCTCAATCGAGGCAAGGTAAGGACGCTCATCAGCCATGCAGAAGCTGACCGCATCACCCGTGGCTCCCGCGCGGCCGGTACGGCCGATGCGGTGCACATACGTCTCTGGCTCGTGAGGCACATCGAAGTTCACCACGTGCGAGATGTTGTCCACATCCAGCCCGCGTGCTGCGATATCAGTCGCCACGAGGATCGGCGTCTTGTTCGCCTTGAAGTTCGCCAGGGCACGCTGACGCTGGCCCTGTGTTTTGTCGCCGTGAATCGCTTCAGCACGAAGGCCTTCGCGATTGAGGAACTTGGTCACGTGGTCAGCGCCATGCTTGGTACGCGTGAAGACGATCGTGCGCGTCACCGATGTGTGTTCGAGGAAAGTCTTGAGCAGCAGCGGCTTGTTTTTCTTCTCAACGAAATAGACCTTCTGTTCCACCAACTCAACGGCTGTCGCTTCAGGCACAATCTCGATGCGCACCGGATTATTCAGAATCGACTCCGCCAGATGGCGAATTTCTTTGGGCATCGTCGCGGAGAACATCAGCGTCTGACGCTGCTTGGGAATCATTTTCACGACCTGACGAATCGGCTCGATGAAACCCATATCCAGCATGCGATCAGCTTCATCGAGAACGAAAATCTCCACGTGCGAAAGATTCACATAACCCTGATCAATCAGATCATGCAGACGGCCAGGCGTCGCAACGAGAATGTCAATGCCCGCCTGAATCGCAGCGGTCTGCGGGCCTTGGCCCACACCACCATAGATCACCGCGCCGCGCAGGCCAGCGTGCTTGCCGTAGGCTTTGAAACTGTCAGCGATCTGCTGCGCCAGTTCGCGAGTAGGAGAGAGCACCAGGGCACGAATGACGCGTGTCGGGTGGCGATCGATTTTCTTGTTACGGCTGTGTGATTTCGCAGGTGCCGCGGCAGCATCTTTCGATGTGTGCGCTTCGCCGTTGTCACCGGCAGGCGTGGTGGCCAGCGCTTTGTTTTTGGCTTCAAGCAGACGATGAAGCATGGGCAAAGCGAAGGCGGCAGTTTTGCCGGTGCCTGTCTGGGCACAGCCGAGCAGATCGAAGCCATCGCGCACATGCGGAATGGCCTGGGCCTGAATGGGTGTAGGGATTTCGTAGCCTTCGGCGGTGATGGCACGGAGGATCGGCTCAGCGAGCCGAAGTTCAGCAAATGTCATAGCAATGGTTCTTCAAAGCGGTGGGGCCCGGGACTGTCGATGGTGAACGCGAATTGCGTTCGGTAGAACGCAAATGCGTCCGCGTAAGCCATCATTCAACGGGCAACCCTAATGGTGCAAAATGTCCAAGGGTTACGCAGAGGATAGCACAGGTGACAGGAAAAGTCCAATGGGTTG
>CAZYQL010000252.1:0-4316 GCA_964650055.1 uncultured Phycisphaeraceae bacterium | reverse complement strand
GCGTCAATTCCTGTTTGCTTCTGATGCGCTTTCAATTATCGTAATGTCGTCAATAGCCGCATTCGTCGGCAGCATTCGCAAGACAACAAGGTTTGGAGCGTTTCATTTTGTCCGACTTCGTTTCACTTACTTTGAGGCAGAAGTGGCAACGTCCACGCAGCACTGCGGGCTTCACGGTGCCTGAACTGCTCGCCGTGGTTGCGGTGATTTCCATCATCATGTCGATTCTGCTGCCGAGTTTTGGGGAAGCGCGCGAGCGCGCTCGCCTGATGATCTGCCGCAGCAACCTGCATCAGATCGCCATCGGCTCCCGAAGCTACGCCACCGAAACAAGGTACATGCCCAACGGCTATGAAGCTGGCACACAGTGGATCGTCTGGGTGCCGGAGATTTTTGAGCACGCTCCCGATCCCAAGCTGTTTTACTGCCCCACTGCTCCAGCCGTCGCCAAATGGGCTGGCGTTCGCTTTGGCAGTGGCCTGCCTGCACAGTACGGATACAAGCTGGATCAGGTGCGCATCCACGCCAGCGAAAACTTCAGCTATGGCCACAACAACGGCGGCTCAAGCGACAACAACAATCCTTCCCTTGGAGTGGGCGATCATGTCGGCGCAGGATGGAACCGCATCACCATGGTCAAGGCTGGCTCCAACTTCATCATGTACGGCGACTCCACCGTCGATGGGCTGTGGGATCATTTCATCGATGAAGACATCATGGATGGCACCGGCCGATCCGAGTTCCCCGCTGATCGTCACAACGGCGGCGCACACATCGCTTTTGGCGACGGTCACGTCGAACACATTCTACAGAAATATCTGATTTATCTGGGCAGCGAAGGCACCGCCTTGCCCGAGATGCGTCGCCGATGGAACAATGACAACGAGCCGCACTAAGCCGCGAGCGCCAGACACGTCGCTTTTCTTCCAGCCATTACGTTGAGAATCACCCCCACCCTTCCACCACATCGCGCAGCTGTTTGAGTTGATCGAGCAGCTTGAGCGTGGTCTCCACAGGAAGCATCGTCGCGCCATCGCTCAGCGCACTTTTGGGGTCAGGGTGAGTTTCAATAAATAAAGCTTGCACACCCGCAGCGACGGCTGCCTTGGCCAGCAGCGGCGAGCGCTCGGGGCGACCGCCTGATTTGGTGCCGCCGCCACCCATGCCCGGTTGCTGCGTGGAGTGCGTCACATCAAAACAGACGGGCCAGCCCAGGTCCATCATGTCGCCCAGGCCGATGTAATCGTTGACGAGGCGACCGTAGCCGAAGAAGGTGCCGCGCTCGGTGAGCATGAGGCGAGGCGAGGCAGCAGCATCAGCGGCGGTCGTTGCCTCGGCGAGTTTTTCAACGACGTTCTTCATTTCTGCGGGCGCCACAAACTGTCCCTTTTTCACATTCACAGCTTTGCCCGTGCTGGCGGCAGCGACAAGGAGATCAGTCTGGCGACAGAGAAAAGCCGGGATTTGCAGGAGATCGATAGCCTGCCCTGCCGGTGCTGCGTGCGAAGGTTCGTGAATATCGGTGGTGGTGGGCACGCCCAGTTTCTTGCCCACGGCTTCGATGAGTTTCAGCCCTTCATCAAGGCCCGGCCCGCGTGCGCTGTGAATCGAAGTGCGATTGGCTTTGTCATAGCTCGCTTTGAAGATGTAGGAAAAACCCAGCGCCACGCAGCGATCGCGCATCTGTTCGCCGATGCTCAGACAGAGATCATAAGACTCGGCCACACAGGGACCGGAGATGATGGTCAGCGGCGAGCGCGGGCCGATGGAAACGCTTTCGATGGCGATGGTGTTCATGAGTTGATACCTAAAAAACGGGAGTTGCGGTGATGGTAGCGAACTGCGCGAGTCATTGCGTGCAACGTGTGCAAAGTGTGATTCTCAGTGCATCGCTACACTGCTCACATGGTCAAACGCCACCGGCCAGTTGCGATTGAATCGTTGCCAGCTTTGAACTGGCGCGATCATGCGCTCACTGGCATTTCTCTCCTGGTGCTGCTGCTGGCGCTGGTGCGATGTCTGGTGCCTTTCACTGCCAACCTCTACTGGGAGACCGATCCGCGTCAGGCGATTCGCGCGATCAATACGACGCTAACGGGTGAGGTGGTAGACGATACGGTGCCGGTGCTGTTCTTCGGCGTGACCGGTGCAGCGGTGTGCGATGCGATGAGCCTGGCCGTCTGCGGCGTGGCCCTGCTTCTGCACGTCAGCGGCGGCGGCAAGCTGCGCCATCGCTCCATCTTCGTCGCGATCGTCGGCATCGCATTCTGCTTCTTTCATGCAAGAACCTCCATCGATAACGCCTTCCACTGCGGCTCGTGGATCGGCGGCATCAGTCTCGCGCTCGCTGCCCTTCATCTGGGCCAGCGCGACAGACAACGACGGTGGTTCATCGCCATCCTCATGGCCTTGACCGTGCCCCTGTTCATTGATGCAGCGCGCTTCGTTTTTCTCGATCACGCAGAAACCATCGCGATGTTCAAGGAGAACGAACAATCCTTCCTCGCAGCGCGTGGCTGGGAAGCTGATTCACCCGAGCATCAGATGTACCTGAGGCGAATGTCCTTCGCTGAGCCCACCGGAGCGTTCACCTTCTCCAACATTCTCGGATCCATCGGCGGATCACTCGCAGTGCTCTCAACAGGCATCGCGATAGGCCTTTGGCTCAAACGAAAATCATGGGGCCTGCGCTGGCTGTTGCCTGCAAGCGTGGCGCTGCTTGGATTGTGCATCGTGCTGCTGACGCATTCCAAAGGTGCACCTGTTGCGATGATCATGGCGATGATGCTCGTCGCGCTCGCCTGGTGGAGCGGCAACCATCCGCGATGGCGCAAGCTGGTGCCTGTTGCCGCCGTCGCGCTGGTCTTCGTGGCCATCGTTATCGTCATCGCACGCGGCCTGATGGGCCCGCCTTCCACCGCCGACGGCGAGCGCAGCCTGCTCTTTCGCTATCACTACTGGCAAGCCGCATCGCGCATCATCGTCAGCGATCCGAGTCAGGCCATCGTCGGCTCCGGGCCTTCGCGGTTCAGCGATGAATATAACTGGGCCAAGAATCCGCTCAACCCCGAAGAAGTGCGCTCCGCCCACAGCGTCTTCATCGACTACACCACCATGCTCGGCTTAGGCGGCATCGCCATCAGCGCACTGCTGCTCACCTGGCTTGCGCAAGCAGCAGCCTGTGCAACGCAAAATGAACTCGCTGTAATGCCGACAGCCTCGCCGGAAAAACCATCGGATCAGGACAAGCCTTCGCTGCAAGTCGCTGGCACGGATATGGCGTGGACTCTCGCTTTCATCATCGCGCTTTTCGGCATCGACTACCTCGTGCGCGGCCCTGCCTACGGCTCCCCCGATCGCTTCCTCATCTGGTCCCTGGGCATGATCGGCTGCTTCTTTCTCGCCTCAGTCCTCACCACCCGCCACTGGCTCAATCACATCGGCGTTCAACTGGGCCTGCTTGGCGCAGCGGCCTTGCTGCTTATTCATGCACAGATCGAAATGACCTATTTTCAGGCCTCATCCGCGCCCATAGCTTGGCTCGTCGTGGCTCTGGCGGCCAGCAAAGGAAAGCAACATGAGCAACAGTCCGAATCGATTACGCAGCGCAGCATCGCACCCATGGCGCTCGCCCTGCCGATGATTTTGATCCTGTTTTCTTTCACTTATTTTTTCACACTCACATTGCCCATCGCCAAGCAGCAGACGCTGCTGGCCGATGCCGAGCGCAAGGTGCGACAGAGTCCCGCATCGTGGTCAGCGTTTCGCGAAACACTGGCGATGCTTGAGGAGGCGCAGCGAATTGGGCCATTCAATGCGAAGCCGTTTGAATGGCAATCGAGACTGGCGATGGAAGCGGCGGCGAGTCTTGGATCGCAGCTCAAAGGTGTACCCGAAGACAAGATTCGCAAAGGGACCAGCGAAGAGATTCACCGCCTGACGATGATGTCGCTGGCGGCGCATGATCGTGCGGCTGAATTGGGTTACTCATCGCTCACGCTGCTAAGGCAAGAAGCGCAGTTGCGCCTTTATGCCGCCGAGATTCTCAGTCAGCCGCAGTATGCACAAGAGTCGCTCGCGCTGTGGCGCAAGCTCATCGTGCTTCGCCCTTATGCATGGGCTGATCGCATCGAACTGGCGGAGATTCTCTGGCGCATCGGCAGCCAAGACGAAGCGAAAGAACATTATGAAAAAGCGATCGAACTGAGCCAGGCGATGTACCTCGAGCCAACGCGGATGATGCCCACGCTTGAGATGCAGCGGATTGAGAAGAGGTTGGAGTAGGAGAGAAATCGGGAAGATTGGAGATTTGAGAT
>CAZYQL010000251.1:0-4374 GCA_964650055.1 uncultured Phycisphaeraceae bacterium | reverse complement strand
AGAGGCTTGTGCGCTCGCGGAAGAGCTGGGCTTGGCGGCGGGAGAACTCGACTTCGGGGCCGCCGCGCAGGCGGACTTTGACGCTGCCGCTGAACCACGGCTCGACGGCTTCGATGAAGGTGACGTTGACGAGCTGCGAGCGGTTGGCGCGGAGGAAGAGCGACGCGGGCAGGCGCGCCTCCATCGCGCCGAGCGTGCGGTAGAGGAGGGGCTTTTCGGCGCCAAAGTGGAGGCGCGTGTGGTTGCCGTCGGCTTCGAGCAGGCGGAGGGAGCGCACGGGGATGAACCACGTGCGGTCGCCCTCGCGCACGAAGACGTGGTCGTCTTCGCGGAGCGGGGCCGTGGGGGCTTCGTCGTCGGCCGGGCCGGCGGGCGCGGCGGGAGCTGCGGACGGAGCGGTGCCGGTGGTTTTCTCCAGCCGCGTGCGGACCTTGGCGAGCGCGGCGGCGAGGCGCTGCGGGTGGACCGGCTTCATCAGATAATCGAGGGCGTTGACCTCGAAGGCGCGGAGCGCGAAGGCGTCGAAGGCGGTGGCGAAGATGATCTGCGGGTGCGGCGGCGGGAGCGCGGCGAGGAGATCGAAGCCGGTGCGGCCGGGCATCTCGATGTCGAGGAAGAGGAGGTCGGGGCGGAGACGCGGGATGAGCTTGAGGGCCTCGGTGACGTTGGCGGCCTCGCCGATAATCTCGATGCCGGGGTGTTCGGAGAGGAGGCCGCGCAGTTCTTCGCGAGCGAGACGCTCGTCGTCAATGATGACGGTTTTCATGGGCTGGCGGCGGGCAAGGGTGGGATGAGGAGCTCGGCTTCGACGAGTTCCGGGGAGAGCTGGCGGAGGTGGAGCGCGGCGGCCGGGCCGAAGAGCAGGCGGAGGTGGGCGCGGGCGTTTTTCACGCCGAGGCCGGTAGAGGCGGAGGCGGCGGTGAGCGTGCCGGGATTGCGCACGCGCACGCGGAGCAGGTCGTCTTGGAGTTCCGCCTCGATGGAAATGTGCGCGCCCTGTTCGCGGGGATTGAGGCCGAACTTGATCGCGTTTTCGACGAGGGTCTGGAGCAAGAACGGGGGGATGGCGCGGGTGAGGGTGGCGGGATCGACCGAGCGTCGGATGTGCAGCCGTTCCTCGAAACGCAGGCGTTCGAGCGCGAGGAAGTTATCGACGGTCTCGAGTTCGCGGGCGAACGGGATGGTGGTATCGTGCCCCGAGGTGAGGGAGGCGCGCAGCAGATCGGAGAGGAGTGTGAGCGCCTCGCGGGGCGGCGCGAGGTCGCGGGGGATGAGGGCGCGGAGCGTGTTGAGACTGTTGAAGAGAAAGTGGGGGTTGAGCTGCGCTTTCAGCGAGCGGAGTTCGGCATCTTTGGCGGAGGCGAGGAGTTGCAGCCGATCAAGCTGTGCGACCTGATATTGCCGGTAGGAACGCGCCCCGATGTAGAAGCCGGTCCAGATGATCAGGAGCGGACCGCAAACCGTGATGATATCGAAGTAGGCGAAGAGACTGCCGCCGGGACGGTCGATGTAATAGAGGACGGGGGAAGCCGTGTCCGGAATCTGGCCGACGGTCCACAGCATGACGCCCGCATGGGCGAGGAAGGCGGCGATGACCCAGGGTGTGAGGCGCAGAAGGGTGGCCGGCCACGAGCGCGCGGTGCGAAGATGAAAGAGGAAGGCCACGCGCAGCAGATGGGAAATGCCCAGGCCGGACGCGGCGAGGACCGCACCGTAGAGAGCTTCGTAAGCGATAGCGTTGCCGCGCACGAGCAGGGGCAGGATCCACGAGGCCGATATACCGCCCCAGCCGATGAGCTGGCAGAGCCAGTAGGGGCGCGTGCCGAGCCAGCGCCGGGCCGGGGAATGGGAGGCGGGGGACGAAGCTAAATGGAGCGCGAGGGGCATCGTGACCGGATCGAAAGTCGAGTGGTTAAAAGCAAGACTCATCGTGACGGCGAGCGCGGAGTCGCGACGGGTTTGGTCCTGATGCGAGCGCGCGGGGTGGATCGGCGGGGCCGAGGCGCCTGGACGACCGAGATGCGTGGCTGGGCGAGAGTGATCGAGGGCCCGCCCAAAAAGGCGGTGAGCGCGATGCAATAGAGGCGGAGAGGTCGTTTCATCGTTGGGTTACGGTTCATGCGGGTCGTAGTCGCTCACGTCCCAAGCGACGAGGACGACGAGTGAGGTGAGGATGACCAAGAGGGCGATCATGGGACGGAGGCGATTAAGGACGCGGGGGCGGGCCAGTCGCCGCCGAGGGTTTTGGCGAGGACGACAAGGGCGTGAACCTCTCCGAGGCGGGCGCGGACGAGATCGGTCGCGGCCGTGAGCATCTCGGCTTCCGCGGAGAGCGGTGTGAGGCGGTCGGTGAGACCGGCGGCCCGTCGGGACTCGGCGAGGTCGGCGAGACGGTGGGCGGAGCGGAGGGCGGCCTCGGCGGCGGCCCCTTCGGCCCGCGCGGCCTCGACGCGGGCGAGGGCGTCGGCGGTTTCTTGGAAAACCTGCACGACGATGGCGGCGTAGGTCTCGGCGGCGGCGGTGAGTTCGGCGCGGGCGGACTCCGTGCGGGCGGCGCGGCGGCCGCCGTCGAAAAGAGGCGCGGCGATCTGCGCGGCTACGAAGCCGCCGAGCGAGCCGGTGCGCAGCAACTCACGGAGACTCTCGCCGGTGAAGAGACCTTCGGCGGAGAGCGCGAGGGAAGGAAGGGCGGCGGCGCGGGCCTCGCCGACGCGAGCTTGCTGGGCGGCGAGGCGGGCGGCGGCGGCGCGAAGATCGGGCCGGCGGGCGAGCACGGCGGTGGTGAGGGTGGCGGGCAGCGGATTCGCCGGCGCGGAGGCAAGCGGTGGAATCGCGAGCGCAGGAGCGTCGGCCGCGTGCAGCCCGCGGAGGGCGGCGAGCCGGTGGAGCAGTGTGGATTTTTCCTCCATCAACGCGGAGGCCTCGCGGTCGAGGAGGGTGAGCGTGCGGCGTTGTTCCCCGGCAGGGTTGGCGTCGGCCAAGCCGGAGGACTGGCGGGCGACGAGAATGACGAGGGCGGCGCGGGCTTGGGCAGCGCGGAGGACGAGGAGGCGCTGTTCCTCGGCGTTGGCGCGCAGGGCAAACCATGCGGCGGCGACCTCGCCGGTGAGGGCAAGTTGGAGGGCGGCGGCGTCTTCGGCGCTGGCGAGAACCTCGGTGGAGCCGGCCTCAACGCCGCGGGCGAGGCGGCCCCAGAGGTCGATTTCATAGGAGGCGGAGGGGCCAAGGGTGAGCGTGGTCGCTGCGTTCTTGAGGGTGGGATTTTCGGCGCGTTCGCGGCGCGTGTAGGCGCGGCGTTGCGCGGAGGCCCCGAGATTGAGCGAGGGGCGGCGCTCGGCGCGCGCGCCGGCGAGGGCGGCTTGAGTGACGGCGAGGCGGGCGGCGGCGATT
The DNA here is from genome assembly GCA_964650055.1 of uncultured Phycisphaeraceae bacterium. Classification (GTDB taxonomy): domain Bacteria; phylum Planctomycetota; class Phycisphaerae; order Phycisphaerales; family Phycisphaeraceae; genus JTS-RE9. Next base: position 984 of record CAZYQL010000251.1, on the reverse strand, counting down.
TTCAGATCCGGGTTGGCGGCGAGGGTCTCGCGCAGAAGCGCGTCGAGCTGCGGATCGGCGAAGCCAGCCCACCAGCGGAGATCGGGCGCGACGAGGGTGGGCGCGGGGCGCGGGGATTCGGCGGCGGTGGCGCACGAGGCGAGCACAAGGAGGAAGATGAGGGAGAGGCGTTTCATGGTTTGATCCTCACGAGCACGCGCTGGCCGATGCGCAGGGTTTGGTCCTCGACGGAGACGACGCACTCGACGACGCGCTGGTCGAGGCGCTCGCCGGGTTCGCCGGTGGGCGTCTTCACGCCGAAGACTTGGCCGACACGCAGGATTTTTCCCGGGATGACACGGGTTTCGTCGGCTTCGAGGACGACCTCGGCGTTTTGGCCGGCGCGGACTTTTTCGACGAAGTGTTCGTCGAGATCGGCGCGGACGATGCGAGGGGCGTCGGGGGCGAAGACGAAGAGCGGAGTGACGTTGAGGGTGCTCACGCCGTCGCCGGGGCGGGCCTGGCGCTTGACGATCCAGCCGTCGAGCGGGGCGCGAACGATGCGCTGTTCGATCTCGTATTTGCCGGCGCGGAGGCGGGCGGCGGCGGTGACGACGGCGGACTCGGCGGCGGCAAGTTCAGCGCGGAGGAGCGCGGTCTGGTCGCGGGCCAGGTCGATGTCGGCGCGGGCGGCGGCCTCGGAGACGAGGAGCGGTTCGAGTCGGGCGGATTCGCGCTCGGCGGCGGTGAGGCGGACCTGGAGGGCGGGCAATGCGGCGCTGGTTTGCGCGAGTTCGGCCTGAGCCACGGCGAGGGCGAGGCGGGCGGGTCGGTCGTCGATGACGGCGAGGATGTCGCCCTTGCGAACGCGTTGCCCCTCCTCGACCGCGACTTCTTTGACGAGGCCGTCGCGGCTGGCGGCGAGGCGGATGAGGCCGCCCTCGATGTCGATGCGGCCCTTGGCGTAAACGAGGCCGGTGGGCGGGGAGCCGATGGATGCGGGGG
>CAZYQL010000250.1:0-4424 GCA_964650055.1 uncultured Phycisphaeraceae bacterium | reverse complement strand
GCCGGTCCTCTGGCAGATCCTTTGGCCGGTTCGTTGGCCGACGGGGCCAGCGGTTCTGGCGGCTGAGGCACTGGTGAATCCATTCAAAGCTCACAGATAAAACGCGGTGGGGGAAGCCCTATTGCATCGAATCATACGCTCTCTGACAAGATGGGTAGCTGCGGCAGAGGCGAGGATGATTATCGGCCAGTTCGAGCGTGCCATTTTCGCGTCCTTTCTGTTGTGCTTCCATATATTCTTAGATCGCGCCTCAGTGCCAGGCTTACTGCCGAATCGTCAGCGCCCCCGCCCGAGGCTGACCAAACTCCTGCGTGGCGGGCGAGATGGCCAGCGTGTGGCTTCGCACAAAATCGCACATCTTCTCAAGCACCGCGTGCAGCAACTTTTCGAGCTGCTCCTGCTCACCCTCCGCAACCAGTAGCACCCGGCCATCGTCCAGATTCTGCACGAATCCCGCCACCACAAACTGCGAAGCAATCTGCCGCGTCGTGTACCGAAACCCCACGCCTTGCACGCGACCAGTGAAATGAATGGTGTGACGAATCATATGAAACCCCCGGCGTAAATCTCAACCCTCACCGCCTCAACCTCACCCCTCAAAGTTCGTGTGCACCTTCTGAATATCATCGTTGTCATCCAGTGCTTCGATCAGTTTCTGAACCATCTCCGCTTTCTCGCCATCGACCGCCACTGTGTTGCTGGGCACCTGCGTCAGCTCCGCGAAATTGATCGTGATGTTCGCCTTTTCGAGCGCTTGCCTGACGGGAATGAAATCGCCAAACGCCGTGAGAATCTGCCAAAGCTCACCCGCATCGAGTACATCCTCAGCCCCAGCTTCCAGCCCCAGATTCATAATCGTGTTCTCATCGGCGTGTTCCTTGGCGACCAGAATCTGTCCCTTGGGCGTGAACATATAAGACACGCATCCGCTGCTGCCCAGTTGCCCACCATGTCTATCGAAGATACGGCGAACTTCGCCCGCAGTACGGTTGCGATTGTCCGTGAGGATTTCGCAGAGGACCGCAACGCCGCCGGGCCCATATCCTTCATACATCGCTGCTTCGATATTCTCGCCGGCCAGTTCGCCGGTGCCTTTTTTGATCGCCTTGTCGATGGTGTCGTTAGGCATGTTGTAGAAGCGTGCATCATCGATGGCGTAGCGCAGCGACAGGTTGGTCGCCGGGTCACCGCCGCCGCCTTTGGCAGCGATGATGATGACGCGGGCACATCGGCTCCACATCTTGCCCCGCTTGGCGTCGACGGCTGCTTTGCGATGTTTGACGTTCTTGGCGTGACTGTGGCCGGCCATAAGGAGCAACTCCAACGCAGATCATGAAAGTAGATTGAACCAGGACAGTGCAAACGACCCAACCCAACCCCATCCTGCAAGCCCGTCATTTTACTGGCGATGCTGTCCCGATGCGATATCTACCCACCCGCCTGAATCCAAGTTTGCCAAGAGCCCGCCAAGTAAGTGTAAATCCGTAAACATGTCTACCCTCGCATTTTTTCATTTTCATCTTGGACTGTAAACCACTTAAAATAAAAGCCTTAACCGATGTCTACGTGTAAACTCGTAGACATCTACCCCTCGATATTTCGCTGAAAACGCGGTTTTTGTGTCTACCTGGACATCCGTAGTGTGGCTCGTGGCGGTCAATGGACACGATAATGCCCGTGCATCGCCGCGCCATAGCGCATGCGAGAGCGAGGCAACGGCCAGATCAAGCAACGCCAAATCAATGGAAGAAGAACATCGCAACTTAAAACCCCGTGAAGAACAGAAATGAATGCAGTCAAAACCTCGCACACATTATACCACACATCCGCGCGATTTTCCATTGCAAACTGCAAGGCGAATGCCGCTGCATTCCGGGCACTTGCGCAAGTGGTGTTCGACACCGTGATAGTCGGAGCGTAGCAACGCCGTCAGGACGAGATAGGCAGAGTTGATAGTTAGACCTGCCCCTGTTTTTGTTTCATTGTCTTCCGTCCGACCACGTGAAAAGAAACAACCCCGGCGTAAACCGGGGTTGCTCAAAGTTCAGGGTTAATGAGTCAGTCGCTCACGCCTTACGACGGCCAAGTGCCATTAGGCCGACCATGCTCAGTAGGCCGAGCTTGGCGGTGGCGGGTTCGGGGACGATGGCCTAGGAGCAAGCAGGGCGGGAGCCGCGCACCACGATTGACGCATGAGGCCAATCATGGTGAGAGGCGCTCACCACACGGACTATTTATCTCAGGGCACCAGGGCGTTGCCGTGTGTTTGCGGGTTAATCGTCCTGTATATTTTCGCCCGTCCGTTCGATGTCTTTGCCCATGCCTTTCCAGGTGTTGCAGCCGCCTAAGAAAAGGAGGGTCAGCACGATGACAAACAGAGCGCGCGTGATCAGTCGTTTGGTGTTCATGATTCAATCCTTTATTTCACTGGGCAAAAATTTGCGAGGCAAAAAAAAGCCGACTTGGTTCGGCACCGTTGAGGGTGCTGTACCAAGTCGGCTTACTCGTTAATGGGCCTTTCGCCGAAGCGTTCTGCCCTTTAATTAGTCGTCCGACGCGGAGCTGATTATTTGTTTGTGTTCACGTTCCGCGAAGAGCTTGAGTGTATTTGGCAGCGAGTTGTAAAGCAAATATTTATTAAAGATTACCAGCACATTTCTTGTATCGCATGGAAATCCTTTCGCGTCAATCTTGCATGACTCCTGTGGGTATATGCTGTTAAGCGAGTAAGGAGGGCGGCGGGGCGGTGCCCATCCTACGAAATCTTTATGCCTAGTCTTGCGGTATCGTCGATGCGACCCAAAAACAGAGGGACGCGATGGGCTGCCAGGTATTCATCGACCGCTTTGCGGGCACCGGCCCAGTCGCCGTAATCGTCGATGATGAGGATGCCGCCTTGCACGAGGCGCGGGAACAGCATTTCCATTTCGTGACGGGTCGATTCATACCAATCGGTGTCCAATCGAAGAATGGCGATTTTTGAGGGAGCTTGGGCTGAGATGGTTTCCTCGACTTTGCCCTTGACCAAGCGGATGCGTTCCTGCGGGTAGCCGGTGGACTTCATATTTTGGGTGACATCCTCGATCGAAGCGTTACACCAGTTTGAACGGTCATCGGAGCTTTGACGTTTGGCGAATTTGTCTGATGCCTTGATACCTTTGCTCGATACATCGTGGACGGTCGGAGCGGTCATGCCTTCAAAGGTGTCGTAGAGCCAGAGCGTGCGATCAGTTGCGTCATTGGCGATGAGCGTCTTGGCTGCCGCCATCATCGATCCGCCGCGCCAGACACCGCACTCGACGATATCACCTTCGATGGCGCATCGCTGAATGTAATCCACAGCATGAATCATCGCGAGTACCCGGCCCGGCGGAGTCATTGTGTAGGGCATCACGGCATCGACCAGTGCTGCCTCTTTGGCGGTGAAGTCCATGGGGTAGCCGGTGGATTTCTGACATCGCACAAGCGAGTAGCCCGCCAGTCGAACGAGATTCCGCACAGATCGGCCGAGGATATTCATGCGGCGTGAATGATATCGGCGTGTTGATGCAGTAGCAATGTCAATTTGCTGTACGTGCGAGGGGTACATCCACCCCGCGCAGCGAGGACGCTGCGCGTTTGCCTCACTCGCTCTCCTTGCCCACGTTCAGAATGTATTCTACCACGCGATAAACTTCCGTTGAAGATGGATCCACTGCCTCGTGGTGCTGCTTCGCGCGGGAGATGGCCTGCTGTTGACGATCACCCATCAGATGGCTTACATCGATCTGTGCCTTCTTGCCGAATTGATTCCAACCTGAACTTGCCGCAGCCTTATTCCATTCTTGCGACAACAACTTGAGCACATCCGTACAATCGGCGAATGGACGCCCCGTATCGATGAAATGCAGTAACGTCCAGACTTCAAAACATGGATCGGACAAGGCCACTTGCACAATACCTGAACTTAAACACGCATCTTTACATTGTTTTGCTTCGGTTCGCTTCGCCGATTCAGCTTCAAGATCGATCAAAGCCCAGACGCGATCTTTATTCGCCGGTCTACCTTTGAGTATCGCTTTTGTCTTCGCTTTGGCACAGGCGACAACCTCCTTGGCACTCATTCCATGTTTAGGAGCAGGCGCGACATGTACGGTGACACGTGCCTTCACTTGACGTTTCAACTCTTCAAAATATCGCACGGCAGTGGTGGTGTCGTCGCATACGATAATGATGCTCGGATGTGGCGACAATCGCCTGACAGGGCGACTGCCGTACCGATCATTGCCGGACCTCCTGCGATTGCGAGCCCCCATGCAGTCACTCCGTGAATGATCCCAAAGCAGGCAACGCACCATAGCGACCCTGAAGATAGCGGCGACGAATGTTCAGATTGTTTCGTTCTTTGAATTCAGCGAGTGAGTACAGACGAGCGGCACCGTCGG
>CAZYQL010000249.1:2011-4432 GCA_964650055.1 uncultured Phycisphaeraceae bacterium | reverse complement strand
CCAAGGCCCAGGCAGTGGTAGATGGTGGCGAAGAGGTTTTCGGGGGTGACTACGCCGTCTTTGGGTTCGGCGCCCATGGTGTCGGAGGAGCCGTGGACGATGCCGGGGCGGATGCCGCCGCCGGCGAGGGCGACGGAGAAGACGTTGCCCCAGTGGTCGCGGCCGCCGCCGGCGTTGAACTTGGGCGTTCGGCCAAACTCACCCATCCAGACGACGAGCGTTTCATCGAGCATGCCTCGGTCATTGAGATCATCAATCAGGGCGCTGCATGCAGCATCCATCGGCGACATCAGTTTGTCTTTGAGCAGTGGAATGTGATCCTTGTGCGTGTCCCACATCGGGCTGTCGTTGGTGCCATCTTTGTCGCGGGTCCAGTTGACCTGTACGAGGGATACGCCTGACTCGACGAGGCGGCGAGCGAGGAGGACGCTTTGGCCAAAGCGATGGTGGCCGTAGCGCTGGCGGGTTTCGCGTGATTCTTCTTCGAGGTTGAACGCTTTGCGTGAGCTATTGGCGGCGAGGAGATCGATAGCGGTTTGCGTCCAGGCGTTGTGTCCTTCGAGCGGGCCAGTTTTGGCGATTTTTTCGAAGTGATGATCGAGCTGTTTGTGCAGAGCCAGGCGATTATTGAGGCGAACCTGCGAGACACCTTCGGGCAGCGTGAGGCCAGAGACATTGAAGTCAGGCTGACTTGGATCGCAGTGCAAAAGCCAAGGATCGAGCGAGCGGCCGAGGAAGCCGGCGTCCTGCCCGGGCCAGGGGATCATGCCGGTGTTCCAGATGTGCTCGGGGAGCGTGACGGCATTGGGCAGAGCGCTGCGGCGGGGGAGCATTCGATTAACGACAGCGCCCATGGAGGGCCAAAGGTTGGGGTCTTTGGCGGTGGCGTTTTCCTGATTTTTCGGAAGGTGCGGCCGGCCGGTGAGCATGTAGTAGCCACTGGCGGAGTGGGCGTTATCCGCGGTGCGCATGGCGCGGAGGATGGACCAGCGGTGAGCCTGCTTGGCGAGCTTGGGCATGAGTTCGCCGACACGTAAGCCGGGCAGACTGGATTTGATGGAATCGAGCGGGCCACGGATATCAGCGGAGGCATCGGGCTTGGGGTCCCAGGTTTCATGCTGAGGCGGACCGCCTGCGAGGAAGAGGACGATGCAGGCTTTGGCTTTGCCGAAGGAGGAGGTTCGCTTGGCGGGCGCGGGCTGGGAAGCGCGGGCTTGATTGAGGGTGAGAGCGGAGAGGCCTAGCGCGCTGCCGACGCGCAGCAGCTCGCGGCGAGAGAGCGGGGTGGATGATGGGGCGTTAATGGAGAGCATGGGCGGATCCGATCAGGCGATTCACATAAGGTAACACACTGAGTATATGAATCGCTATCGGATTGGGAAGGAATTTCTCGTGAAGGGCGGCGTGAAGGTTGTGGTCGGGGTTTGTGGCGCTGATGTCGCTACGCCGCGAGCGGCGGCAGCGCTGCGCAGGTTTACTTCTTATCTTTTTCGTGCAGCGCGCCGCTGAGGTTTTTGCCGTTGAGTTTCACACTCGGATCGTCCGCCACATTGATCCACACATGCACGTGCGGAGCGCCGCGGTAATGCCAGACGAAAGCGGGGCCTTCGAGTCGCCAGTTGTCCCAGACCTGATCTTCGCCCATGTCTTCATCAGCATAGAAAGCCAGGTGACACTGATCGAGCCCGCCTTGTGCTTTGAGAGCCGCGACGACTTCATCCTGATCGGACTGGCGATAAGGTTCGATGAGCAGTTGCATTACTTTCTGCACATGCTCGCGCTGATCGCCGCTGAGTTCCTTGATGGGGATGCCATCGAACTTGCCTTCCTTGCCGCGGAAAGCGATGGATGCTTCATCGGGTGAGGTATCGACCAGCGCCATCTTGCGCTGCTTGCCATCGAACATCTGATAGACCTTGTTGGCAGCCTGTGCCTGGTGCCAGAAGACGTTGCCGGGATGGGTGTCTTTTTCGAAATAGCCGCTGGCAGCGTGACCATAAAGGATGGGGCCACCGAAGGCGACGTGATCGGTGGTGTTGCCGTCGCAGCGGACGGTGCCGTGGCGACCGGTGAGGACGAACTCAAACTTTTCACTGCCAGGCTCGCCGAAGATGGCGATGCCTTGCTGCTTGCCGAAGCCGCCCAGATCATCTTTGAACTGGCGATCGAATCGTTCGATCCAATCGGGATTGACGACGCCTTCGAAGATGTCGCGGATCATCTGCTGCTGGTCAGCGGAGTAGAACGCGCTCTTGATCTGCTGCGGGGTGATGCGCCAGTTGTTGCTGATGCGCGTGCGCAGGAGGCCGTTGTTTTTATCGACGTGATCCCATGCAAAACAGACAGCTTTACGCTGCTGGGGATTGAGCGAATCGTGGAGCAGTTTGACGACGGATTCCGGGGACTTCTCCGGGGGCTTCT
>CAZYQL010000249.1:0-1911 GCA_964650055.1 uncultured Phycisphaeraceae bacterium | reverse complement strand
GCTGCCGCGAGAGGGGTGCCGCTCACCGCCAGCGCAGCAGCGCTGGTGCCAAGCACGCGCATCACATCACGGCGAGAAAAGGTGGGGGACTCATCGCGACACATCCGACAGGTTGCATCAGGCATGGCGAGACTCCAAATTGAGAAGGAACCAGCCGCGGCGATCTTTGCGCTTGTTGGCGAACGGTTGCGATCGTTTGCGCGATGGAATCAGTGTACCAGCCGTGGGCATGAGTCAGCAGTGCAATTTTGAGGGAACTGAAACTTTGATGAACAACACCAGGGACGGCAAGTCCATGATGTTTTGAGCGCTAAGGTGTGAAAGTTTTCACTTTGCAGAGCAGACTGAATGAAGCGCGATCGCGTGATCGTTATTCATCGAATGGTTTGTTGCATTGAGCGCATGCAGAAGTGCTGGCGGTTCGCACGGTCATCTTGCCGCAGGCTGCACATTTGAAGGCGGCCTGTCCGGTCTTGCCGCAGGTGGGGCACTTGGGTTGCGAGTCGGGCTTGCCGTAGTTGGCTTCGAAGTGATTGCTCAGTTCTTTGACGGTCAGGTGAAAAGCGTGCGGGGTTTGCGGGTCGCTGCACTGATACCACACGCCTTGGGGCAGGTTGGCGTTGTTGTCGCCGTGGACGCTGTCACCGGTGAAGAGCGGGCGCACCAGCAGCACCAGCCCGATGAGGATGGCCACGATGGAGATGAGGGTGATGAGCGTTTGTCTGGGCATGGGGGAGGGAAAAGCGAGAAAGCAGGAAAGCGGGAAAGCGAGAAATTAGGAGGAGTGGGGAGGTCGGCGGCTTGCTTCTGATTTTTCGCTTTTTCGCGTTCGTGCTTTTTCGCTTTCGCTTTTTTCCGTTTCAGTTCTGATCCGCCGTGTAGCCGTTGTGATTGTTCCACTTCCGGCCCATGTCCTGGCCGGCGGTGGTGGCGGTGTTCACATTCATCCACTTGGTGGTCAGTTCCCAATCGACGTGGCCATCGCAGAATAGGACGTTGGCACCGTCGTAATGCAGTTTGCCCACGCCTTCGGAAGGGTTGTTCGGGTCGATGTTGAAATCCCAATTGCCATCGTTGACGTTGTCGGCGATGGCGATCATGTTGGAAGGGGCGGAGACGAGCGACTTGCGCAGTTCGGTCACGTTGACGGAGAAATAGAGGTCTCCGCCCAGGCCGCGTTGCGGATTTTTGAGGATTTGCCAGCTAGTATTCCAACTGCCCCAGTCGTTGTAGCCGTAGGTGAAAGGCATGCCCGATCCGCCGCCGACCACGAGTAGTCGTTCGCCCATCTTGTAGCCCCAGGTGTTGACTTCCGCTTGCGTGGCATAGACGCCGCCGGGCGCAGCGGTGACGACTTTCCATTGAAAACCAATCGGAGCCGAGGCACAGTTGAACATTCCCACGCCTTCACCATAAAGCCGCATGCGTGTGGGCCAGACCGCAGCGATATAGCCATTCATCGAAGCGGCGTGGCCGGGGTAGTACTGGGTGTTGACGGTGTAGTTGATCATCGCCAGGCCCTGCTGATGCAGGTTGCTGGCGCAGATTGCCTTGCGTGCCGCATCGCGCCCACGCCCCATGCTCGGCAGCAGAATCGAGAGCACAATCATGATGATCGCCACCACCGCCAGGAGTTCGGGCACGGTGAATGCGGGACGCACAATGAATCGTGATCGAGAAGGCATGGTGGATACTCAGAAGAGCAAATCAATCGCGGCGGCGTGTTGATTTCAATTGCGAAACTTTCACGGGCACGAACAGAAAGGACCCTGAAAATCCGGGCAACTTAAAACCAGTTGATGGTCGTGAATCAGAACAGACTCACCCATCATCACACTAACAGTATCCAATGGAGGCATTGGCTTCCATGAGAAATCAGGCTATCTGGATTCGATTTTAGAGCAGGAGGTT
>CAZYQL010000248.1:0-4585 GCA_964650055.1 uncultured Phycisphaeraceae bacterium | reverse complement strand
GGGGCAGGGTCGAGTCATCGATGAAAGATATTGCTGTATTTCCCGCAGGAATGATCGGCAACGCGACCCTCCCCTAACCCCTCCCTAGGAGGGAGGGGAATAAGAAAAAGTCATCTGCGTTTGCCTTGAGCAACGAATGTGAATTGCGTGGAGCCCAACCTTACTCATTGGTCTTCACATCGAGCAGCGTACGCCGTTTGAGCACCGGCGAGGTGACCTTGCCGTTGGCATGATCGGTCACTTCCTGATCCGCAGCGGCGATGATTTTTTCCACGGAGATGGCGCGTCGTTCGGCTTTGTTTTCACGAGGCATCGACTTGAGCGCCGTGTTGTTGAGCTGATTGTAAAGCTCGATTGTTTCCTCTTCGGAAAACTGTGGCACCACCCGCGCTCGGAAGAGGCCGCGATTGGGGTTGTACCAGAAGCCTGCCTGTTCACGGCTGGTGATGACCGGGTCGGGCGGATGGTCGCCGGTATCGCCGATGGGGGCAATATCAAGCCAAGGCTGATTGGCAGGGACAGCAACATTGAGGGGCAGGCCGTCTTTGAACCAGGAGGTCTGAATCATGAGCGGGAAGCCGCCGCGAGTGCCGTGATCTTCGAGGGAACCTTGAAATCGAGCTTGTTCGTAGAGTCGAGAGATGGAGTCGTGAACGGTGCGATAGGTTTCGAGATGTTTCTGCTCGCTCCGATAATGCCACACCAGACCGACCAGAACAGCGATGAGCATGAGCACAATCAGAATGTCGATGACTCGACGCATGCAGGGAATCCCCACCAGGTAAAGAGGCGCTTAGTCATGTATCGACTATTGAAGATGGGGGGTTAAGGGGAAGCGAATTGTGGGTAGTTGGTTCTGTTGAAACGTAGTACGTGAACTTGACGTGAACTAAACCAAGTGGTTGGCACACTGCATCTTCAAGCATTCGCCGCAGCCAGCGCTGTTGGATCGATGACCATGGAGCCGACGGGGAACTGATGCAGATAATCGATGGGATTGGCGGGATCGAACGGGCGCAGGTCGCAGAATCGATCGGCCCCCAGGCGAATGAGCGATGAGCTTTCTTGTAGCGTCCACGGATCGACGTGCGTGCCTTGGGTCTTGTAGTCGCCAGGCGGACAGGCGATACCAAGCTGCGCCGCAGCATTGCGATAAATGTCCGGGCGATAGACCTCGCTGGCGACCTGACGAATGTTGACCGCTTGATCGATCTGGCCCCAGCGCATTTCCCCATGCTGATCGCTTCCTGTGCTGCTTCGATCATGTCCCGCATCAGGTCATCTCATTTTTACACCCTTAGGCAGTTTCGGATATCGTGCAACTGTACGGGTCTCACGATCATCAATCTATTTGAGGCATGGTGTAATGCAGATTGCAGTACCCAGACAAACCGCCGGGGATGAGAAGCGAGTGGCGCTGACGCCCGCCGTGGTCAAGAAGCTCACCGGCAAGGGAGTTGGCGTTGTGATTCAGGCTGGCGCGGGGGCGGCGGCATTTCACGCGGATACTGCTTACGAACAGGCCGGTGCAACGATGATCAGTGATGCGGCAGTTGATTCGCTCTGGCAGCAGAGTGATGTGATTGTCTCGATCGCGCCGGTCGATCCCCAGCAGATTTCGAAGATGCGTGAAGGGGCGATTCTCATGGGCATGCTCGCTCCGCTGAAGCAGGCGGACATGGTGCGTGCACTGGCGGTGCGGAAGATCACTTCGTTTTCGATGGAGTTTGTGCCGCGCATTAGTCGCGCTCAGACGATGGATGTGCTGTCATCGCAGGCGAGCATGGGTGGCTACAAAGCGGTGCTTCTGGCAGCCGCAGCCAGCCCGCGCGTCTATCCGATGATGATCACCGCAGCGGGCACGATCTCGCCAGCAAAGGTCTTCGTGATCGGTGCCGGTGTCGCGGGTTTGCAGGCCATCGCCACGGCCCGCAGACTGGGCGCAGTTGTCGAAGCATTCGATGTGCGTGCCGTGGTAGAAGAACAGGTCAAGAGCCTGGGCGCAAGGTTTGTGAAACTGCCCATGCCTACGGGCGATGCACAGACAGCGGGTGGTTATGCCAAGGAACTGAGCGAAGAAGATCGCAAGAAGCAATCGGACCTGATGAGCAAGCACGTCATCGGCGCTGACGCGGTCATCACCACGGCGGCGGTATTCGGCAAGGCTCCGCCACTTCTGATTCCAAACGAAGTTGTCGCACAGATGAAAGCGGGCGCGGTGATCATCGATCTCGCTGCTGATGTCGATGCGGGCCGAGGCAATTGCGAAGCGACCAAGCCGGGGCAGGTTTACACGACAGACAATGGCGTGCTGATCGATGGCACGATCAATCTGCCCGCGACGCTGAGCGTGGATGCCAGTCAGGCCTACGCGAACAACATGTATGCCTTCCTCGAAGAGATCATCAAGGATGGCCAGGTGGTGCTGAACCTGTCCGATGAAATTCAAAAAGGTGCGTGCATCACGCATGGCGGTGAAGTGGTCAATGAAATGGTGAAGCAGAAAAGTATGTGAAAGGCCAAAACACAATCATCAAGTTCAAAACAAGCTCCAAGGTCCAAAATCCAATGGTCAAAGGCTCGCCGTGGTTTTGATTGTCCTTTCCTCTTTGGCTTGATTCCGCCGTGTTGTTTGTGATTTGTTTTCTGTCATTTGAGATTTATCGCAATGGATCAGTTCATCACCCACATCGTCATCTTCACACTTGCCATTTTCCTCGGCGTCGAGTTGATTCAGAAGGTGCCTTCGACTTTGCACACGCCTCTGATGAGCGGGTCCAACGCGATCAGCGGCATCACGCTTGTCGGTGCGCTCATCTGCTCCTTTAACTCCACCTTCGCCAACTTCGGCGTGGTGCTTGGTTTTCTCGCCATCATCTTCGCCACCATCAACGTCGTCGGTGGTTATGTTGTAACCAATCGCATGCTGCGTATGTTCAAGTCGAAAAAGTGATTCAACAGGGATCATCGCAATCCATTCCAAACATCGTTCGCGAAGACGAACGGCTAAATATGTTGGGCCAGCAACTACTTCACCATGCTTACTCTTGCACTCGCCAAAACGGACTGGATCAACCTCACCTACCTGCTGGCGGCGGTCTGTTTCATCCTCGGCCTGAAGATGATGGGCAAGGTTAAATCTGCTGCGCGCGGCAACGCCGTCTCCGCTATGGGCATGCTCATCGCTGCGAGTGTGACCTTCTTCTATATCAGCGGCGCGAATTCCGTCAGTCTCATCTGGGTGTTTGTCGCCATCATCATTGGCACCGCCATCGGTGCGTGGAGCGCGCTGCGGGTGCCCATGACCGATATGCCGCAGATGGTCGGGTTGCTCAATGGTTTTGGCGGCATCGCCTCCATGCTCGTGGGCATCGCAGACTATGCAAGAGTTGAAACCGGTGCCTACGAGACGCTTGCGTTCGACAAGATGATGGCGATCGGCCTGACCATTCTCATTGGCGGCGTCACCTTCACCGGCAGTCTCGTCGCCTACGGCAAGCTCGCCGGCTTACCTTTCACGCCGACCAGACCGGTGCAGTTTCGCGGCGGCAAAGTGCTCATTGCCGCGCTGCTGCTCCTGGGCTTACTGCTTGCGATTCTGCTCATTTACAACCCCGGCTCCCAATGGCTCCTTTCGCCGCTCGTGCTTATCGCTTTGGCCTTGGGCATTCTGCTGGTCATCGGCATCGGCGGGGCGGATATGCCGGTCGTCATCTCGCTGCTTAACAGTTACTCGGGCATCGCCGCGTCCATGGCTGGCTTCGTACTGCGCAATGAACTACTCATCATCACCGGCGCTCTTGTCGGTGCCTCGGGCATCATCCTCACCCGCATCATGTGCAAGGCGATGAATCGTTCGCTGCTCAATGTGCTCTTCGGCGGCGTGGGCGGCGCAGTCGCGCAGTCCAGCGGCGGACTCAAGGGCGTGCACCGCGAAGCCAGTCCGGAAGATGTGGCCATTCAACTCGAAGCAGCAGGGCTGGTCATCATCGTGCCCGGCTACGGCATGGCGGTCGCGCAGGCGCAGCATGCAGTAGCGGAACTGGCACGGTTGCTCGAAGAGCGCAGCATCACCGTCAAGTATGCGATTCACCCCGTCGCCGGTCGCATGCCCGGCCACATGAACGTGCTCCTCGCCGAGGCCAACGTGCCTTACGAATCGATGCTCGATCTCGATGGTGCCAACGCAGAGTTTGAGCAAGCGGGCGTCGCGCTGGTCATCGGTGCTAACGATGTCACCAATCCCGCAGCGCGTCATGACAAAGCGAGTCCGATCTATGGCATGCCGATTCTCGATGTCGATAAGGCCCGCAGCGTCATCGTCATCAAGCGTTCGATGAATACGGGTTTTGCGGGTGTGGAAAATGAGCTTTATTTCCTGCCCAACTGCGCGATGCTTTTTGGCGACGCCAAGGCGATGGCGCAAGCGCTCGTGACGGAACTCAAAGTGGAGTGAGCGAGCATCTGCCAAGCCTTTATAAATGGCATAGCAGTGATGAAATTCGTTTTACCACGAAGGCACGAAGGCACGAAGTTTTGAATCCATGAATTGATGAATCTCATCCTTTCTGCCTTTCCTTCGTGG
>CAZYQL010000247.1:0-4671 GCA_964650055.1 uncultured Phycisphaeraceae bacterium | reverse complement strand
ACAATCTGCCCGCAGCGGTCGGCTTCATCAATCTTCATCGGAGGCGATCGCAGCTCGCCACTGATTTGCCACGCATCGAAGGTCGTAATCATCTGTTCCCTCACCAGTTGTTCGAGACCCGCCATCACTCTGGCGATGCCGGGGCGAAGGACGCGGCCGGTTCTGCCGCGCGGCATGGCGAGCAGGCCGACGGCTGCACCGCTGGTGAGTGATTCATACACCATCGACACGCTGTCTTCGGTGACCCACACGAGGCCGCACTCTTTCATGCGATCGCCGACCCAGCCTTGGGGCGTCTGCTCAGCGGGCACGATCATCAGATTCGGCAGCGCGAGCGCGGCCAGCGCGGCAGCAAAGTCAGGCGGTGTTCGCCGGGAGGTCGTGAGTGTCCATGCGATGCTCTCATCGCGTGCAACGACAGCCTGAATCTGCTGCGTCAGCGCAGCGGCGTTCCAGTCGTAATTCTTCGAAGGTCCGCCCACGAGAATCAGGCCGCGCGAAGGTGATGCGCTATTCGACGGCTCGATGTTGTTGATGGCACCTTTGGTGAAGATGATGTTGTCGCGCGGCAACACTTCATCATGCTCAGGCACGATACACAGATCGAACCAGCGCACGGGCAACTGCGGCGCCATCATCACAATGGTCTTGCCGCCGCGTGAAGAACGAGCGGCCAGCATCGCCAGATGCGTCGCCTGCCCCGCACCCAGAATCAGCGCCGGATCAGGCAGCGATGCACCCGATGGAAACTTGCGCCGCATCCATTGCCAGAGCGAGCGAGTGCGCGAAGGCACATCAATGACATGAACATTCAAGTCAACACGCTTGCGCAATGCCGCGATCAGCCCACGCACCTGATTCAGGTGCCCCGGCTTTCCATCGGAAAGGTGCCAGATTTCGCACGGGCTGGACATGTCGAACAGAAGGCTCCAGACAAGAAATGGCGGGCGATCTTCCTGATGGCTGCCGTGTTCCTGTGGCTGCGATTATAGAGATGTGCGCGAGCGGCGGAGGGAGATGGTCGTGGTGACGGGTGAGCCACGATTGAACACACCCCACGCGGAGCGTCGCAGAGCCTTTGCTCCGCGGCTAAACAGAATCTTCGCTATATTTGATCGTTTCGTTTGACACCTCTGCAAACCGGTGGCATACTTCCAGCATGAAGTTCGCCCCTGACACCTTTGGCTTTTTTGGTTTTTACTGGCTCGATGCCGCATCGGGAGCGTTGTAACTTCAGCTTGAAAGCTTGAAACACACGACCCCGATGCGGCAAGCATCGGGGTTTTTTTTATTCATACGCCTTCAGCAGACAGCCATCAGCTTTCAGCCTTAAGGCACGCATATGTCGATGTCATCTGTGAACAGAAAATTTCACGCTCAAAGCTAATTGCTGATTGCTGACTGCTGATCGCTTTTCCCCACCCTAGGAGCTTCGCCATGGTCGTTGTCATGCATCCCGATGCCACCAAAGAACAGGTTCAACTCGTCGTTACAAGGGTACGTGAAATGGGACTCAAAGATCACGTGATCGTCGGCACCGATCTGACCGTCGTCGCAGTCATCGGCGATGATCGCAAAAAAGACCGCGGCTCACTGGAAACACTCCCAGGCGTTGATCGTGTCGTGCCGATTCTTGCACCGTACAAAATCGCCGCTTTCGAGAGCAAGAAAAAACGCACGCAGGTTCGCATCAGCGATCAGTGCATCATCGGCGGCTCGCACATCCCGATGATCGCGGGCCCTTGCAGTGTCGAAAGTGAAAAGCAGATCATCGAGACCGCGCATAAGGTCAAAGCCGCTGGCGCTCACGCCCTTCGCGGCGGCGCGTTTAAGCCTCGCACCAATCCCTACAGCTTCCAAGGCATGGGCGAAGAAGGCCTCAAGCTCCTCGCCAAAGCTCGCAAGGAAACCGGCCTCGCGGTGGTGACTGAAGTCGTCACGCCTGGTGAAGTCGAATTGGTTTCGAGTTATGCCGACTGCTTGCAGATCGGCACGCGCAACAGTCAGAACTTCAAACTTCTCGATGCTGCTGGTCGTCAGCCCAAGCCCGTGCTCCTCAAGCGCGGCATGGCGATGACGATCGAAGAATATCTCCAGGCTGCGGAATACATCCTTGCTGCAGGCAATCCGAATGTGATCCTCTGCGAGCGAGGCATTCGCACCTTCGAGGACCACACGCGCAACACGCTGAGCCTTTCTGTCGTGCCTGAGTTGCATTTCCGCACGCATCTGCCTGTCGTCATCGATCCTTCGCAAGGCACCGGCCACGCCCGACTCGTACCTGACATGTGCAAGGCTTCGGTTGCCTGCGGCGCGGATGGCCTGATTGTGGAGGTGCATCCCGATCCTGCGCACGCGATGACCGATGGCGCACAGTCGATCACGCCAGAGGTCCTCGCCGAGACGATCCGCATCTGCGCGAAGTTGGCGGCTGCGGTGGATCGCAGTATGTGAGTGTCATGATTTTGCCAAAGCGCGGGATATACTGAATGAGGAACCTCAGCCATGAATCACGTCAAAGCCGTCTATCGCCGTGGTGTGTTCGAGCCGCTCGAACCGGTCGATATGCGTGAAGAGCAGCGCGTCGATTTGAGTATCGCGCTGGCGGGCGAGTCCACACCGCAGCAGTGGGTTGATGCCCTTCGCAGCACACAGGCAAAGATCATCAAACGGTACGGGCTGCTTCCTGACAGCAGCGGCGACATTGCTGAGGACCGTCAGCGATGAGCGACATCGTGGTGGATAGCAGTGTCGTGACCAAATGGTTTTTGCCGGAGGTCGATTCCGCCAAGGCGCTCGATCTGATCCCCCAGACACTGGGGCAAGGCGGCAGGCTTATCGTGATCGATCTGATCTTTCCGGAAGTCGCCAACGCGATCTGGAAACGACAGCGACAGGGGCTCATCACACCCGCTGAAGGAATCCAGTTTTTGGATGCCCTGACCTCATCACCAGTGCATGTCGAACCGTCATCGCCGCTCCTGAGTAATGCTTACGAGATCGCAACGCAATACGATCGATCGGTTTATGATGCACTCTTTGTTGCATTGATGCAGAAACTGAATCGCCCCGGCATCACCGCCGACGAGCCGCTCTACAACACCACCCGAAAAAACTTTCCGCTGATCCAACTGCTTCGGCTTCTGTGATTGGGTTCAAATCGCCCTGCCAGTAGCGCATGATTCGATGTCCCTTGATGTGAATACCTCCATGCCTTCCGATGACAACACGATGATCCGCACCGTTGACATGCGCGTCGATTACGACGACATGACCGCGGTGCAGGACATGAATCTCTCCATCAAAGCGGGCGAGGTGTTCGGCCTCATCGGCCCCAATGGCGCAGGCAAAACCAGCACCATCAAAGTGCTCGCCACGCTTCAACAACCCACCTATGGCGATGTTTATATCGGCGGGTACGACGTGGCAGAACATGTCAACGAAGTTCATAAAATCCTGGGCTACATGCCCGACTTCGCACCGGTCTATGAAGACCTGAAAGTCTGGGAGTTTCTCGATCTCTTTGCAGCGTCCTACTTCGTCACCGCTTCACAGCGGCGCGACCGCATCGACACGCTGCTTCGCGAAGTCGATCTCTTTGCCAAACGTGATGCGAAATCCGGCGGCCTCTCGCGCGGCATGAAGCAACGCCTCTGCCTGGCCAAGACCATGCTGCACGATCCGCTCGTGTTGCTGCTCGATGAACCTGCCAGCGGCATCGATCCGCTTGGCCGTATTCAGATGCGCGAGACGCTGCGCAGGCTCTCCAAGCAGGGCAAAACCATTCTCATCTCCTCGCACATCCTCACGGAGATGAGTGATTTTTGCACCTCCATCGGCATCATGGAAAAAGGCCGCATGGTCCTGCATGGCAGGGTCGATGAGATCCTCGGCCAAATGTCGAACAAGGCGAAGCTGATCGTCGAAGTCGTCGAGGTGCACGAAAGAGCGGTGGAGATCACGCTCAATCAGCCGGGCGTGCTCGACGCCATCGCCACCGATCACCGCCTGGAAATTTCCTTCACCGGCAGCGACATCGAAGCCAGCCAGTTGCTGGCCGTGCTCGTTGGCGAACAGGTGAAGATCAAAGCGTTTTACAAGCGGAAGATGAACGTGGAAGACATTCTGCTCAACGTCGGGGCAAGGGAAGTGTCTTGACGGCACCGCGAATTTGCCGCGCCTCAACCGAGCCGCAAGGCGTAAGCCTGCGGTGCCCCGGAAAGCCAAATCGCTGCGTGACTCCGCTCGCTTACGCATCGCGGCTCGGACACACCATCGCGCTTTCAGACAGTTCCTACACGCAATCAACCGATAAAACCGCTAAACTCCCCCGTTCCAAATCGGCCCACGGACGTGCTTGCAAATACCGATGCAAGTAGCAATCAAACGCCGTGGCCGTCTTCAATCGCACAAGGATTCGCACATGACCGCGCCATCAGAAAACACTCCCGCCAATGCTCCTGCCCCCGGAAACTCCCCGCTCGCCAAGACGATGGACAACATCGTTGCCTTGGCTCGCCGCCGCGCTTTCATCTGGCAGTCCTCTGAAATCTACGGCGGCATCAACGGCTTCTGGGACTACGGCCCGATGGGGGCAGCGCTCAAACGCAACCTGAAAGATGCCTGGCGCAAAGACATCATCCTCTGCCCCGGCAACGGCCCCGATGGCAA
>CAZYQL010000246.1:2788-4678 GCA_964650055.1 uncultured Phycisphaeraceae bacterium | reverse complement strand
GACGGAAAAGGGGGATGAGTACATATATTTGTCATCGGTTCGTGTTTCGCTTGCGCGGCATCCGTCTCGTCTCGCGATTTTCGCATTTCACCCGCGCCGCCACCCATCTGACATGGTATAAAAGTGCGTCGTTTCACCCATCTCTTTCCGTGGGGTTTTCATCGTAGTTTTCCAGTCGTTTCGTTCTGCAGTCGGCGGGGTGCCTTGCGTGTAGAGGTGCGGCGTTCATATAGCCCCGGCCTTGGCCGAGGTGAGAGTGATATTTTGCAATAGTCTGCGTGGCGGAAGTGACCCCCGGCAAGCCGTGGGCTATGTGGGCGCCCACCGTACGCCGGGATCATGCATTGAAGCAGTTATATAATTGAGAAAACACTTGAACCGAAGTTCATTTTGTGGTAAACTATGGCCTGTGTGGAATCCTGTCCTGTTTTCAGTGGCCTTAGACCGGGGACTTGGTCATGTCTGTTACCGAAGTTTCCGTTTTCGTACTACACCCTCGCGCCGCCCGTGGGGTCGCCTCATTGGAGGGCGATCATTCGATGGGGCGGATTCAAACGAGTAAGGGTTTGTGGGTAGACGTCTACCAGTTTACCCATAGACACGACGTAACTTGTGCTGTGGCAATGAATAACGATGGCGATGTCAGATTGAAAAACGCGCAGGTAGACAAAGTTCGTCGGGGTTTTAAGGCTACGTGTGGACTGGGACGAGGGCGGGGGAACTGAGAATTATCTGCAAAACGTTGCAGGCGTGGGAATCTTTGGTTGTCACAGTGCGTACTACTTGTTGTGAGGTTGATCCTTTGATCGACCCTTGCCTTGGAGGTATGACCATGAAACGCAACCCTTCACGTTGGTTTTCGCTGACGGCCATGACCATCATGACCACCATGACCGGCCTGTTCGCGTCGCCGCTTCTGGCTGCGGGCGTGGGAGACCCCAATGGGCCCGGGCCGTATCAGAGTCTGCCGCTGGTGGTGCCCTCCGCGCCGGCTTATGTTCCAGCTATTGTTCCAACCGCCCCCGCTCAGCCGATCATCGAGCAGCAGCAGCCCGCACCTGCCCCGGCACAGGAGGTGAACAAGCTCACTGCAGCCCAGCTCAAGGAAATGGTCTCGACCATCGCGCTCTATCCTGATCCGCTGGTTGCACAGATTCTTGCCGGTGCGACTTTCCCTCTCGACATTGTGCAGGCCTCGCGCTTCATCAAAGCCAACGCGAACGATCCCGCACTGCGCGATCGCATCGCGGAGCAAAGCTGGGATCCCAGTGTGCAGGCGCTGGCGTATTATCCCAGTGTGCTGGCGATGATGGATGAGAACCTTGCGTGGACGCAGGACCTTGGTGCAGCGTTCTTCTATCAGCAGGAAGATGTGATGGCTGCGATTCAGGATTGCAGATTGCAGGCTCAGACCGCGGGTAACCTGGCGACGACGCAGGAGCAGCGGGTCGTGGTGGAAGAGCGGATTATCTATATTTATCCTGCCGACCCGCAGGTGATTTATGTGCCGGTGTATGAGCCGGAGATTGTTTATGTGCAGCGAAGGCCCGACTACTTTGGCCACGCCATTTCCTTTGGCATCGGCTTCTCGGTCGGCTCGTGGCTTGATCTGGATTGCAACTGGCATGACCACCACGTCTATCGCGGCGGTTGGTACAACTCGCGCAACGATCATCGTGATCATCGTGATCATCGCGACCATCGTGATGTGAATGTGCATGTACACAAGCAGGTGAATAACAATGTGATCGTGCATCGCGATGCGCCTGCACGCCATGACGATCATCGTGATGATGATCATCGTGATGACAATCGTTTTGATAGCCGTAGTCGCACGGAGAATGTGTGGAAGCGCGATGTTTCGAAGCCGGTGCCACAGGTTCGATCGCA
>CAZYQL010000246.1:0-2688 GCA_964650055.1 uncultured Phycisphaeraceae bacterium | reverse complement strand
TGAATGTGAATGTGCCCAAGCACTCGGATGCGGGTAATCGTGTGGTCGTTGGCGAGCGCGGTGATGATCGTGGTGATGCGCGTGGGGGCGAGCGCTTGAGTGATCGCGCTGTTGATCGAACGGGTGATCGTCCGATTGTTCAAGGTGGTAAGAATCGTCCGGAGGTAGGGCCGACGGTGAATCGTTCGACCAATGGGTATGTGCGCCAGACGCCTAGCTATGTGCGTCCGGTGACGCCTTCGGTTTCGCCTTCCGGGACGCCATCGGGGACGCCTTCCGGGACGCTTTCCGGGACACGTAGTGTGCCGCAGCTTCCTGACAATCGTATGGTTGCGCCGGTGGATCGTGGTGGGTTGGGTGATCGCGAAGCGCGAAGTGATCGTGATGATCGCCGGGTAGAAAGTCGGCCGTTGCCGGGTAATTCGGATTCGAGCAAGCGTTCGGCTGACGGAGCGAAGGATCGTCCGAAAGTTTCGCCACGTGTGGCACCCGTCCCTTCAACTCCGCCAGCACCGCCAGTGCCAGTAGTGCCTGAGGTTCGTTCAACTCCTGCGCCACGAACGCCATCGGCAGTGGTGCCTGAGGTTCGGTCGGCCCCTGCGCCGCGAACGCCTGCGCCTGTACCTGCACCTCGCATCGAGCAGCCGGAGCAGCCGATACAAGTTGATCGTTCACGCAGTGACGCGCGCCCCGACTTGCGTCCTGATCCGCGCATGGATCGTGCCCCGTCCGCCAGCGATGTCAAGCGTTCACGCGATGAATCGCCCCGGTACACGCCTTCGCCCAGTTCGTCTTCATCTAGAGACGTGCCTTCGCGTGCACCAGTCGCAACGCCGGCTTCACCATCGAAGGCATCTGCGAGAGCGACACCTTCTGCCCCCGCACCGCGCCCGTCCATTGAATCCTCTAAACCGAGCAGCTCTCGGGAGAGCACACGTGAAAGCGCACCTAAGCCGCTCATCGCCAGCGAACGCGCAGCGGGCAACGCGGCTGCTCGGGAAAAGGCCAGCAGCACGAGTAAACGCTCCGGTACACGCGGCAAGTAACCGCTGAACAAAATAAACGCCAAAGCATGACGCGGTGAAATTTCACCGCGTCATTTTTTTGGTCCGACAGGTTCATACAAGTCGAACGGCTATATACATGTCGCATGTTGGCCGTGGTAGTCTGTGACGACTCAACATGCGAACACCTGTGCGCACTCATCTTGGCACCTGGCTTTATCTGATGCGTGTGGCGCTGCTCATCGTGCCCATGGCAGCGCTGGTCGGCTCTGCATGTGCACTGTTTCTCTCCCTGCTCGACAAGGTGACGCATCTGCGGTGGGAGCAGCCTTGGCTCCTTTACCTGCTGCCGATCGTGGGCATCGCCATCGGCTGGATCTACCACGTCTTTGGCGGTAAATCGGAAGCGGGTAACAACCTCATCATGGATGAAATTCACGAGCCCGGCGGAGGCGTGCCTCTGCGTATGGCTCCGCTCGTGCTCATCGGCACACTCGCTACGCATCTGTGCGGCGGGTCCGCCGGCCGCGAAGGTACAGCCGTGCAAATGGGCGGCTCCATCGCCAGCGGCTTCAGCAAAACACTCCGGCCACTCCTTCACATCGACACGCGCACGCTTCTCATGGCCGGCATCGCCGCGGGCTTTGGCGGCGTCTTCGGTACACCGCTCGCTGGTGCGATCTTCGCCATCGAAGTGCTCGCCATTGGGCGCATGAGTTATGCCGCGGTCATCCCTTGTTTGCTCGCCTCCATCGTCAGTGATTATGTCTGCACTGCGTGGGGCGTGGGTCACGTCACCTATCACGTCGCTTCGCTCATCGACGCGGAGACGCAGCATCACATGACGCAGGGGTGGCTGATGGTGAAGGTCATCATCGCAGCCGTCGCGTTTGGACTCGTGAGCATCATCTTCGCCCAATCGACCCACGGCTTCCAACGTCTCTTTCGCGCCATCATCCCGCTGCCTTATCTGCGTCCTTTTGTCGGCGGCCTCATCATCATCGCTCTGGTCTTTCTCTTGGGTACACGCGATTACCTGGGCATCGGCGTCACCACTCCCGATGATCTGGGTGTGAGTATCACCTCTGCTTTTCGAGCCGATGGTGCTGATGCCTCGAGCTGGTTCTGGAAGCTGCTCTTCACCGCCATCACGCTTGGTGCCGGCTTCAAAGGCGGCGAAGTCACCCCACTCTTTTTCATCGGCGCGACGCTGGGCAACACCCTCGCCTGGCTCTTCAACGCTCCCGTCGATCTCTTTGCCGCCCTGGGTTTCGTCGCTGTTTTCGCAGGCGCGACCAACACCCCCCTGGCCTGCACCATCATGGCCGTGGAACTGTTTGGCCCCAGCCACGTTGTCTATTTCGCGGTCGCCTGTTTCATCGCCTACCTCTTCTCCGGCCACAACTCCATCTACACCTCCCAGCGCATCGGCACCCCCAAACATGGCGACGCCGCGCAACTCGAAGGCACAAAAATCAACCCGCACTGACGCGCCGCCGTCCACAAGCATTGGTCTTTTTCCAGCCAAAGTTTGTCTACCTGAGCATTTTTCATTTTTGACATTCATTGCAATCCCTTGTCAATAAAAAGGTTATCTCATGTCTACGGGGAACTACCTAGACGTCTACCCGGAAACCCTTACCCGCCAACCCATGCGAAATCGGCGAGCGTGATAGGTAAGCCC
>CAZYQL010000245.1:0-4744 GCA_964650055.1 uncultured Phycisphaeraceae bacterium | reverse complement strand
TAAGGCATCGCAGCGCATTTCATGGCAAGTTTCTCAATGATTTAATCGTTGAAATATAGTTCAATATATGATATACTATGCTTGGCGAGATCGCGTTGACGGGTTTTGATCATTTCTTCAGCATGAGGGTAAACGGGTAGACGTCTACCCGTTTACCCCTAGACACGAGCTAATCCCATCACAAAGCATGACTTACGACGCTAGACACAAATGAAAAAACGCTCAGGTAGACAAAACTCGGCATCAAAAAAAGCCTTGACGCACCTGACATGCAATCGATTCGAATCAAGGCATAATGACAAAACCATCATCGTAGTCGTACTTCTCGTCTTGCTTAGGATTGGCTCGCATTCCGGTTGATTGTTTGTGATTTGGCAATTGTCATCTGGAGCTTATTACCATGTCCAACGTTCTCCACTTCGGCGCTAAAGGTGATGGCAAGACCGATGACACTGCCGCGATTGAGCACACGCTTGCACAAGGCGATGGCGTGCTCGAGTTTCCGCGTGGTGACTATCTCATCACCAAAACCATTGCGATTCATCTGAATGAAACCCGCCGCATCGCCATCACCGGCTCAGGCGGCGTCGCCAAGATTCTCATGCACGGTGAGGGCCCAGCCTTCCACCTTATCGGCACGCACGCCGGCTCCGCTCATCCGCCTTCCTTCAAGCCGGAGGTCTGGTCTGCCCAGCGCATGCCCACTGTCACGCAACTCGAAATCCAAGGCCTGCCACAATCGATGCAAGGGCCACTCGGAGCGACAGCGGATGGCATCAAGCTCGAAGGCACGATGCAGGCTTCCATTGAAGGCGTGCTGCTTCGCAATCTGCGTCACGGCATCCACATCCACAAACGCAATCGCAACATCCTCATCAGCCATTGCCACATCTATCACAACACCGGCATCGGCGTCTTCCTCGACTCCGTCAACCTCCATCAGATCAACATCACCGGCAACCACATCTCCTACAACAGGCTCGGCGGCATCCGCGCCGAGCGCAGCGAAATCCGCAATTTCCAAATCACCGGAAACGACATCGAATACAACAACCACAACGCGTTCACTGGCTTTCAACCTGAGCCGACGGCTGAAATTCTCATCGATGCCTCCGCTGATGGCGCAACTGTCCGCGAAGGCACCATCGCCAGTAACACCATCCAGGCCACCTACTCCGCAGGCGGCGCGAACATTCGTTTCATCGGTGCGGCCGGAAGTGATGCATCTGGCGCGCTCAACCGCAAAGCAGGCATGTGGGCCATCGCGGGCAATCTCATCGGGAGTCAGGAGATTAATGTGCACCTCGTCAATACCCGTGGCATCACCCTCACCGGCAACTTCATCTACTCCGGCCATCAGCGAAATGTCCTGATCGAAGGCTCCAAAAACATCGCTCTCGCCGGCAACTGTTTCGAACACAATCCCGACTACAAAGAAAAAGAACTCTGCACCGGGCTGCGCATCGTAGGCAGCGAAAACATCACGTTTTCAGGCTCAATCCTGCACGATTGCCAGGCAGGCAAACACACGGTGCCCACGGAAGTGAAGCTACAGCGCGACGGCCTACTCGAACTGGTGCGCTGCCAGCGCGTGAGTGTGACGGGGTGCCAGATTCTCGATGGTGTACCGCATGGACTGTTTGTGGATGAATGCGAAGGCGTGCAGGTGACTGGCTGCACGATCATGGATACACGTGAGCCGAAGCTGCACACGAGTGCGGTGAAGGTGACGCAGAAGAGTAAGCCGTTGGTGATGACGGGGAATGTGACCGAATGAACGGATTAAGTTTCACCAACCAGATTGGAGATCACGGCTTCTCCACCTTCTCGCGCATCAGCCGTAGCACTTCAAATGCTTGCATCGGCGACAACGTGTTGAGGTCGAGTGCTTTGAGTTCATCAACAACAGGATGACTCACATACTCGGTGAAGAGCGACATCTGCGGCGAGACGGCACGCGGCTTCTTGCGACTGGAGGATGCAACAGCATCATCGATGACGCCACTGGTATGACTGACCGAGAGCTGCGCGAGGAGTTCATCAGCGCGCGCGATCACACCCGGCGGCAGCCCTGCGATCTTGGCCACATGGATGCCGTAGCTGCGGCTGGCGGCACCGGGGACGATGCGATGAAGGAAGACAATCTCGCCCTGCCATTCGCGCACGGACACGTTCAGATTCGTCACGTTCGGATAGCGCTCGGGCAACTGCGTCAGCTCGTGGTAGTGCGTGGCAAACATCGTGCGACATCCACGCACCGCCAGGTACTCCGCAATCGCCCATGCAAGTGAAAGGCCATCGAGCGTTGAAGTACCGCGGCCGATTTCATCAAGAATCACCAGGCTTTTCTCAGTGGCGTGGTGACAGATGTTGGCGGTCTCGGTCATCTCGACCATGAAGGTGGATTGGCCGGTGTGGAGTTCATCACTGGCGCCGATGCGGGTGAAGATGCGATCGCACAGGCCGATGGTCGCGCGATCAGCGGGGACGAAGGAGCCGGTGTGGGCCAGGAGGGTGAGCAGCGCGGCGGTGCGGATGTAGGTCGATTTACCCGCCATATTCGGGCCGGTGATGAGGGCGAGAGTAGGGCCAAGGGATGAGGGCCTAGGGCCTAGGGAAGAAGATGCAAATTCAGTGACAGCCGCCACGTCATCTCGCTTCTGCTCTGCACTAGGCCCTAGGCCCTGCTCCCTAGGCCCTAAACTTATTTCATTCGCCACGAACTTATCCGCGAGAAGTTGATCGAGCACCGGGTGTCTGCCGCCTTCGACGTGGAGCACGGGTTCATCGACGAGCGTTGGTTTTACATAGCGGTATTTGACCGCGCGAGCAGCGAAACAGGCGAGCACATCAATCTGCGCCACCGCATCAGCCAGCGCGTGCAGCGCGCTCATCTGTGCCTTCGCCGCTTCGCACAGGTCGGTGAAAATCTGCTGCTCGCGCGCGATGGCGCGGTCCTTGGCGCTGAGTACCTTGCCTTCAAATTCCTTGAGCTGCTGCGTGATGAAGCGTTCGCAGTTTTTGAGTGTTTGCTTTCGGCTCCACGCAGCGGGTGCTTTGTCTTTGTTCGAGGCAGTGAGTTCGATGTAATAACCAAAGACTTTGTTGTAGCCGACCTTGAGGCTGTTGATGCCGGTCTCTTCGACGAGAGATTTCTGATAGCCCGCAAGCCAGGTGTTGCTGTCGCGCTGAAGGCCACGGAACTCATCGAGCATGGCATCGACGCCGTCTTTGATGAGTCCGCCGTCGCGCAGATGAGCGGGCGGCGTATCGATGCAGGCAATGAGAATGGCCTGGCTCAGGGAATCGAGAGCGCTGACGACCGATTGCACGATGTCATAAAAAGGCTTCACTGCGGGTCGATCAGCCAGCAACTCCACCAGCTTGCTCGCCTGTGCGCAGCTGGTGCCCAGTGCAATCAGATCACGAGGTAATCCGCGCGCCACCGCAATGCGCGCGAGGATGCGCTGAATGTCCTGAATGCCATCGAGCGCATCGCGTAGTGATTCGAGGAATGCAGTGTCCTCCACCATCGCTCCGACGATGCGCTGCCTGCCTTCGATGGCCACGCGATCGCGCAGCGGATAGCAGAGCCACTGGCGCAGCATGCGCTTGCCCATGGGTGTGCGACAGCTTTGCAGCGTCGCCAGCAGCGTGCCCTCCGCTTTGCCAGCACGCGTTGTTTGCTCAATTTCCAAGCTGCGCAGCGAAGTTTGATCGATGATCAGATGCTCGCTGCGATTGAACGCTTTAGGCGGCTGAAGATGCGCAAGATGATCAATGCGCGGCTGCGGCGTCCCTGTCGGCGACTTGATCCCCATCTCAGGCCCACGCATGCCATCGCCAGTGGCGCGCTGAGTTTCGAGGAGGTAATGCACGATGGCGGCAGCAGGTCCCAGTGAAAGTTCTTCACCTGTAAGACCAAAGCCCGCAAGCGTCGCCACGCGAAACTGTTTGCAGAGAATCTCAAGTGCCTCAGCTTGTCGAAAGTGCCAGGCCGGCCGAGGCACAGCAGGGCAGCCGATGGCGGCGATGGCGGCCTTGACGCGCGAAGGCACTTCGTGATTGGCGGTCTCTACATAGAGCACCTCGCGCGGCCCGATGCGTCCCAGTTCATCAGCCAGTTCATCGACCGCGAGCGTGGCCATGTGAAACGAACCGGTCGATAGCTCGGCCCAGGCGATCGAAGCCAAGGAGTTCTGAGTTCTGAGTTCTGAGTTGCGAGTAGTGGAGACTGACTGCGTTGACTCGGGATCGGTGCCTTTCAACTTTGAACTTTGAACTTTGAACTCTGAACTTTTTGCTTCCCCATGAAACATCACCGCCGCCAGCGGATTGGTTTTACCTTCTTCGAGGAGTGTGTCATCGGTGAGCGTGCCGGGCGTGATGACACGGGTGACATCACGGGCGATGACGCTGGACTTGGAAGCCTTGGCCGTCGCCGCATCTTCCATTTGATCGCAGACCGCCACGCGATAGCCCGCCTTGATCATGCGGCGAAGGTAACTTTCCACTGCATGAAAAGGCACCCCCGCCATCGGAATGCCTTGCGTGCGCTGGGTGAGAGTGACGCCGAGCACGCGATGAGCGAGCTGCGCATCTTCATAAAACATCTCGTAAAAATCGCCCATGCGAAAGAAGAGAACGCAGTCGGAAAACTGCTCCTTGAACTGGCGATACTGCCGCATCGCGGGGGTGTCTTGCTTCACATCGGACATGGAAGCAATGTAGCGAAAACGAGAGA
>CAZYQL010000244.1:0-4767 GCA_964650055.1 uncultured Phycisphaeraceae bacterium | reverse complement strand
CTCGCCATCGGGCTTGGCTAATATTCTGACCTCTGACCTCTGACTACTGCCATGCCTCTTCTCTCCTTCTTCCGTGACAACATGCCTTCACCTGGCGCGATCGCGCTGGGCGGGCCGTTGTGTCTGCTCTGGGCGTTTTCCGCACTGTCACTGGCGGGCTGGCTCAAACAGAAAAAAGGCTGGAAAACAGGCTACACGCGCAAGGTGTTCCACTTTGTCACCTTCATCACCATCGCCATCATTATGTCTGTGCCCGCGCTGGGTATGCCCATCGTCTGCCTGCACGGCGGCATGACCTCGCTCGTCATTCTCTACGCTCTTGTGCGCGGCAACGGTCATCCACTCTATGAAGCCATGGCCCGTGAAAAAGATGCCCCGCATCGCACGGCGTACATCGTCACGCCGTACCTGGCCACACTCCTTGGCGGCCTCTTCGGTGCGATCTATTTCGCGCCGTACGCCATCGCCGGCTTTCTCGTGACAGGCCTGGGCGATGCAGTGGGCGAACCCGTAGGCACGCGCTGGGGCAAGCATCGCTACCGCGTCATCACCGCCACCAGCACCGTCAGCTATCGCAGCTACGAAGGATCGCTCGCGGTGCTTCTCGCGAGTCTGCTTTGTCTGGTGATCGCCGTGGCGATGAGCGGTGCATTGCCCTGGTCGCTATCGCTGTTGTATGTGTTGCCGCTGATCGCGCTGCTTTGCGCGCTGGTGGAAGCGATCTCGCCGCATGGGTGGGACAACTTCACGATGCAGGTGGTGCCCACGGTGATGTGTGCGTGGTGGATTGGGAATTAAAGCGGCGATAAACGGGGCATCGAGATGCGCTGCGCGTGATGCGATTCACTTGCGCTGATCTTCGGTGATGAACTTCATGGCCGTTGTGACATCTTCGAGCGAGCCGACGAGAACGAAATGGCGAAACGCATAGTCGCCTGATTTCACAGGCTCTCCGTCCGCGTTTTTCTTGCCGTAGCGGAAGACGGCATTCCATTTGTTGACGCGTTCCGGCTTGAAACTCCATCTGCCGTAGCCGACGGTTTCGTATTCCTTGGAAGGTTGCTGGGGTGCGTAGATTCCCATGGCATGTGAGCCGTTGTCGGTGGCGAGAATCAGTGGCGAAGATTGTTCACCCGGGCCTTCGCTGATGGGCGTCAGCGCGTGCGTAGCGATGTCGTATTTGTAGAAGCGATTGAAAGCGGGCGGCATGTAGCCGGTGAGCGATTCGAACTGCGCGAAGGTGTGTTTTTCGTCTGCGGGAATGTTGAAGGTGACATCGTATTGAATGATGTGGCCGTTGCCTTTGTAGCCGAGGGTGACCTTTTTGTGCAGGCTGTGATTGGAGAGGATGGCGGTGTTCTTGGCTTCATTTCCCAGCGATTTTTCGCCGGGCTTAAGCCAGAACGCCATCAGCGATTTTGTCTCCAGCACGTCTTCTTTGGCGCTGATGAAAAGCAGTTTGCTGCTGGAGGTTTCGCCCACGTGATCAGCGCGTGAGCCAGCTTCGGTGGGATTAAATGTTTCATCGGTGTAGCGCGTGCTGTTGTCGAAGTTCGATGCGGATTGAAGCTGTCTGCCATGATCGACGCTGTCGATGAATTCCTGGCCGTTCCAGGTGAGTGAGTGAATCGCACCAGCGACGCGATTCGTAGTGGTGATGACAATCTCGCTCGCTCCCGCTTTGGCGCGGATGGTGGTGTTGCCATCGGGCGCTTGTGCCCATGCACAATTCACGCCTGCAATCAGAGGCAATGCGAGCGATATCGCAAACACACCGGCGGCATTCTTCATATTCGTGTTCACTTTCATTGGTGCTCAACCTCACCCGCGAATCTTCTCGCCGCGGTTTGCCTTTCTCTTGCGAAGCGGCGAAGCCTTGCGATCCGATTGAAAATCCGGCCGCGGCAGTTTCGCTGCAATCTCCGCTGCTTCTTCATCGCTCATCGTACGCTTGGTGCAGACGCAGCGCCAGATCGTCAGCCCTTCTTCGCGCGCCACCAGCTCGCGCCTGCCGCGCGGCTTGCCTAATCCATCTGGCCAAGGTTCATCCTCTTTCAGCTCGCGCAGCTCAAACATAAACGCAAGCGTCCCGCGCAGATAGTTCGCATAAGGCTTGCTGTCGGTCTGCACGCAAAGCGTGCCTTGGGCAATCAGTGCGCGATGCGAGGCCAGTTGAAACGAAGCATCAAAAAGCCTGCGATGCGCCAGCCCTGGCTCGTGCCAAGGCTGCGGATGATAGACGTGAATCTCACTGGCACAGTTCGCTTGAAGGCGCGAAAGCAGATCAGCCGCATCACCAATAAAGAGCGAGACATTACCGATGCCGCGCTGCCGGAGCCTTCGGCGAAGGTAGCGCAGATGCATCGAATCACTGTCAATGGCGACATGCGTCAGGCTCGGCCGCGCCAGCGCCGAGAGCAACGAAAACCTTCCGTTGCCACAGCCCAGATCAAGCACCATCGGCCCGCCCTGGGCCACGCTCGAAAGCTGCTCCGCCGCAATCTCGCCGCGCGGCAAGGCCGCTTCCTTCGCCACATCGCACCACTGCGGCTCGGGCAGAATCCGCCCGGGAATTGCTTCGCGCAGCTCCCACTCCTGATCGCCGATGAGCAGTGTTGTTCGTTCCGTTGACATGCTGCTCATCATACGCCGCCGCGCGCGGGGTCGAGTTTCGCCTGCAATGTGAAGGACGCTTTTAGAAGAACAATTCAACTTCAGACGTACCAGCATCACAACGAGCCGCGCTCGTCAGGAAGCGGGGCTTCACCTTGAACCGCCCACTCCACCACAATCGAGGCTCGTTTCGGTCCCACCATAAATGAAGTTGATCTGCTCTTGTCAAGGCGATGACCTCCATGAATTGCCCTATGCGTCATTGGTCGCGGGCGGTGCGACCCTCCTTTTTTCCCTCGTGCGTCAAAGCGTCAGTCGGACTCGACGGAACGCTTGCCAACACGCGGGGCCGCTGCTTTACGGAGCCTGTCCGCGATCGCGAGACCCATTCCCGTTTCATTGGGGAGCGACGCCAATACGATCTCGACCCCTTCGTCATCCGCTCGTCGGAGCGATGCGAACAGTGATTTCGGCAAGACTTCCATCATCGATAAAACGCGGACTTGGCGCCCTTGTTCCCGGAGTTTCAATGCACATCTTTCCAACTCATCCGAGGGTACGAGGATAACTTCGGCGCGAGGGGCATAATGCGAATCAAACTGCCCCGGTGCCCGTACAGCGCTCGCATGTGCCACTGGCACGGGGCCACCAAGTAAAGCCTCGATCTCTTCTCGAGTCACCCCGCCAGGACGCACAATAGTGGGTTGCTCCCCGATCAGGCTCACGATCGTCGACTCAACTCCCACAGCACAGGGGCCGCCATCGAGTATCAGATCAACGTCGTTTGCGAGGTCTCGCCGAACATGTTCCGCCGTGGTGGGGCTGACGTTTCCAAACCGGTTGGCCGAAGGCGCAGCGATGCCGCCGCCGAACTCTCGTAACAACGCAAGCGCAACGGGATGATTGGGCACACGAAGACCAACCGTATCCTGGCCGCCCGTAACCACCCGCGGCACCTTCGGCGACTTCGGAAGAATCAGCGTGAGAGGACCAGGCCAGAACCGCTCCGCAAGACGAATCGCGGCATCGGGCAATGGGCCTGTCCATTGCTCAAGGGTCGATGTATCGCTGAGATGGACGATCAGCGGATGGGAAGCGGGACGTCCCTTGACTTGAAACACACGACGTACCGCCGCTTCGTCAAGCGCATTGGCCCCCAATCCGTAGACGGTCTCAGTTGGGAACGCAACAATTCCACCCTCCCTGATGACCTGAGCCGCGCGAGAGCATAAGTTTGCGTCGATGGTGATCTGCCTGTCTTTGTTCACAGTGGTTGGTCTTCCAAGGCCCGGTTAATTAAAAATTAAAAGGGGACAACTCTGCTCTGTCGCAAAACTCCCCTAAGCCACACAATCATGATGTTATGAACATCAGCGAGCATCCGCATCTGGCGGTTGCGAGCGTGGAAGCAGCGACCACTGAGTACTTCGCCAAGGTCGCGCTGGATCATTGACATCACGGTCTCGACTTGCCATCGCTGGGTGTATCCGCTTGGTCGCCTACCCACTCGCACGAATCCAGGCCCGCAAAGTATGGGTAAACCCGCAATCATGTCTACCTCGGCATTTTTCATTTTCATTTTGTAATGTAACACTCTTTTTATAAAGGACTTATCTAACGTCTACCCGGAAACCCCTAGACGTCTACCCCCTCGATATTTCGCTGAAAACGCGGTTTTATGTTCACATGGACGTCCCAAACGCGTCTATCGGCGTCCGATGGACACCGTAAAGCCCATGCAGCACCGCGCCAAAGCGCATGCGAAAGCGGGGCAGCAGCGCCATCAGACAAGGCCAGATGAATGGTCGAAGATCGTCGCAAGTTGAAACCCCGGTCGCAAGAGATTTGCAGTCAAGCCTAAGGCCATATTATATACCACAAACTGGCGCAGTTCCACTTTGCAACTTGCCCCTCAAATTTTGTGCTGCCGGCATCGAGTTGCTGCCGCGTCGTGATATATGCGTAATAATTATTGAAATATGCGGACTGGTTATGTTTTTTGAAGTACACTACATGCGGAATCGAATAGTGTGACATGGTGAGCATTCAAAGAACTCACTGTCGCCAGTCTGGATAAACACCTTTTAGAGGAGTGATTCAAGTGAGAAAAAGTAATCGAACGAAGAAAGCGGTCTTGGCTCGAGTCGGCTTGGC
>CAZYQL010000243.1:0-4788 GCA_964650055.1 uncultured Phycisphaeraceae bacterium | reverse complement strand
CAGAGATCAGAGATCAGCAAAACCAGAAGACACTCTGCTAATGTCTGACTTCTGACTTCTGCTTACTGACCTCTGACTTTTGATCTCTGACCTCTTTCCTCCTCCCCATGGCTACACCTTGTCACATCGCAGTCGTCACTGGCAGCCGCGCTGAGTTTGGGCTGTTGCTTGCGGTGATGCGCGCCATTGGTGCGCATCCAAAACTTAAGTTATCCACCATTGTCACCGGCACGCATCTGACGCGTTCCACCTGGCGTGATGTCGTGCAGGCTGGATTTTCCATTGATGCGAAAGTGACGATGCAGCGCAAGAATGAATCGGGCTATGCCGCCGATGTCGCTGCCTTATCGCGTGGCATCGCAGGTCTGGGGCAGGTTTTCGCCAAGTTGAAACCTGATGTCGTTCTCGTGCTGGGCGATCGCATTGAGGCTTTTGCCGCAGCCAGTGCTGCATCCATCGGCGGCTTGCGATTGGCGCACATCCATGGCGGCGACAGGGCCGAGGGCGTCGCCGATGAAGCGATGCGGCACGCCATCAGCAAGCTCGCGCACTTTCACTTTGCCGCCACTGCGCAAAGTCAGCGCAGGCTCATTCGCATGGGCGAACCTCGCGATTGTGTAATGAACGTCGGCTCCCCTGCTGCCGACGGCTTGCATCAAGTCATCGCCGCCGCGGACGCTCCGCAGTTCATCATCATGCAGCATCCCATCGGTGGTAGTGATGCTCATGAAGCTGCATGGATGAAGCTCACGCTGGCCGCCACCGTGAAGCTTGGCAACACGAAACCCACGCGCCTGATTCTTGCGCCCAACAGTGATCCCGGCAGCGCAGGCATTGGCAGCGCACTTGCACAGCGTCGCGTGGTGTTCACGGAGCATTTGCCGCGCCACGCTTTTCTCTCGCTGCTCAAAGGATGTCAGGCGATTGTCGGCAACAGTTCCGCTGGCCTGATCGAGGCGGCGATTCTGGGTGTGCCATGTGTCAATGTCGGGCCCCGGCAAAACGGACGGGAGAAACCTGGCAATGTGATCGACTGCGACTATGGAAAAGCATCGGTGCAGAAAGCGATTGCTCAGGCGATGACGCTTCGCCGTGATCGCATCAGGCATCCTTATGGTGATGGCAACACCGGCAAGCGCATCGCCATGCTCCTGGCTAATCTGCCCATCAGTGGTGCGCCGCCGCGCAAGCAGAATAGTTACTGAACTGTTCACCACACTACGCCTCGTGCAGACGATTCGCCAAAGCATTAAACTTGCCGCCATGAGCGATATTGAACTGGTCATATCCAACTCCAAGAAACTCGAATCGTTTCTGGAGAAGCATTTGAAAGCCACCGGACGCGGCCTTCACGAGAAAGTCGGCAGCGTCGAAAGGCAACTGCCCGACACCCTCGTCCGCCGTCTGCGCTACATCGCCACCATTCGCAACAAGATCGTGCACGATGAAAGTTACGATCGCATCGACGATCGCAAAGGCTTCATCGAAGCGTGCGCGATCGCGAACAAAGAACTGCGCAAACTCGCAGGTGTAAAACAAAGCGGCAACACGCTCCGCTGGATCATGGCTGGAGCGGGGATTCTCGCGATCGCAGTAATCCTCTATTTGATATTCTTTCGTAATTGAACTCACCACATTGAAACCGCGCGGCGCCTTGTCGGTACAATCTGCGCGTACTACTCTCCTCATCTTTTCTTCCAGGCGGGTGTTGCATTAACAGAGCGTATTAGTCGGTCGTATTACGAATCGTTCCAGCGAAAGGAATTCCTATGAATATGGGCATGTTCATGCTTTTCCCCGTGCTGCTGCTAGGCGGCGGAATGGGCGGCTCCAACGAGCTGATCGATTACATGCAGTCGGAGTATTACTGGAGCTCGCGCAACATCACGCCAGATGCTGTGACTCTCTCTGCCATGCTCGTGGCTGACCCCAAAGCGGAAGATATTTCCGCGCTCATCAAGCAACTGGGGCACGATGATTTCAACAAGCGCGAAGCAGCCAGCGAGGCCATCGGCAAGAAAGGCCCGGGTGTCATCCCGCAGCTTAAAGAGGCCTCCAAGTCAACCGATGCCGAGGTGGCAGATAGGGCCGGGCGCCTGATCACACAGCTTTCGGGTGGCGATGCTGACCCTGCGATTCACAGGCTTATGATCATTCGTGCACTGGGTGAAACGAAAGACAAAGCCGCGCTTGCTGCACTGAAAACACAACTCGACTCCAAGGAGCCTTTCGCCAGCGAGCACGCCAAGCGAGCGATCGCCAAGATCGAAGGGCAGCCTTATCAGTCCTCGGGCACAACCGCTGATACGTTCGAGAAGGATGTCTGGCTGTTGCCCAAGGGTGTGAAGTTTGTCGCTCAGATGGAAATGAAATCCGCTGGTGCACTGAACTGGACCAAGGCTCTGGCGAATGTGAACATTCCCATCGCGCCCCAGGTGCCCAAAGAGGAGATGTTCAAACAGATGCAAGTGGGTATTGGCACGGCACTCAATATGGTCGGCAACATTCGCATTGATGGCGTGACGTTGGGTCTTTCCGAAAGCCCCGGCAACAATTCGGGCTTTGTCATCATGCTGGTGCGTGGTCAATACAGTCGCGAGAAACTGAAGAATCTTTTCAAATCACAAGGCGTCAACATCACCGTCGAAGAAGGCATCGACACCGTCAGCCCTGATCAAGGCGGCATGAAGCTGATGCTTGTGTCCGATGAGATGCTGGTGCTAATCGGAGGGCCACCCAATCAGAACGCGCTGCCCATCAAGGAACTGCTCGCTGCGATCAAGACTGGCAAAGGCACCCTCAGCGAAGATGTCGAGATGACCGCCCTGATCAATTCCGCTGATCGCAAATCAGGCGGATGGGCTGCTGTACAGATGTCCGAAACCTATAAGAGCGGCGCTCCCTGGCTTCGTCCGTTTGACTCTGTTCTCGCTTCGCGCAAGAGTGAAAAAGGCAAGACCACTCTCAAAATCGAAGGCACCGGCAAGAACGCTGACGAGGTCAAACAGGCTGTCCAGCAGATCAATGCGGGCCTCGATGAAATGCGTGCCAGCTTCGGTCAGGCTGGCGGTTTCATTCCTCAGCCAATGATCGATTTTGCCACCACGCTCAAAGTTGAAGCCAACGGCAACAAAGCCACGCTCACCGGCAAATTGGAAGGCGAGTTTGAAGACCTTGTCGGCAGCTTGATGTTCCCC
Organism: uncultured Phycisphaeraceae bacterium; assembly: GCA_964650055.1. Taxonomy (GTDB): domain Bacteria; phylum Planctomycetota; class Phycisphaerae; order Phycisphaerales; family Phycisphaeraceae; genus JTS-RE9. The sequence goes on along the minus strand of CAZYQL010000243.1, from coordinate 1,591 downwards.
ATGATGATGCTCGGCGGTCGCGGCTTCTGATAGCTGCAAATGGAAAGTTGAATCCACTCAGTTGCAACCAAGCCCCGGTCAGAGACGGGGCTTTTTCATTGCACAAAATTCCATCGTTCCTGAAAGAAAGCAGAGCGGGAACAAACATACGGCGAAGCTAACGCGCACCACGCAGCGAAACTCCAATCATCATTTCTGCAATGATCCGTAAGTGGCGATCTGGCGGGTATCGTTGAATCCCGCCGCCAATATCCTTGCACCCGAGTTCGTCATGCGTTCCACACTTTTCTTCGTCCTGCTTCTTTGCTCCACGACCTACGCGGAGGATGCCATCAGTTTTCGCAAGGAGATTGCCCCGCTGCTGGTGAAGAACTGCCAGAGTTGTCATGGTGCCAAGCAGGCCAAGAGCAAGTACCGCTTGGATACGTTTGAGCATCTGATGAAGCCGGGCGCCAGTGATGAGCCGATCGTGACGGCTGGGAAACTCGAAGCCAGCGAGTTGTACCGATTGCTCATCACGGAGGACAAAGATGAGCGCATGCCCAAGAAGGCAGATGCTTTGCCTGCCGATCAGATTGCGCTTGTGAAGAAGTGGATTGAGCAAGGCGCAAAGTACGACGGCGGCGATGTGAAGCTTTCGCTGTCGGAGATTTTGCCACGCGTGGTGTATCCCGCAGCTCCGGAATTTTACAGCCGAACTTTACCGGTGACTGCGGTCACGTTCACGCCCGATGGTGCAGCGATCATCGTCAGCGGCTATCACGAATTAATTGTGCGCAGCGCCACCGATGGCGCACTGATTCGCCGTATCGGCAACCTGCCTCAGCGTATCTATGGGCTGGCCATAAGCGGCGACGGCCAGACGCTGGCAGTTGCTGGTGGTACGCCGGGCGAATCGGGCGAAGTGCGATTGATCTCGCTCAGCGATGGCCAGGTGAAGCACGTATTGCATAGTGCTGCCGATGTGGTGTTTGATGTGAAGTACAGTCCCGACGGCAAGCAGATCGCCACCGCGGGAGCTGACGGTGTGATCCGGCTTTTTGATGTGCAGTCCAATGAACTGACGCTGACCATTTCCAATCACTCGGACTGGGTCAGCGCCATTGCCTTCAGTGATGACAGCAAGAAACTCGCCTCCGCCAGTCGGGACAAGACAGCCAAGGCTTTTGATCTCACCAATCAAGGCCAGATGATCGCGGGCTATCTCGATCACAACAATCAGGTCCAGGCGGTGGCGTTTCATCCTGATGGCGACAAGGTTTACTCGGCTGGTGTTGATCGCCGCATCATGCTCTGGAACCTGAGTGATTCCAAACGCGTCGGCGAAATGGGCCTGGGCGGCGAGATCTACGAACTGGTTCGCATCGGCGATGAGCTACTGGCCTGCTCAGGGGATAACACGGCGCGGCTCTTTGACGCGAAGGATCGCAAGCAGCTCAAACAATTCAGTGGCCACACGGATCCGGTATATGCCATCGCCCTTCATCCCGCGACACGCAGAGCCGCTTCGGGCAGTCATGATGGCCAGGTGCGTATCTGGAATCTGGAAGATGCGAAGGAGTTGGCGAAGTTCGTAGCGGTGCCGATGAAG
>CAZYQL010000242.1:0-4853 GCA_964650055.1 uncultured Phycisphaeraceae bacterium | reverse complement strand
CCCCCGGCCCAATGAACCCGCTTCAGATTCAGCTTTTCACCGGCGCTGCCGCTGGGCGTCGAGCGAGGTTTGATCAGTCGCCCATCACCTTTGGCCGCGATGCGTCGAACCTGCTCGTGGTTGAAGAGGCCACCATTTCGCGCAGGCATGGCGAGATTCGCTTTGAAGGCGGCATGTGGATGCTCATCAACCTCAGCGAGAACGGCACGCGCCTCAATCGCAAAACGATCACGAACAAACCTATGCCGCTCAAAAGTGGCGATGAGGTTTTTGTCGGCAGCAAGCTGCTCTTTAACATCACCATCGAGCCGATCGAAAGTGTCGCTGCGGGCGATCTGCCACTGGGCGAAAGTGGGAGTGGGCAGGCTGCCGAGGGTGCGCCTGCGCCCAAGAACAAGAACAAACTTTGGATAAGCATCGGCGGCTATGTGTTCGCCATGTTGGTGCTGATTATTTTTCTGAGCACGCTCAATAAAGGGGACAAGACCGACAAGGACATGGTGCCTCAGCTTCCCCGCGAGCAGATTGCCGCGATGATCCGCAAACTGCCGCCGCGTGAACCCACCAGCGATCTGCGTTACCGCGAAGCTCTCGCCGATGCCATGCGACTCTTCGATCGGCGCACGAGTTCTGTTGCGGGGCTTCATGCTGCACACAAGGCATATCAAACGGCACTGAGTTACAGCGGCCGCGATGATGGCAACTTTCCAGCGGAAGACACCGATGCTCAGTTCAACTACCGCGCCGTGCAGCAGGAGCTGATCGATAAGGTGACACTGGCGTACATCGATGCCTGCAATCGTCTGGACCGCGGCGACAACGACGGTGCTTACCGAGGCTTTGACGTGATCAAAAACACTTTTCCCGAAGGCAACAATCCCTTCTACGAGAACGTGCAGGACAAGCAGAATGTCGCGGTAAAGCGATTGGGCAAGGTGCGCATCAAGAACAAGTGAATCTTGTTTTTACGCCGACGCTTTTAGCGGCAGATCATCGACGGGGCGCTTCATCTCCGGCACCGCTTCGCGCAGCGCTTGAATGATTTCTTCGCTGCTGGCGTGTTGCCAATGGTGTTCTGCCGGGCCGCGCTGAGCGCGCAGGCCATCGAACATGGCGATGAGCTGCTTCATACGGTGTGCCGCCACCGGTGTCGTCTGCCAGATGCGAATCGACTGGTGCGGCGTGGGCAGCATGCCTTCACTGCCATACGCCAGCTCTTCGTACAGCTTTTCGCCTGGTCGAATGCCGGTGAAAACAATGGGCACATCAATATCAGGCCGCAGCCCCTGCGCCAGAATAAATCGGCGCGCCATATCAACAATGCGAATCGGCTTGCCCATGTCGAGCAGAAAAACTTCGCCGCCGATGAATTGTCCAGCGTTCGGAGTCTGGAGTCTGAACTCTGGACTATTTTTTGGTCGTCCGGAATACGCTGCCGATTGCAGTACGAGGCCGGCCGCTTCGGGGATGGTCATGAAATAGCGCAGCATGTCGGAATGCGTGACAGTGAGCGGGTCGCCTTGCGTAAGCTGCTTGGCCCAGATGGGGAGCACGCTGCATGCGGAGCCGAGCACATTGCCAAAGCGAACCATGGAGAAGATGGTTTTGCTCTGCGAGTTGAGGTGCTGAATATAAAGCTCAGCGAGACGCTTGGTCGCGCCCATGACGGAAGTGGGATTCACTGCTTTGTCGGTGGAGATCATGACAAAGCGATCGGTTCCCGCCTGACTTGCCGCATCGGCGATGGAGCGTGTGCCATAGAAATTATTTTCAACCGCAGCCGAGGGATGCTCTTCCATCATGGGCACGTGTTTGTGTGCCGCCGCATGGAAAATCACATCAGGTTTTTGCGCCATCACCATCGCCAGCGTGCGCGGCCCATCGGTCACATCGTGCAGCACCGCCGCCCGCGACTGCTTGGGGTAGAGCCTGGCAATTTCGCGATCGATTTCAAAGAGTGCATTTTCGCTGCGCTCGACGAGCACGAGTTTGGCTGGTTCAAAGCGGGCAACGATGCGGGCCATTTCTGAGCCGATGGAACCACCAGCGCCGGTGATGAGCACGACGCGATTTTCAATGGTCTGACGAATGACCGCTTCATCCAATGGAGCGGGATGGCGATCGAGCAGTTGCACCGGATCAATCGCACAAGGATCGGTGAGCGCGGGTCTGCGCAGAGCGCGGCGATCGCTGAGCATCTGCTCATCTCTTAAAGTCAGCGTCGGACTGCTTGCATCTTCTTCGCTCGCCTTCGCACCGGCAGCCTCGGATACATCTGCATCTATTTCTTCATCAGTCTGAACCAGCGCCATCGCCTGGCCCGCGAGTTGATCTTCGAAGGTGGGCATGAACCGCCACGCGATGCCTTGTGCCTGAACGCGACCGCTGAGGCTGCGGGTCAGTTCGATCATCGACATGGGCAGCGCGATGAGCACGCGCTCAACCTTGCGGGAGGTGAGGGTCTGTTCAAGCTGCGCGAAGTCGCCGATGGCGCCGTGTTCTTCGACTTCATCAGGTGGAAGGAGGCAGCCGACGATGGCGGCACTGGGCTCAGCCAATCGCAGGACATGGCCGAGCTGTGCAACGCTGGCGGCGCTGCCGACGAGTAAGGTGCGAGGGCCTTCGCTGGGGTGTGAAAAGGAACCGTATAAACTCATCGCGCCTGGCTCCGCTGAAAAGGGTCGATAACCAATACTGTTATCGACCAGATCCACGCGGTAGCCGCAGCAAAATCGCAGACTGGGTCATCAGCCTCAGGGCAATCACATGTAGGCTTTGTGCCGTGACCTCAACTCCCCTGCCTCGCTGAGGAGCTGGGGAGGCCCGTGTAAACAAGCGAAAATGACTGCCATTTGCGTAACTTCACACGAATGCAGCGCCCTCCCCTAACCGCTCCCCGAGGGAGGGGAATCGGAAGCGATCGCTTCGCCCCAGCGCAGTTTCAGGTTGTGTTCGATCTTGAGCAAATCCAGAATCCGCCCCGCCATGAAATCGATCAAGTCTTCGATGGTACGTGGCATCATGTAAAAGCCCGGCGACGCAGGACAGACGATCGCCCCAGCTTCCGTGGCCGTGGCCATGTTGCGAATATCGATCAGACTCAGCGGTGTCTCGCGATGCACCAGCACCAATTTGCGACGCTCCTTGAGGCAGACATGCGCAGCGCGGTGCAGCAGATTCTGAGCTGCCCCGGTCGCCACGGCTGAAAGCGTGTTCGAAGAGCAAGGCACAATCACCATGCCATCGTGCTCGAAAGAACCACTGGCAATGGATGCGCCAACATCGCGGTAGTTATGCAGAATCAGATTCGCCGGTGGCTCGGTAGTGCCTGCCAGTGCCGTGAGATTGATGCCTTCCATGCCCAGTTCATCGTGGAGCAGCCGTTGGCCAAGCGGGGTGACGACGAGGTGCGTTTCGATGCCGGCCTGTGCGACAAGCTCGATGACTCGCCTGGCGTAAGGAGCGCCGCTGGCACCGGTGATTCCAATGATGATGCGCCTTGGTTTAGTCATTGCACTCAAAACAATCGTAGGAACCCTCGCGCTCACGGGCCACGAAAAATCACAAGCCTGTCGCAGCCTGGATGTGAGCGGTCAGAGCGTCGTGCAATCGGTGCGTCACAGGGCCCATGTTGCCGTCGCCGATGGTTTTGCCATTCACGCTGACAATGGGTGTGACGTGCGAAGTCGTGCCGCAGATGATCGCTTCATCGGCAGACAAGAGATCGCTGACGGTGTAAGTTTCCTCGCGCACCGTGATGCCGAGTTTGCGGGCCAGTTCCAGCACGACAGCACGGGTGATGCTGCCCAGAATCAGCGCGTTGGCGGGATGTGTCCAAAGCTCGCCACTGCGGACGATCATGACGCTGGTGGCGGTGCCTTCGGTGACGGTTTCGCCGCGGTGAAGAATCGCTTCATACGCCCCGCTTTCTTCCGCCCTCTGCTTGGCCATCACGTTGGGCAGCAGCATGAGCGACTTGATCGAGCACTGATGCCAGCGCAGGTCTTCGTGCAGAATCGCCGTCTTGCACGCGGGCAGAGCCGTCGGATCAAACGGGAGCGCAGCGTAAGTAATAACAAACATCGTCGGCTTCACGCCCTGCGGATATTGATGCCTGCGCGGCGCTGCACCACGGGTGATCTGCCAATAGACAATCGCATCGCGCAGACTATTTCGGCGAAGCAGTTCGCCGCTGATTTCGTCAAGCCTGGCGACGTCAGCGGGTTCTTCGATTTGAATCTGCGCGAGGCTGCGCTTGAGCCGGGCGATGTGCTCGGGCATAGCGAAAGGGTTGCCGTTGTAGTAGCGGGTGACTTCATAGACGCCGTCGGCGAAGACCGCGCCGCGATCTTCGATATCGAGCTTGGCCTGCGAGCGTGGGATGATGTCGCCGTTGAGATAGACGTATCGTTCGGAGTCAGCCATGGGGATAGATTATCGCAAAAAGGGAAACAAAAAACGGCAGCCGTGAGGCTGCCGTTGTTCGTTGATTGTTGGTCGCGGATCGGGCTTCGTGAGGCCTGTTGTCTGAGGCCTGTCTGTATCCCGCCTACGAACCATCAATGCGGTCGAGAGGATTTGAACCTCCATGGGTTTTACCCCGCCAGCACCTCAAGCTGGTGCGTCTGCCAATTTCGCCACGACCGCGTGGTGCACATTGCTGTGCTTGTTTGGACTGCGGACGGAACAGTATAGAAAGAGAATCGGCGTTGTCGAATCGCATCCGCGCCCGGTGGAACAAGGCATCGCCCGTCGAAATAAAAAAGCCTCGCACATTGAAGTACGAAGCTTTTCCACGAAAGCGGGTGATGGGACTTGAACCCACGACATTCACGTTGGCAACGTGACGCTCT
>CAZYQL010000241.1:0-4874 GCA_964650055.1 uncultured Phycisphaeraceae bacterium | reverse complement strand
GATCGTGAGCTTCGACGCATCACTGCCGTCTGGTCCGCATTTCATACGAACGAGTTTGATGAAGCCTTTGTGCTGCCTTTCATTGAGGCCGCCGGCCATGTCGGATTCCCCGCCAACGAACAGTGGCTTTTCATCGGTCCTTCGGGGCCACACATCATCGGCAAGGTGGTGAGGCATCTCGCTACTGCGATGGGCAGTCTTGATCCGTTCAGTGTTGATTTTGATCCTCGCTGGGTGAAGAAGCTCCCCGAAGAATCCATCGCCAGACAGCGCTATCTCGATCACGTCGTGGAGCAGGCGATGGCGATCATTCAGACGCAGCCGATCACGGTGCTGTTCACCACACCGCCGGTGCTTGAGGCACTTGCTCGTGTGATGTCGCAGGCGCAGCGCCATCGCATCTGCGGTGTGCATTACGGAGGCATGGCGGTTTCATCCCAGCAAATGCAGCGGTTTCAGACCGAGCTTTTCCCCCGTGCGATTCATCTATCGGGCTACGGCAACACGCTCATGGGTTGTTGTCTGGAATTATCCACCGCTTCTGGCCGTCAGCTTGATTACTTCCCCTTCGGCTCGCGTCTGCTGCTTGAGGTGGTCAGTGACAAAGGAGATGTCATGCCGCCCGGTGAACTGGGACGCGTTCGCCTGACGAGGCTGGATGAAACCATGCTCATCGTGCGGCTGCTCGAGAGGGACTTCGCAGTCTCGATTGCGCCGCCAGTTAACGCGCCATCTGATTTTCATCTTCCGGGTCTTCGCAATCCAGGGCCACGCCTTGCGGATGTTCCGCAACTGGCCATCGGACTTTACTGATCTATTCAAAACTGACCCATTCAAACGCATCCGTTTCACACTCAGCATGCACCGGAGATTTTCATGACCATGATCCACCACACCATCACCCACGAACCACTGATCGATGATGATGCGATCACGCCGCTGCGCGTTGCCTATTCGCCCGACAGCGATGATGCATTCAACTTCTACGCATGGGAGCATGGCAAGGTGAGGCTGCCGGGCGTGCAGTGCACCTTTGAACGCGAACACATCATCGCGCTCAATCGCGCGGCAGCCACGGATCGCTATGACCTGGTGAGCATCTCATCAGTCGCGTACCCGGCACTAGCGGATCAGTATGTCATCCTCGCTTCGGGCAACAGCATTGGCCGAGGTTATGGCCCCGTTCTGGTCTCGAAACATTACAACACGCTTGCCCAGCTGCGCGGCAAAGTCGTTGCGGTCGCGGGCATTCCCACCACGGGCGGTGCGCTGGCGATGATGTATGTCAAAGGTGCCCGCTTCGTCGAGATGCAATATGACAAGATCGCCGATGCCATCGCCACCGGCGAGGTGGATGCGGGTGTGATGATTCATGAAGAGTTGCTCTTTTTCCCGGAGAAAGGGCTTTGCCGCGTCTGCGATCTGGGCGAGACCTGGTGCCAGGACACGGGTTTGCCTTTACCGGTGGGCCTCAATGTTCTTCGCCGAAGTGTGGGCGATGAGACAGCGGGGCGCGTGGCCGAAATCTGCGAGCGCTCCTTGCAATGGGCGATGGATCACTACAACGAGGCACTCGCCTTCGCATCGCAATTTGGTCGCGGCTGTGCTGAGCAGCACATCGCCATGTTCAGTAACAGCGATACGCTCTGCCTTGCCGATGATGCCCGCCGTGCGCTGGGCGTCATGTTTCATCGCGTTGCCGAGCTTGGCATCGGCCCGCACCTCAAGCAACACGACATCGTTGATGCCTGCGAGGAGCAGTCGGCGAGGCAGAGCCACTTCATCGCGCCCAAGGTTGATGTCGCAAGCTTCCTGGCCCATGCGATCTGATTCGCTTCCTGCATGCGAGAATTGCTCATGACCCTGCTGCAAGAAAACACGATGACGCCAGAGCAACTACTCAAGCTCAAAGCTGAGTACCTGATGCCTTGCGTCTATCACTTCTATCAACAGCCTCCTCACATCGTGGCGGGTGATGGCTCCTATCTGATCGACTCAGAAGGCAAGCGTTACCTGGATTGCTTCACGGGTGTGACAGTGATGAGCGCTGGCCACTGCAACGCGCAGATCATCGAGCCGGTCATCGAACAGATTCGCACGCTTGGCCATACGACTTCGATTTATCTGACGGAGCCGATGCTGCGGTTGGCTCAGAAACTGGCTCAGATCACGCCCGGCAACCTCAAGCGATCCTTCTTCTGCGCCAGTGGCAGTGAAGCCATCGAAGGGGCCATGCTGCTGGCCGCGCTGCACACGGGACGGAGTGAGATGGTCGCGTTTACCGATGGCTTGCATGGCCGAACGAAAGCGGCCATGAGCGCCACGGGATTGCCCATGTGGCGCACTGATCCGTTTCCACTCACGACGATTCACCACCTGCCCTTTGGTGATGCCGATGCATTGGAAACTTTCATGAAGACCCACGGCCATCGCATTGCAGCCGTCATCGGTGAACCTGTGCAAGGCAATGGTGGCATTCACATACCGCCCGATGATTTCTGGCCTCGTGTGCGTGCCATCACCAAGGCTCATGAATCCCTGCTGATTCTTGATGAGATTCAAACAGGTTTCAATCGCACCGGCCGCTGGTTCGCCTGCGAACACTGGAACGTGGTGCCTGATGTCATGGCTCTGAGTAAAGCCATGGGCAACGGCTTTCCCATCGCAGCCTTCATCACCACCGACGACATCGCCCGCAGCTACACCCGACCCGGGGCATCGACCTACGGCGGCAATCCGGTGTGCGCCACCGCAGCGCTGGCGACCATCAACTACCACCAGCAACATCATCTGGACAAACAGGCGCAATTAATTGGCCACGAGCTTCTTCATGCACTCAAAACTCTGGCGGATCATTCACAGCGCTTCGCCAATGCGCGCGGCCTGGGCCTGATGCTCGGCATTGATGTAGTCGATTCATCGGGCTTGCCCGATGCCGCAGCATGCGACCAGTTGCTGGAACAATTGAAAGACCGAGGCGTGCTCGCCGGAAAAACCGGAGCTGCGCGCAATGTGCTCACCTTCCTGCCTCCACTGACTCTCTCTCCCATCGAACTTGGAGACCTGATCCATGTGCTTGCAAGCTTCCATGATTAAGCGTGTCGTTCTCACCATTGCCCTCACCATCGTGCTCTTATCACTAAGCGCATGTGCTTCATCCAATTCAGCGCCACAGCAATTCCCCGACGGCGTTGGCTGGGTGGCGCGCAGACATTCAGCTAGCGATGCACGCACCCAGCGCATCACCCAATGGCCATGTCTGCGCGTGGACCCGGTGCTCACCGATGAACTGGATGCAGCCTTGGCGGAAAATGATTTCACCAAGGCCAGCAGCCTGGCGACTCATTTCATCGACGAAGCTCATCGCCTTTCGCTCGCCACCACCGAAGCGGAACTCGAACGCTTCGATGACCAGGCCTGGCGCGAACTCATGAAGACCTACTTCAACGGCATCGAGGTCGAACCAACACCCCAAGTGCGTCAGCTCATCGCCGATGAGTTTCGTCATCGCACAGACTTGCAGGTCTGGTTTCTGCGGCAGAAAGTGACAACCTCGACAAACACTTCATCGCTGCGCGCCGTGTTGCTGCCGATCCGCCAGAACATTGAACCTTCTGTCAAGGAAGAGGATCGCACTGGTCAGCAGGCCGCGCTGGCGGTGTTTGCTCTGCCCGCCGCCATGGCGCGCAGCGCGATTCATGCCAGTGAAGCCACATGTCAGATGGATGAGACTTTTGAGGGCGTGGTGCAGTTTGTGCCCGCAGCCGATCAGATGAAACCGGCGAGGCAAGGTGACATTGAACACTGGGATCTGCTTGTGAAATATGCGCCCGTATTTGTGCAGGAGCATCCTGGGCAAGTGAAGTACGACCGATCAGCCGACCAGATCGGCCTCGTACATGTGATGGATGATCGCACTGTTGAAGTGAACACCACGCAGCCGACGGTGTACGGCTACACGCGCTCCGTCATGATCGCAGGCCAGCCGCACATCCAACTCACCTATGCCACTTGGTATCCGTTTCGGCCGCATCTCAAATCACCGGTGGATGCCGAGGCTGGCAAGATCGATGGTGCCACGCTACGCATCACACTCGGCGCGAACCTCAAGCCCGCCATCTTCGAGACACTCAACAACTGCGGATGTCACCACCGGCTTTATCCCAGTGCCGCTCTCGAATCTGCTGCGGCAACACAGCACGGAAAGCCGCTGCCTGACAAGCAATTCGCCATCGAGCGCAATGTTGAAGGCAAATACGATCTGATCATTCCCAAGTTGCTTCGGATTGAAGGGGCCGATGTGATCACGCCAATGGTCCGCTGCCGCGCAGGCACACATGCCATTGTGGATGTGGATATCACTGAGGAGCTTCACTCGGGTGAACCTGTGATCGAGCGCAGGCCATACCGCCTGGTCGCCTACGCCGACCTCGAGCGACTCGCGTCGCCTTCGGGCAAGATCATCAGTATGTTCGAGCCCAACGGACTGGTGCGCGGAGCTGAGCGATTGGAAGGCGATCTATTTAATCCCTTGGGCATGCTCAGCGCCGGCCAGCCTCGTCAGCGCGGCACACAACTCATCCACTGGGATCAGTTTGATTTCGACCATCCCAGACTGCTCGAGTCCACCTTGCGACTACCTGCAAAGTTCTGATCTTCGGTACTGTCTTGCTCTATTTGCAAGGCAAACCTCTGCTCAGTCATTTTGGCGGCTCGCACAATTCGCGATCGACACTGGCATCGTCGATGTAAAATGACATCCTTATACACATCGATTCGCAAGCAAAAAGGCGACACGACCATGGCACCAGCGGTTTGCGATGGGCGTTACTATGACATCAGCAATCTCATTCAGTCCACGGTACTGAGAAAGC
>CAZYQL010000240.1:0-4932 GCA_964650055.1 uncultured Phycisphaeraceae bacterium | reverse complement strand
AGATAAATCAGCACAGCAACCCACGCGATGCCAAACGCCCCCATCACCGCCAGCATGACGCTATCTGTGCGAATCACGCCTTGGATAAAAAACTGCACCATGTTCGTGCCGATGGTGGCGACGACACCAATGAAAACCCACAGCAATTTGCGATGCAGAGGCATGGTGGAGATGCCGCGCGAGATGCCTTCGAGAACGAAGGTTTCGTTGTCGTAAACAAACCCGCACTCAGGACACCGACCCGCATCAGGCAAACCCATCAGCGGGTAATCGCACTGCGGACACTTCTGCAATCGAACGATGAAATTGTTCACCGTCGGCGTGCCATAATTGTGGCCACAGTCGGGGCACTGACCGTACTCAGGCAAACCATCAAGCGGGTAGTAACACTTTTCGCACTCGCGGGCAGTATGCGAGCCGGGAACCGGCAGCGGCGGCGGTGCGTTAAGCGTCATAAGCAACATCCCGAAAAGTTTCACCCTTGAATCAGCGACCAAAGCCACGCCAGGCGCTGTCGAGTCTGCTGGACCTTGCACCATCGGGCAACACCACGATGCCTACGGTGTATTCGCTGTCGAGTTCATCGTAATCAAACACCAGCGCAAGGCGCCAGCGCGACAGTTGCCGGGTAAGCATCAGTTCCACCGTCCGTGCCTCATCCTCGGCAAAATCCATCACGTGCCTGAACGTGAGCATGTAGTGCGTCGTGAGCTGATAACTCAGACCCCAGCCCAGCAGGCGACTGTCAAGCTCATCAATCTCTGCATAATCCATGTGCCATCGCAGGTGCGGCGTCTGCTGGAAATCAGCACCGATGCGCCACTGAGCGACTTCATTATCCTCAAAGCCGTAGGTCATTTCCGCGACAGCACCCAGACTGTCAGAGACAGCCCAGATCAGGCGGGTGTAGAAATGATCACCGCCCAGACTCAGCTCCGGGCGATAGCTGAAGTAGCGCGGCAAGGGACTGTCCACATCGGCATCGTTGCCGCGCAGAACCAGATCGGTGTCGAGCGTAAGCCAATCGACACTGCGCCAGCGCCCTTCGCCGCCGCGCTGAGTTTGCAATGTATTGCGAAGCCCCAGGCGAATGGTGTATCCCTCGCTGAGCATCTCCACATCCGCATCATAGACCGGCAGATCCTCGGGATTGATCGTCGATCCTGCATAAGACAAATCAATACCCGGTTCAAGAATGTGCCGAACCCGATGCACATCGAGCAATTGAACATCGATGTCGTCATAGGTCCTGCTGAACTCGGTGTGGATGCGTGTGCCCAGCGTGCCGAAGAAGCGAACCTGTTCATCCTCGCCGGAGAACTCTTCGAAGTCTTCGTCATAAGCGGTGATGCGACCTGAGGCATAAGGCGTGACATTAAAAATCGACAGCTTGATTGGAGCCTGGATTTCATGGCGACTGTCAAAGCGCAGCCGATGATCGGTGGGGAATCCGGTGGATGCCAGTGCATCGCGGAACTCGGTGTCAGCGCTGGCGATGCCGAAGTTCAGAAGACTCTGCGCATCATTGAAGCCGCGATCCGCCGGTGAATCCTGCCCGACGCGTGGCCGCATGTAGCTGAGTCGCGAATCGCCAAAGTAAGTCAGGCGGTTACCAAACAGTGCGGTGCCCAGTTGCCGCCACGCAATCTCTGGCGACTTATCAACGCCATAACCCGGAGCCTGCAATGTGGTGAGTTGCGGCGTGAAATTGTTCACGTCGTACTGCGCCAGAAAGGTGAACGCAGTCTCCTCCTGCTGCTTCTTCAAATAGATCGAAGTCTCGTACGGCTTCGCGGCTTCGGCCTGACTGCTAAAAAACTCTTCGAGAAAAGTCGGATCAGAAACGTAGCCGACTTGCAGTGATAGTTCCCAGTTGTCGCGAAGGAAGTGACGGTGGAAGCCGTTCACATATCCACGGATTTCCTCATCTTGTTCGACATTGCGATCGCCAGTCAGGTCATCGGTGCCGCTGTCATGGATGACGAGATAAGAATCGAAATAACCGAACATATCGGGGCGTTCGTAGTCGAGGTTCAGACCGATGGCGAAGCCATGATCGCCGCGCAGATCGAGATTGCCGGTGAGATCGACACCATCCAAAGGCTCGCGTCCGAGGATCGCAAACACATCCCATTGCGTGCGAATGTCCGGCCCGCTGCCGCTGTTGTAGCCCGCTTGGAATCTGCGAAGCGGAATGTCCTGCCCTTCACCACTGAGATCAGACACGCCCAGAATCGGCAACCCACCTACTTCGATGCGCGTGTTCTGCGAACGGAAAATGTTGGCGGTCGTGCCATCACTGCGCTCCTGCTGCCGAAATGTGATGCGATCCGAAGCAATGGCGATGTGAGGCTCTGCAAACTCACTGGTGGTGAGCACCGCCTGCTCAGCCGACCAGCTCTTGCTCGACTCTTGCCGCAGCCGATCTGCACGCACATAAAGCGGCACGCGCTTTTTCACATCCCATGCGTAGAACACGGCGTGCAGCACGACGGCTTTGTTCTGCTTGAGGTCGTAGTAAATGCGCGGGGCACGCAGGGTGTAATCACCATTGGTGGCGATGACGTTGTCTTCGAGATAGACGCCGCGCACATCCAGCGACTTGGCGCGGTTGCCAGCGATGGCTTCCATGCCGACGTTGCCCAGAAAAATCAGAGCATTTTCAGCGCGAAGGGACAAAGCACTGTTGCCCTCTTCATCCTGAAAGATGACCTTCACATTACCGATCAGGCTCACATAGCTTTCGCCATTGTCGCCGCGCTCGAAGACGAATTTGTCAGCATTGAAAGCGACGGTGCCATCCTGCGGCGCGATGCGCAGCGGGTTTGGAATGTCATCAGCTTTCGCTTGACCATCGGGGCCCTCGGCAATGCGCGGCGTGGGTACTTGCGGCGGCGGCGGCGCGACCGGCCGACCTGTGGGCCCGATCTGCAAACGCTTGGCCAAATCAGCAGGCAAGTCGCCCGTCGGCTGGCGCATCGCGCTGATGTAGCGCGCATAGCGAGCCTGGGCTTCACTAACGAGCGGATCACCAGCAGCGGCTTCATCTTTCCATGCGTCTGCTGCGAGATCGAGTTTGCCTGTCGTTGAAACAGTGACGAAAAGTTTGGTGCCTGACGCGGCGATGGGCCCGCCGCCTTCGCGGGTACGGGCGTTTTCCAGATAGAGCGAAAGATGGCGGATGAGTTTGCCGCCAGCGTTTTGAGTATCGATGCGCAGACTGGCGCGGTCGGCACGAAACGCATAGGCGCCGATGTCGATTGTGACATCACCATCAAGCAGCGCAAACTGCACGCCTTCCACTTTCCACTGATTCACGCGCTTGCCAAAGAGCTTCGCATCAGCGGTGACAACAGGCTGGCCCAGCGGCGCATCGATTTCTTCTGCCTGTGCCACAGCACCGAAAAAGCAGAGGACCACCAAGGTCGCCAGCGTGTGCAGCAGCAGGTAAGCGCGGGCTGACCACGGGCGCCATGTAACAAACGACAACGAAAAATTCGGGCGATTCCACGCCATATGGTCTTCACCCTGAAGGAAAGGATGGGGCTTCCTGCGGACTCAAGGGCGCGATTGTATATTTAGCCGTTCGCCTTGGCGAACGAAGTTTACACGTTTCATCGCTATCGCCATCGCAAGGAGTTTGTCCATGTCCACGCAAGTCGGTGTTGGTTTCAGTGATCAGTCCGATTCCCGCGCCGCAGGCATCGCCGCCGCCAAGGCAGCTATGTCATCAGCGAATCTGCCGCGCGCTGATTTCGCGCTGCTCTTCTCAACTGCAAAACATGATGCGACAACACTGCTGCAAGGCGTGCGCGAAGCGCTGGGCGAAAGCTGCCGCGTCTTCGGCGGCTACGGCGTGGGCATCATCACCCGCGATCATCTGGCTTACGACGGCTGCGAGGTGGGCATCGCTGTTTTTTCCAGCGACTCCATCGAACTCACCGCCTTCGTCGAAACCAATCTTGCCGCCAACGAAACAGCCACCGGCGAAAAACTCGCTGCACAAGTCGCTGCTGCGAATCTCCCCGCCGATGCGAGCATGCTGCTTTTTTATGACACGGTCAATCTCACGCAAGGTTCTCTCAAGCTCAACATGGCCACGCAACTGCTGGCTGGCATGAACGAGAAGTTGAAAACCTGGCCCGTCACCGCAGGCATGGGCATGCTCGGCGACATGCAGCTCCACGAAACTTTTCAATGGTTCGACAATCAGGTCTTGCAGCAAAGCGCCATGGCACTCTGTTTCTCAAACAAGCCCGGCGAGCAAACCACCAAGCTGCGCATGGACACGATCATCATGCACGGCTGTCGGCCCACCGGTCGCTATCACACCATCACCAAAACCGAAGGCCCCGTCGTTCTTGAAATTGATAACCGCCCTGCTCTCACCATGATTCATGACATGCTCGGCCCAGACTCGGGGCTGACTCCCGAAGATTATTCATTCTTCATCACGCTGGGCGTCAACAAAGGCGATCGCTACGGCGAGTTCCGCGAAGAGGATTACGCCAACCGCATGTGCATCGGCGTTGATACCGAGCGCCAAGGCCTGATCATGTTTGAGACTGATCTGAAGCCCGGCATGCAGGTGCAACTCATGCGCCGCGCGCTCGATTTCAGCTACATCGGGCCACGCACGAGGGAGCTTGTGAAGAAAGCGGAGGGACGCAAACCGCTCTTCGCGTATTACATCGACTGTGCCGGCCGGGCTGCGGCTTACTGCGGCATGGATGAAGAGGAAGCGGTTGAAGTGCAACGGGCGCTGCCGCAAGGCGTGCCGCTGCTGGGGGTTTATTCAGGTGTGGAACTCGCGCAGATCGGCGGCGCGGTGCAGCCGCTGGACTGGACGGGGGTGTTGTGTTTGTTTAGTGAGTGATGAGAAGGAAGGCTCGACGTTTAGCCGCGGAGCAAAGGTCCGCCGACGCTCCGCGC
>CAZYQL010000239.1:0-5030 GCA_964650055.1 uncultured Phycisphaeraceae bacterium | reverse complement strand
TGCCGTCGCCTCATCGCAGCAAGTGCTCTTCATAGGAATGTCGCGCTGGCGAAGATGCTGGTATTGCCTTGATGATCGCCTGATCCGTCTTAGTTCGTACGGAGCCGAAGCACCCCATGATTGTAGCTCTGGGCGAGCGTGCTGTTGAGAATAATAAAAAAGGCCCGCATCATGCAGGCCTTTTTCTACTGGATGGAACCGGTAATCCTCCGGGCTCAACAATTTCAGTGGCGACGCGGTGGACTTCGCTTGATGTCGTCACTGCCTAATCAACGAGTAGAACAACGAGTGGAACAAAACCATCTCTTGGAGTGGAATTGGAGTGGAACAAGATCAGCTCTTGGCGCACATGTCGCACTTCTTGCCCGCAGCAGCGGCATCGACGCAGCACTTGGCGGTGCAGGCTTTGCCCGACTTAGCGGCAGCAGCGCAGCAGTTTTCCTTGGCACAGCAGGCAGGTCCACCGGCTGAAGATGGAGCGGATTGACAAGCCACCATCGAGAAGCTGGCAGCGGCAATCATGAGTGAGGCGAAGAAAGATTTCATTGGCAGATTCCCGCAAAGAAGAAAAGACGCCAGCGAAGCGGTGGGCGAATGCCCGTAAGCGAACGTGGAGATTAGCGGTTTGCTAACGCAGCGTCAAGGGTAATTCCCAAGTTGTGCACATAATTATTCAGCTTGTGCATGCTGACCCGTGAGGCACTCCTAAAGGACTGCGATAAAACTGCAATATTCACCTTGCCCATTCCAGATTGCCGATGACCGTCGTAGAGTTCGTTCCGATAACGGCTGAGCCTCGAATGACTGCGACCACTCATGCTCACAACTCGACTGCGGCCCGCAGACTGGCCTCTGCGCTGGCGGAGAATCGGCTTGATGAAGCGGATGAGCTGCTGGCTGACTGGGCGGGAGAGTTGCCACGTGATGTGGCGCTGATTGCAGCGGATCTTCATGTCAGACGGCTTCGCTTCACGCAGGCCCGCGCCATTCTCGATGGGCTGAGCGATCTGGATATTCACGGCCGCCTCAAACGCAACAGCGCTCGCAACTACGCCAGCCTCCAGCAGCATCGTCCCGACATCTATCGCAGGCTGATTGCCACGAAAATCAGTAGCAGATATCAGCTAGCTCCGGTGGCGGGCAATCGCCTGACGCTGGCGGATTGCAGGACCCCGCAGAACCCGGTGATTCTGTCACCCGGTGGTGATCCGGTGGCTGCGGTGCATCGCACGCTATCGCAGCTTGAGGCAAGGATGCGTGAAGGGGCAGCAGTGGGGCTCATCGGCATCGGCGATGGTTTCGTGCTGGGCTCGCTGGCTCGCATCTCGCCCAAGCTCTATATGGACATGCAGATTTGCGTGCATCTCTTCGAGCCTGATTTATCGCTGCTGCACATGTGTTTTTTGTTGCATGATTACTCGGGGCCTGATGGTCCCATCGAGCAGCGGCGGGTTCAGTGGTATGCCGGGGAGGATTGGCAAAAGCAATATGAAGGTGTGATGGAGCGCGACTTGATGCTGCCGCGTGCGGGGGTGATTGTGCAGCAGTCCACCGATCGAGAATCGATCACGCCTGCGGTGCAGAAGATCAGCAAAGTGATGGATGAGCGCCAAGTGAAACTGCGCGAAGCGGCGCATCATCACTATGCAGGTTTGGATGCAGAAGAACTGGCTACGCGATTTGAAGCGCAGCCATTTGAAGGCCAGATAAAAGATCGCAAGCCACGCGTGCTGCTGATGACCAGTCGCTTCACCACGGTCTTGCAGTATGCCACCAAAGGTGTCGCGGCAGGATTTGAGTCTCTCGGCTGGCAATCGCTCACGCTCATCGAGCCGACGCCTTACCACCAGATCAGCAAGCTGACGCTCAGCGAAGCAGTGGCGCGGTTTCAGCCTGACCTCGTATTTCAGATTGATCACCTCAGGCATGAACACGAGAACATATTTGCGCCCCAGTTACCCTTTGCCTGCTGGATTCAGGATCATTTGGCGCATCTGACGAAGATCGAAGCTGGCAAGCAGGTGAAGCAACGTGATTTTGTTCTTTCGTTTGCGACGCCGCTGTTCATTGATACCTACAAGTACCCGGCCAGGCAGTGCATTGACATGCCGATGATGCTCACATCACCGCGCTCGCAGAATCCTGCGCGGCAAGACGATGTGCCTGATCTGGTTTATGTCTCCAACGTTTCGCAGCAGCCCAGTGAACTGATCGAGAAGGTGGTGCGTTGCACAGCTGAGCAATGGAAGCCACTGGCGCGAAATGCATCGCGGGAATTGATCGCTCGCTATGAGCAGGGGCAATCGCTGCCCAGCCATCACGATGTGCGCTTACTACTTGATGAAGTCATTGCGGGGCACGGGCATGCTCAGCCTGATGATGGAGCGCTGCGCAGGCTCATTGAAGATTTATGGAACCCGCTCAACAGTGCGCTCTATCGCCAGCAGGCTCTTCGATGGGTGGTGGCAGCGGCGCGTGAGATGAAGTTGTCCGTGGGACTTTACGGGCTTGGTTGGGAGACGAATCCCGAGTTCGCAGCGCTGGCCAAGGGCGTGATTCAAAATGGTGAACCACTGGCGGCGCTGACGCGCAGTGCGAAGATCAATTTGAATTTGGAGCCTTATGTCTGCTTCACGCATCAGCGACTGCTCGATGGCCTGGTCGCGGGCGGGTTCTACCTCGTGCGACATCACCCGGGCAATTCGCTCTTGCAGGAACTGCTCAACTTCATGGAAGCGCAAGGCGATGATGAATCGCAATCATCTTCTGAAGCGATCGCGGCCTGTGAGCCAGCGCGGCAAAGTGAACTTGAGCGATTGATCAAACGCGCCGCCTGTTTGACCTTCGCGCAGAATGCAGACCCCGTGCGCCAGGTGCGCTGCTGGCAACGCGCCGGTGTGCTGATTCATCAGGAGGTGGCGCTGCCTCATCTGTCAGATGTGAGTTTCAATGATGCAGCCAGTTGCAAGGCGATGATTGAGCGATTCGTTCGCGCTGACCAGTTACGGCAATCCATCAGCGATACCCAGCGAAAAAGCATCGAATCGAGGCTCAGTTTTGACACAGGCGTGCGCATGGTGATCAGTCGCATTGCCTCGCTGCTGCGGCAGGAATCGCGTGAGCAACTTGCACACGACGATCTCGCCAGCGATGGGCCAATGGATGGCGCGCAGCTAAGAGCATCCCTCAAGATCAAGCCGGAGGCTGCGTGATGACGACGACTGCTGCAACCGCTCCAGCTTCGACCGTGCATCGCAAGGTGTACGAGCTTTCATCGCTCGCCGCCCACTTGGCGCAGCGCGATGGCAAGCGTGTCGTACACTGCCACGGCGTATTCGATCTGCTCCACATCGGTCACATTCGCCACCTCGAACAAGCCAGGCGAATGGGCGACATACTCGTCGTCACCATCACGCCCGATCGCTTCGTCAACAAAGGCCCCGGTCGTCCCGCCTTTAATGATCGCCTTCGCGCTGAGGCCGTCGCATCGCTTGATTGCGTTGACTTTGTCGCCATCAATCAGTGGCCCATGGCGGATCAGACCATTCGACTGCTTAGGCCAGATGTTTTTGTCAAAGGCTCAGAATACCGCGACGCCCAGCGCGATCACACCGGCGGCATCACCGCTGAAGAATCCGCCATCTCCGACGTCGGCGGCCTCTTGCAATTCACGCAAGACATCACCTTCAGCTCATCGCACCTCATCAATCAGCATCTCTCAGGCCTGAGCGAATCAACACGGCAATACCTCGCCAGCTTCAACACCACCTACGGCGCAGATGCCGCGATTCAAACCATCAAGAGCGCTCGCAAGCTGCGCGTGCTTGTCGTTGGCGACGCCATCATTGATGAATATCAGTATTGTCAGGCCATCGGCAAGTCTTCGAAAGAGCCGATTCTTGCTGTGAAAAGCACCAACAATGAAAAGTTCGTCGGCGGCATCCTCGCCGTCGCCAATTCTATCGCGGGCTTCTGCGATCATGTCGAAGTCGCCACCGTTCTGGGCGAGCGCGCCAGGCAGGAACCCTTCATACGCCAGTCCCTGCGCCCCAATGTCACACCGCATTTCTTCACCCGCAAAGGCGGCCCGACGCTCGTCAAGCGCAGGTTCATCGATCATTACTTCTTCCAGAAGCTCTTCGAAGTGTATGAGATGGATGATGCCCCGCTCGCGGGTGAAGAGCACGAAAAATTCTGTGAGTTTCTTACAAGCCGCCTCAGCGAATTTGATCTGGTCGTGGTCGTGGACTTTGGGCATGGCACGATCACTGAGCGCATGATCGATGAGCTTTGTGTGCGCTCTCGCTTTCTCGCCGTCAACGCTCAGTCCAATGCAGCCAACGTCGGGTATCACACGATTTCACGTTATCCCCGCGCTGACTTTGTCAGCATTGCTGAAAACGAAATACGACTGGAATCGCGCGATCGTCATGGCGAACTCAAGTCGATGCTTCGGCAGGTCTCGCGCAAGCTTCAAGCTGATCGAGTTGTTGTCACCCGTGGTGCGCAAGGCTGCCTGACCTACGACCGAAACCAAGCCTACGTCGAGGTGCCTTCGTTCGCATCAGTCGTGAAGGATCGCATGGGCGCGGGCGATACGTTCATGTCCATCGCGGCGCTATGTGCAGTGCAGCAGGCCCCGATGGAAATGGTGGGATTCATCGGCAACGCAGCAGGTGCTCAGGCAGTGGCAACAGTGGGCCATCGCGAAGCACTTCAGGAAATTCCACTCATTCGTCACATCGAATGTTTGCTCAAGTGAAAGCATCTCATGCCTACAAAGTTTAATCAGGTTCTCGTCACCGGCGGCGCTGGCTATGTCGGTAGCGTCCTTGTCCCCAAGTTACTTCGCGCGGGCTACAAGGTACGCGTGCTCGACTGGTTTCTCTATGGTGATGATGTACTGAGCTCTGTTGCCAGCGATCCGAATCTGGAGCAGATTCGCGGCGACATTCGCGATGCTGCGATGGTTCGCCGTGCGATCAAGGGCTGCGATGCGGTGATTCATCTGGCCTGCATTTCCAACGATC
>CAZYQL010000238.1:0-5099 GCA_964650055.1 uncultured Phycisphaeraceae bacterium | reverse complement strand
TACTGCGCCTGTTGCACCCTGGGCGCGAGCGACTCCATGAAAAACGCTCATAAGTCCAGTAGCAATCAAGAGCTTAATCAAACAACTAAGGGTTTCCGGGTAGACGTCTACCCGTTTACCCATAGACACGCTTTAACCCACGTAAATAAAATGATTTACGTGGTAGAAAGAGAAATGAAAAACACTCAGGTAGACATTTTTGGTGAAGCGAAACTCAAGGCCACCGCCCTACTTCTCATTCTTCTCTTTGCTCTCTTTGCTCTCTTTATTCTCTTTGTTCTCTTTGCTCTTCTCATTGGCGGTATCCGAGCGGCGCTGGGCGGCTTCGCGGATTTTTTTCTTCACCTCGACAAGCCGATCGGGCCAGACAAATTCCGGCGACTTGGCGGGGTCGTAGCCTTCCATGTGGCCGGTGAGGCGCGTGGTGGGCTTGGTGTATTTGATCTCGGTGTCGCCGAACAATTCCTTGCACATGGCAGCCAGGCCCGCGTCATATTCGAGCAGCTCCTTGCGGGTGTTGACGTGGTTGTGATCGTGGTCAGGTTCGCGGTTGTTGTCGAACCAGGACTGCACACCTTCAGCAAAGTATTCGTGATGATTTACACTGGCGTACTTGCCTTTCCACAGGCCCGCTTTCATGGCAGCGTCGTAGGTGGCTTTGAGACGATTATCAAAAGTAGGATCGACATTGGTCATGCCTCGCAGGTGCATGCAGTGAGCGAATTCGTGGATGAGAATGTTTTCGGTGGAGTACGGATCGCCCTTGAACGCGAGGACATTTTCCTCAGCACAAGTGACAAAGGGATCGGACAGGCTGCCGCCGGTGCCGCGAGCGCGGGCATCCCAGAAGTCTTTAGCCGAGATGTTTTTCATCGTGGGATCAGGAGCGCGACCTTTGGCCATGCGAACGAACTCAGGCAGATCGGTGGTGTATTCGTTGTGGGCGATGATGCAGAGCCGCGAGCCGCTTTTGATCAGCGCTTCACGGACATCGGGGCGCTTGTCGAGCATCATGTTGACGATGTACTGCGCTTCTTTGAGTGCATAGGGATTGACGTTCTTGGAAGCGACAATCGGAAAGCCTTCCGCTTCGATGCGCTGCGTGTAGAACGCAGGCACGCCATCCTTGCGAGGCGGATCAAAGCGCACGCCTTGCACGGGGACGAGGCTGGTGACGGTGATTTCAGTTTTGTCATCACGGCCGACGATGACGAACTTGTGGCCCAGGGTGGTGGTGATGGTTTGGTCACCGCCTGCATCGACAGAGCCATTGGGCACGCGCTCGGTGTCGGATTTAAGCCAGAAAATATCGACGGGCTGCGCGCTGCCGTTGATGAACTGCAAGCGCGGCCGGGAGGCCTCGCCGCCCTTCTCATTTTGTGCAAATGCAAGGGACGCAGTTGCGGCGACAAGAAGCGCGATGAGCGACGACAGCGGAATGCGAAGCTGCATGGAGAATCCTCACAGGTATTGGAAACTGATAAAATGTATGCTCGCCACTGCCGAAAAATCCATCAACCTTCCAACATCGCCTTGACGAATTTCCGCGGATCGAACGGCTCCACATCATCAGGCGTTTCGCCGATGCCGATGAACTTAACGGGAATCGCCAGTTGTTCGCGAATGGCGACGACGATGCCGCCTTTGGCGGTGCCATCGAGTTTGGCGAGGAAGATGCCGGTGACATTCGTGGCTGCGGCGAAGTCTTTGGCCTGGTTGACGGCATTGGTGCCGAAGGTCGCATCGAGCACGAGAATCACTTCATGCGGCGCGCCGGGAATTTTCTTGGCGATGACATTGCGAATTTTCGAGAGCTGGTCCATCAGCGGCTTTTGCGTCTGCAATCGACCAGCAGTATCGACGAGCAGCACATCAGCTTTGCGAGCGACCGCGGCTTCGGCTGCATCAAAAGCGACGGCTGCGGGATCACCGCCCTGCTTGCCGCGCACGATATCCACGCCCAGTCGCTTAGACCAGATCTCCAGTTGTTCAGGTGCAGCAGCGCGGAAGGTATCGCAGGCTGCGAGGACGACTATTTTTTTTTCATCGCGCAGACTCTTGGCGATCTTGGCGATGCTCGTGGTTTTGCCGCTGCCGTTGACACCGCAGACGAGAATGACGGTCGGGCCTTCTTTGGAAAAATGAAGCGTGCGATCTTCCGCAGGCCAACCGGCGATGAGAAGCTCGATAAGATAATCGCGGGCTTGGTTGGCGGTTTCAATTTCGCTGCGTTCCCAGGCAGCGGTGAGGTCTTTCACCAGTTCCTGCGCGGTGCGGATGCCGATGTCGGATTGGATCATCTGCTGCTCGAGTTTGACGAGCAGTTCGCGCGACAGCTTCCCGCCTGTCCAAAGGGAGGAGATGCCTTCACGCGTATTGGTGAGGGCGCTAGAGACTTTCTTGAAGACAGATTTGAACAAGCCCATTGGAGTAAAGTTCCAAATCTCAAATGACAAATCACAATGAATCGTTGGGTTGATGGGGCTTCGCGGATTACAACTCACTCACGAAAAGCAATCAGACCGACACCCGAAACCCGATACCCGATGCCCGAAGCTCAATCGTTCATCGCATCTTCCAGCCACGCTTTGGGCGACTGGTACGGCGGCTCATCACTTTCTGCTGCTTCGCCTTCCTGCGCTGGTGGCTTGACATCACGGGCCATTTTGTCGAGTACCCCGTTGAGGAATGATGGACTGTTCTCAGCGCAGAACGATTTGGCGAGCTCGACGGCTTCGTTGATGGCGACCTTGATCGGCGCGTGGCCGGAGATCATTTCGAAGTACGCCAGGCGCAAAATCGCACGATCGACTGGCGGCTGCCGATGCGTGGGCCAGTCGGGCGCCAGGGCAGTTGCTTTCGCATCCGCTTCCTTGCGCGTCTTCCATGCGCCAGTCGCCAAAGTGAAAACCTCCTCGGCTAAGCCGGGGTCGTTCACATCTTCATGCACCGCCTCACGGATGAGCGCGAGATCGCCTTCGCCTCGCATATCGATCTGATAGAGAGCCTGCATCGCCAGTCGCCGAATATCGCTTCGTTTACTCACGGCGGTAGTGTAGCGATATTGACTCTCGAATTCCGAGAACTTGGATCTGATGATTGTGGAAGGCGACTCGACGCAGTAAATCGCAACGTGAGCAATCAAGAGCATTCGTCCTATGATGCGGGCCATCGTTCTCATGCGAATGTTCATGCCAAACTTTCTGCTTGCAGTATCAAGCTGCGACTGTTGTACTTCCAACATGGCGCACAATTCCCACCCATTGCCACAGGACGCTTTCGTGAAAGAGCGGCAAATCACTTCCTCGCCCCAAGGCCATGTGCTGACCAATGTGAATGTCTGGTCGCCCGATGGAAAGTGGATTGTGTACGACGTGCGATCTGATGTCGCTGGCAGTGTGTTCGATGGATCGCGCATTGAAGCGGTGAACGTCAACAGTGGCGAGGTCAAGCTTGTTTACGAATCGAAGGACGGGGCGAATTGTGGCGTTGCGACTTTCTCTCCCGCTGCAATGAAGATCGCATTCATCCTTGGCCCGGAGCATCCAACGGCTGACTGGTCCTATAGCGCTTACCACCGGCGAGGCGTCATAGTCGATTTTGCAAAGCCAGGGGCGGCGGTTGCGCTGGATGGACGCGATATCCTGCCGCCCTTCACTGCGGGGGCGCTGCGTGGCGGTTCACATGTACATATTTTCAGCGGTGATGGCCAGTGGCTCAGTTTCACGTATGAAGATCACATTCTCGCCACGGTAGATCGTTCGCCAGCTGCGCCGCCTTGCGATTTGAATCAGCGCAACATCGGCATCAGCGCTGCCTCGAAAACTGTAAGCGTGAACAAGGATCATCCGCGCAATCACGATGGCTCGCATTTCACTGTGCTGGTCACGCGAACTCACAACCAGCCACGCCCGGGCAGTGATGAGATTCAACGGGCCTTTGAAGA
This sequence comes from uncultured Phycisphaeraceae bacterium, assembly GCA_964650055.1. GTDB lineage: Bacteria > Planctomycetota > Phycisphaerae > Phycisphaerales > Phycisphaeraceae > JTS-RE9. Next base: position 1,153 of record CAZYQL010000238.1, on the reverse strand, counting down.
AGGATGGGTCGGCACCAATGGATATGTGAAATCGGATGGCACAAGACAGAAGCGGGCGCTCGCATTTCAAGGTGAAGTCATCAGCGAATCAGGTACGCCGGTGAGTGAGGTCTTCGTGGTTGATATTCCAGATGAGGTTGACCAGCCGGGCGATGGTCCATTGCAAGGCACGAGCGCCACGCGCCCATCGCCGCCGCTTGGCACCGTACAGCGCAGGCTGACGCGCACAGCTGATCGCAAACACGCGGGCATCAGCGGGCCTCGTCACTGGCTGCGCAGTTCACCTGATGGTGCGCGTATTGCTTTCCTCATGAAAGACGATGACGGCATCGTGCAGTTGTGGACCATCTCGCCTGGTGGCGGACCGATGGCGCAGCTCACGCACAGTCAGTGGAGCATCGAATCCGCCTTCACATGGAATTCGGATAGCAGCGCGATTGCGTGCGTGATCGATCGCAGTGTTTTTCTCATTTACTCGCAGACCGGCAAGCTCACACGGCTGACACCCCCCACCGATCTCGCCGCCGCGCCTCGGCCAGAAGCCTGCGCCATTTCACCAGATGGCAAGCAGATTGCGTATGTTCGAAACATCACAAGCGATGGCATTTCGCACAATCAGATTTTCGTTGTCACAGTTCCCAGTCATTGAGGTCCGCCCATCACGCGCATCCAAATTCAATCATCAGACGTTTTCATCCTGCTGCTTCTCTGCCGCCGCCGCTTTCGATGTGACAGGTTGGAACTTCACCATCGCACCGCTCAAATCGGGCAGCATCGCCTTCGGCAATCGCAGGTATGTCTGGAAGAATGTGCCCGCTCAGTTTGCAACCGATCCGTCGAAGGAGTCACTGCGAAGCCCGTTCCATTCTTTCCTCATCGTGGTCATCGGTTCGCTGACCATCTTCATCGCTGGTCTGGGCATCAGCAGATTCACAGCACCTTCGAAACACAAATCGAATAAGCATGAAGAAGTTGAGATGTTATTCACAGATCTGTTTCCCTCGCCTCTGACCGGCATTGTGCACTGCTCATCTGTCCAAGGAATTTCAGATCTAATTGATTTGCCGTGCATGCGAACTGCTTGTGCAAGCGCTGGCCGCGATAGCCCAAGAATGGCGGACTCCGAGTCGGTTGATTTTACGCCACTTCATTT
>CAZYQL010000237.1:3687-5156 GCA_964650055.1 uncultured Phycisphaeraceae bacterium | reverse complement strand
CTATGTGGGGTTTTCATGCAGGGTATTATCGATTCGTTTTTTAAGGAAAGCAGAAAACAAGGAAACAATAAAATGAACGCCGTTCAGCAAAGTTTTTCCTGCTTTCCTTTCTTCCTGCTTTCCTTATAAAATTCCTTATTCAAGGGCAGAAGATAGACGTCTACCCGTTAACCCCTAGACACGTGACAACCTAAGAAAATAACATGACTTACAACGATAGACGCAAATGAAAAAACCCTCAGGTAGACAAAACTCAGCGACGAAAAACCTCATGCCATACCCGCCCTACATGCCATCGCCTTCGTATAAATCGCACCTGGGAAAATTGTCGCAGCCCACCCTCGGTACAATGTCGCGCTGCGACCAACGATCGTCGCGATTCAGTTTTCAACGCGTTCCAATCTTTCCAAGTTTCATGCCTTTCATCACACGGAGCATCGCCATGCGCTTGAGCACCGTCCTCTTCTCATCCCTCTTCATCTTCAGTTTCGCTTTTGCACAAACTGACAAAAAGAATCTGATCGTCAACGGCGACCTCGAATCGCCACTGGCGGAAGGTGCGAAGTTACCTTCGGGGTGGAGCCTGTTCAATAAACCTGAAGGAGCCTACACCGCAACCCTCAGCGATGTCGCATCACAAGGCAAGAAGTCGATCATGCTTGAAGGCGATGGCGAGTTTGCTGTGCTCAGCGCCGCTCGCATCGAACTTGATGGCAAACAGCGCTATGCCTTGCAAGGCAAGCTGAAAATCGAAGGCGACAGCGCCAAGGCAACCATCAAGTTCGACTACTTCGATGCTCAAGGCGCATGGATTGGCTCTACTACGGTGGGTGATGCGACCGCTGAAGAAAAAGATTGGCAACTCATCAACCTGCGCGATCGCGCCGAGATTGATGCCCCCAAAGCGAAAACACTTTCCGTCGGCTTGGCCCTCAACGGTAAAGGCAAAGTCTGGTTCGATGATCTCTCGCTCATCGCCAGTGATCGCAAAGATTCCGCTGACCTCATCGACAACGGCGACTTCGAAAGCAGCCTGGGCAAACGCCCCGCTCACTGGTGGGTCGGCATGGCTGATGGCGGCAAGGCCAGCGCCACCCTCAGCGATGATCAGCCTAAGCAAGGCAAGCACTGTCTCCACTTCAAAGGCGATGCGGAATGGGCGGTCGCTTCGTGTGGCCGATTCAAGTTCGATAAAACCAAAACCTACGAAGTCACCGGCTTCGTCCGCACCAAGAGCGGCGCTGCTCAAATCAAAATCGACTACTTCAACGGCGAAGAATACCTCGGCTCCACCTACGGCGAAGATGTCAGCGACGATGAGTGGACCGAAAAAACCGTCAGCTCCAATGACGAGTTCCCCAGCGCGACGCACCTCGCAGTCACCTGCGTCGGCACCGGCGAGTTCGATGCGAAGTTCGACGCGATCACGGTCAGCGTGAAGTGAATCGTAAAGTGAATCGTAAAGTGAA
>CAZYQL010000237.1:0-3587 GCA_964650055.1 uncultured Phycisphaeraceae bacterium | reverse complement strand
AATCATCCGCCCCTTGGCACACAGATTCCCTTGGGTATGATGCTCGCACATCGGTCAGGGAATCGATGAAACATTTTTCTCGTATCAGGAGGCTTCGAGATGGACTTTAGAAAACTGGGTATGGAAGCGCTGGGTGCGTTTGTTCTGGTGCTGACGGCATCAACCGGCGGCAACCCGTTCGCCATCGGATTGAGCCTGGGCATCATGGTTTATCTGGGTGGCAACATCTCCGGCGGGCACTACAACCCGGCCGTCTCCCTGGCCGTCTGCTTGCGCGGCAAACTGCCCAAGGGCGACCTGATTCCATACATCATCGCCCAAGTCTCTGGCGGCTTTGCTGCGGCGCTGATCGCGTTCCTCATCATGCACACCGCATCGCATATCGAAGTCGCTGGAGGTGCCGGTACACTCGCGCGCCAGTGGGGCTTCATCCACGGTGCCGCGCTGAGCGAATTTATCTACACCTTCCTTCTCGCCTTCACCGTGCTCACCGTCGCTACCACCAAGAAGCACGCCAACAACCAGTACTACGGCCTATGCATCGGCGGCGTCGTCATCGTCGCAGCCACGGCAGTTGGCAACGTCTCGGGCGGCGCGTTCAACCCGGCAGTGGGCCTGAGCAAGTCGCTCGTGGGCCTCATCAGCGGCGAAGGTGCCAAAGCTGGCGCGATCCAGTGGTTCTGGGTCTATCTCGTTTTCCCGATGCTCGGTGGCTGGGTTGCCTCGATCGCTTTCAGATTCTTCCACCCCGATGAAATGGAAGCCCCGGTCACTCCAGCAAATGTAGCTCCGGCCCCGGCACAGGCTTCGCTCGAACAGCAGCCGCCGGTGAATGTTAAGCCTCCGCTGCAGATGTGAACTTAAATAACGTCGCAAACTTACAAAATCACCACCGCACACCGGTGGTGCTTTTTTGTCAGATGACTGTTCGACAAAGCAGTATCACTCAGGCCATCGTTCGATAGAATGTCCGTCCCGCATCGAAGCGTCGATGCGGCGGCAAGCACAACCATCAACTCAGGATTCCGACCATGGCTCAGCGCCAGAACATCTCCTCAGGCTCCAAGTACGAACCGACCATCGGCTTCTCCCGCGCTGTCAAAGTCGGCAGATTCATCGCAGTCTCCGGCACCGCCCCCATCGCCGCCGATGGCAAGGTCGCTGGCCCCGGTGATGCCTATGCTCAGACCAAGCGATGCATCGAAATCGCTGCCGGCGCACTGGAAAAAGCTGGCGCTTCACTGAAAGATGTCGTCCGCACTCGCCTTTTGCTGACGAATATCAAAGACTGGGAAGCTGCCGCCAAAGCGCACGGCGAAGCGTTCAGCGAAATCCGCCCCGCATGTACCTTCGCGCAGGTCGCCGGCCTCATCGACCCCGCCTGGCTTGTTGAGATGGAGTTTGATGCGATCGTTGCTGAGTGAATGCCGCCGTTTGGCGGCGGGCCAAAGGCTTTGCGACAGCCCGCGTGGAGCGACGGCGACCCTTTGCTCCACGGCTAAACGTTTCTAATTTCCCGCTTTCCCGCTTTCCCGCTTTTCTTTCTCCCAGGAGCACACCATGTCCAAAATCACCATCCTCATCGGCATCGCACTCATCGTGCTCGGCGTCGGTTTCTACATCGGCACCGGCATGGTGGCCGTCACCGCGATGATCCCTGCTTTCGTCGGCTTACCCGTCGCCATCCTCGGTTTCGTGGGACTCAATGGCAGCGAAAAGACTCGCAAACATGCGGCTCACTTCGCCGTCATGCTCACACTCCTTGGCGCACTGGCCGGCCTAGGCCGCGGGATTCCCGGCCTCTTCAAAGGCGCCGCCGTCTCCGCCATCGCCGCCACACTGCTGATGGCCGCGCTGTGCATCGTGCACGTGGTGCTCAGCGTGAAATCCTTCATCGCCGCCCGCAAGGCCCGCGAAGCCGCCGCCAAAGTCTGATGCAGTAGGAGACAGGAGGCAGGGAACAGGGAACAGGTGACAACCATTCAATGCAACGCCCAGTTTCCGACCCCCGTCCCCTGCCTCCTGTCCCCTGTCTCCTTCTTTTTCCCCTTTACCCATGATCCAATTCTTCGGCTACGACAAATGCTCCACCTGCCGCAAGGCCAAGGCTCATCTGACAAAGCTCGGCATCAAGTTCGAGTCCATCGACATCGTCACCGCCCCGCCTTCGCGCAAACTCCTGGCCTCCATTCTCAAAGCAGGCGATTACACCTTGCCGCTGCTTTTCAACCGCTCAGGCGAGCTTTACCGCGAAATGAAAATCAAGGACAAGTTGCCAAAGCTGAGCGAAGCAGCAGCCCTCGACTTGCTCGCCCAGCACGGAAAACTCGTCAAGCGCCCCATCGTCAGCGATGGTAAAAAGTTCACCGTGGGCTACGATGAACAGACGTTCGCCAAAGTCTGGTCCTAGCGCGTGCCTCTTTATAGCCGCAGCGTCCTCGCTGCGCATGCCTCGCCGTGAGTGCTCAACCACTGCACCATGCCTCAGTCACCTCCGCCTCAATCCGGCCTCAACCGTCGCTACCTGCGCGTGCAGGATTTGCGCCGACTGCGCAGCCTCTTTTTCGCCAGTCGAAGAATCGTCGAAGGTCTATATACAGGTCGTCACGCCTCACCGCAGCGCGGGCACTCGGTAGAGTTCAACGACTACCGCGAATATTTCCCCGGCGACGAGATTGGTGATATCGACTGGAAAGTCTTCGGCCGCACCGACAAACTCATGATCAAAATGTTTGAGCACCAGTCGGACATGTCCGTCCATCTGGTGGTCGATGCTTCCGCGTCGATGGGATACGGGGGAAAAGGGCCTAGGGAGAAGGGCCAAGGGCTTAGTAAGGCAAGAAGCAATTCTTCTTCCCTTGGCCCTAGGCCTTCTTCCCTAGGCCCTGATTCTAAATACGATCACGCCTGTCGCATGGCGGCGGCCATCGCTTTCCTCACTACGAAACAACAAGACAAAGTTTCGCTCTCACTCGTACAGCAAGGCCTATCGCGATTCGAGAGGCCGATGAGTTCTGTGACTCATCTCAACAAAATGCTGCGGGCGATGGAAGAAGTTTCACCGCAAGGCGAAGCTAATCTCGCTGCCGCGCTGAAGAAACTCGCCTCGCTCACCAAACGGCGAAGCGTCATCCTGATTTTCAGCGATTTGCTCGATGATTTTGAAGCGATCAACGATGCTCTGGCCATCCATACACACCGAGGCAGCGAAGTGATTCTGTTTCACATCCTGCACGAAGATGAATTGAAATTGCCTACGCAGCACGAAGCGGTATTTCAGGACAGCGAAACCGGCAGTAAAGTAACACTCAATATCGATGACATTCGCGCCGCCTACGAAACGCGCATTAAGCAGTTCCTCGCGGACTGGAACAAAGCCTGCCGGGGCAAAGGTATTGACTACAATCTGGTCAACACCGCGACGCCTTATACGAAGAGTCTTGAGAATTATTTGTTTAGTCGGGTGAGGTAAGGCAGCAGGAGGAAAGGCGATTATTTATTACTTAATACTTACTACTTAACAGCTATTGCCAAGACTTGCTGCTCGTACGCAATCTACATACACAATACACCCTCCGCCCCAACCC
>CAZYQL010000236.1:3532-5187 GCA_964650055.1 uncultured Phycisphaeraceae bacterium | reverse complement strand
GTGGAGAAGCTCATATTTCACTTGTTTTGTTGTGGGTTTACAGGCGGGCGGGGGGGCCAACGTAGCACTTAGCTTTTACATTTTAGCCGGGCCCTCAGACTGGTCAATGCCTCCGGTCGCATAATTCGGCTAAAAGTCCATATATTTCCAATGGAAACTAGGCCCTGAAAGAGCGTCACAAAGCGCGGCGCTGCATGGCTGATCGAATGAATGGTGCTGTTTTTTTAGGGAGATGATGGGGCGTACCCGTCATTTCACACAGCGGTCATGTGGCCGGGCCCAACACTGAACATGTATGCCAAGGCGCTGATGTCGCTAGGCCGCAAGCGGCGGAAATCTATGCGCCCATCGCTGTCGCATCGGCGTAGATGTGGCGCAGCAGTTGTTCTTCCGCCTGCTTGATTGCACGGCCTCTGCGCGAGGTCATTCGCCTTGCCATGCTGATGAATTTGTCGATGTCGTATCGCTGCGTGGTTTCATCGGTGATGAAGCTGAATCGCTCGGCGATTTTCGGGGAGAACGCAGAGGTGGCGAGCATGGTGCCGGTGCCGATGCACGAGCCGGTCATGATGCGTGAGCCGATGGCGGTGAGGGTGTAGTCGCCGATGATCGGGCCCATGAAGATGCGGTCGGTGTCCTGTGCGGGTGCGTTGTGTTCGAGCTGCACGCGGATGGAGCCGTAGGTGTTTTTGAGATTGCTCACGGTGGAGCCTGCGCCGAAGTTGACCCATGCGCCGACGAGGCTGTGGCCCAGGTAGCCCAGGTGTGATTTGTTGGTGTAGCCGTGGATGATGGAGAAGCTGATCTCGCCGCCGACTTTGCAGGCTGGGCCGATGACGGTGTTGGCGCGGATGTCGCTGTGGGCATTGACGGTGGAGCGCTGGCCGATGTAGCAGGGGCCGTTGATGACGGCAAAGGAATTAATTTGTGCGCCGCTGTCGATGACGATCGGGCCTTTGTCGGCATTGAGCACGACCATCGGCGAGACCTTCGCATCGACAGCGACCTTGCAGGGATGCGAGCCGGTGATGGCGATTTGCGCGAGCGAAGGCGGCGCGAAGATCGGATGATTGAATGCGTCAAGGTCATCGCGCAGATTGGCTTCGAGTTGATCGAGCAGATGCCAGGGGCGCTCGATGAGCATGAGGTCGCCGCCTGTGCCTTCGCCTTGCGAGGCATCGCGAATGAGTGAAGGTGCGGGAAGCGTGGTGGTGGCGATGGAGGAAGGGACGTTGAAGGCGGCGTCGATCACTTGCTGAGCGAGGTCGGCTGGAAGATGCGCGGCAATAAGTTGGCCATCGTGCTGGAGCAGCGCGCTGCCTGGCGCAAGCGCTCGCACATGATCCGCGCCCAGTAAGCCCAGCCAGCGGCCGTTGACGAGCAGCCAGTCGCCATCGCCCAGCGGCTGATTGATCTGCAAAGCGCGGCGGTGCGAAATTGCTGGAATCTGAGCCTTTTTCACATGGAGCGCTACGGCAGGTTGGCCGAGTGATCGCTCGATGCGCGACAGGGCGGTGACGGCGCCGCTGCGAAACTCGAACACGGCGCGCAGATCCATCAGCGGGCCGAACTGGCCCCGGCCATCGTCGAAGATTAGAAGCTGCGCGGACATGAAGGTGTTATCGGCAATTCTTTGGTGGGAGGAAAGCGAGGGG
>CAZYQL010000236.1:0-3432 GCA_964650055.1 uncultured Phycisphaeraceae bacterium | reverse complement strand
TTGTTGTTGATCACTGCGCTGATGTCGCTACGCCGCAAGCGGCGGAAAGGAGCGAAGCCGCGAGCGGCGCAATGACCAAGCGCAACTTGACAAGGTCAATTTCATTTTGTTCATTCGTGTCATGGTGTCATCGTGTGAGTGATTCACCTGATTGACACGATGTGCGAGACAGTTTAGCTTTGTGACTTATCGCTGAGTGATCGATTGGTGGAGATCGATCCAGGTGGGTTATTCAATTTTCACGACTGAATGTGCGGACGAACCATGGCAAAGATGGATTCCATGCTGTGGCATGAACTGATGGGTAATCTTCGCACCAAACACGCCGCGATTTGTCGGCAGTGGTTCGAAGAACTCGAAGCGGTTGCCCTTGAATCGGGCACGCTTGTGGTGCGCACCAGCAACAGTGTGCAGCAGAACTATCTGCAAAGCCGTTGTCTGCCGCAGTTCATCGAAGCGGCGCAGTCGGTCACTGGCAAGCTCATCGGCGTGCAATTCGTCAACGGCACCGGGCCGATGCCGCAGATCGAGCCCAAGCACAAGAGCAACGGCACACACAGCCACGGCAATTCTGCGCCTGCCGGCAAACCGAACATCGAAGAGAAACTGGTCGAGCCCGATCCCGAAGCGCTTGCCATATCACGCGGCAGCAACAACACCCAGGCCGGCAGCAACGCCGCACGCTTTGAAGCGGAGCATCGCCACAATCAGATTATTCTGAGCCCCGATTATTCTTTCGCCACGTTTGTGACCGGCCCGGAAAACAGTCTGGCTCATGCGGCCAGCGTCGCCGTCGCCAATCAGCCGGGCAACGCGTACAACCCGCTCTTCATCCACGGCGGCGTGGGCCTGGGCAAAACGCATCTCTTGCAAGCAATCTGTCAGGCGGTGGTACAGCGCGATCCGAACATGCGCATCTGCTATCTGTCGTGCGAGAGGTTCGTCAACGATTTTCTCGACTGCGTGCAGAACGGCCTGATGCAGGACTTCCGCGCTCGCTATCGCAATGTCGATCTGCTGGTGATTGATGACATTCAGTTTCTCTCCAAGCTTGAGCGCACGCAGGAAGAATTTTTCCATACGTTCAACGAGCTTTACCAGGTGAAGAAACAGATCGTGCTGTCGAGTGATCGTCCGCCTTCGGAGATTCAGGAGCTTGAAGAGCGCCTGGTCAGCCGATTTCAGTGGGGCCTGGTCGCTGATGTTTCGAGGCCGACGTATGAAACGCGCGTCGCCATCGTGCGCGCCAAGGCGAAGCTGCGCGGCCTGGAGATGCCCGATGATGCGATCAACTTCATCGCTGAGCGCATCGAGACCAATGCCCGCGAACTCGAAGGGGCCATCACTTCGCTGCAAGCCAACGCAGCGGCGCGGCATCAAGCCATCACTGCGGCGCTGGCATACGAAGTGCTCGGCGGCACCGTCGTCGATCCTCGCACCAGTCAGGTGAAGCTCCAGACGATCATCGATGCCGTCACGCTGCACTACAACGTGAAGCTTAGCGATCTGCAAAGCAAGAGTCGGCAGAAATCGATTGCCGAGCCCAGGCAGGTCTGCATGTGGCTGGCGCGCAAGCGCACGCGCTTTAGCCTTCAGGAAATCGGCGGCTACTTTGGCGGCCGCGATCACACGACCGTGATGCACTCGATCCGCACCGTGGATGATCGCATCTCGACGGACAGCGATTTCGGTCACGCGATGGTGCATCTCGATAATGACATCACTCGGCGCATGTCGTCGAGCGGGTGAGTGGCTGCACGATTACTTTTTGATCAACGATGGGGTGGGGGTTGTTTGCGCGATCGGTGCGCTTTTGTTTTCGTGAATGAACTGCGCTGATGGCGCCACCCCGCGAGCGGCGGACAGAGTTTTGGGCTGTCAACAACCGTGTGTTACCTGTGTGGGAAAGCCGTCGGTGATTGTCGGGTACTTTCGAGTTCTCAACAGGCTGCCTCAGACAAGGCCTGATAAAAACGGAACTACCGACACTGATATCGACAGGCAACGCTGGGCCGACAGACTTATCGACAGGTTCCTAGATGGAGTGTTGTTGCTGTAAGCCTTTGTTTTCTCGCGTGTTGTGGCGGGTTGTTCCCGCTTATCCACAAAGCGCCAAAGACGCTACTAAGAAGATGATATATATACTCTTATCATCATATAGAAGAGGCAAGGCCGCTTGCGCGGCGATCATCGCTTCTGACAGGCGGAGCAAAAGACCGTGGTGCGACCCGCGACGACTTTGCTCCTAAGCGCCCTCCCACATCGCACGCAAGGCTTGCCGCCGCGGCCATAGACGCGATGCTCGAACTGGAAGCCGCCGGACTGGCCGTTGGCATCGACGTAGTCACGCAGGCTGCTACCGCCGGAGTTAATGGCACGGCGTAACAGGGCGTGCATCGCATCGGTCATCGCTATCGCCGCATCGAGCTTCACACGGCTGGCGCGTTTCATCGGATGCAGGCCACGCTCGAAGAGCAACTCATCGACGTAGATGTTGCCCAGGCCGGCGATCACGGATTGATCGAGCAGCGCTGCTTTGAGATGCCGATCGGTCTGACGCAGTTTGGCGTGCAGCGTGTCTGCGGAAATCGTCAGTGCGTCGTCGCCCAGATGTTGCCAGCGCTGTTTGGCGAGATCGCTGAATGTGGGATAGCACCAGATGCCGCCAAAGCGGCGCGGGTCGTGGAAGAAAACGATGCGGTCGTTATCGAGATGCCAAATCAGGTGGGCGTGTTTTTCATCAGCAGTGGCCAGGGGCAGCGATTGATGAATCACGGAGCCGGTCATGCCCAGATGGATGCACAAGGCGGGTGCGCTGTCGCCGCCAGTGACGATTGCGATTTGTTTGCCTCTTCGGTGCAGCGCGGTGATGGTTTGGCCAGCGAGCAAGGCGCACTGCGATGCGGCGTGCGTTTTGGCGGCGAGAGTGCCGAAATCGACAACCTCAGGTCTTCGCACTGTCACGTTCACAATCCGCCGGCCAATGACATGAGTGGCCAGCGACAAGCGCACGCGTTCGACCTCGGGCAGTTCAGGCATGAGACAATTGTAAAGCTCCCCGCAAACGCTTGCGCCACCGCCTCCGCTATACTTGTTCCGTTCGATTTTTCATCAGGAGATCTCATGTCCGACACTCCCGCTTCGCCGCACTCTTCCGCACCCGGTTCAGACGCACCCGGCTCGGAACTCGTCGCTGCTGCCCGTCAATCGGCGCAGCTGTTGCAAACCGAGGTGGCCAAGGTGATCGTCGGGCAATCGCAGGTCGTCGAGCAACTGCTCATGTGCCTGCTCTGCAAAGGCCACGCGGTCCTCGTCGGTGTGCCCGGCCTGGCCAAGACGCTGCTCATTTCCACACTCGCCCGCACCGTCAGCCTTTCCTTCAATCGCATTCAGTTCACGCCTGACCTGATGCCTTCGGACATCACCGGCACC
>CAZYQL010000235.1:0-5225 GCA_964650055.1 uncultured Phycisphaeraceae bacterium | reverse complement strand
TGCCTTGCTCAGCGCCAGCGCCTGCGATTGGGCTGGCCCTGTCGCGCTCATCTTGGCTGGGGGCGATGCGATGTTTTGGACATCTTTCTGTCCGGGCGGACAGGAAGCGGACACGTTTGCGTGGCCGGGCGGACATGAAAAATCGCGTTTTCGGCTTGGAATCAAGGGGCGGACGTCCGGCGGACATGGGGCGGCCATGCGTCAAGTGGCGTATGGGAAACAGATTAAGCCGAAACACACCCGGGAGGGAGGCCGCGAAGCGGACAGGAATACGGGCAACCCCGCAAGGCGGCCAAACCTCGCCGAGTTGGCACCATCAGGCGGAGGCCAGTTCGCGGAGGTCAGTGACGAGGGCGAGCACATCTTCTTCCGTTGTGTCCCAGGCACACATGAAGCGCGAGCCTGCGCCGATGAAGTCGTAGTAAGTCCAGCCGCGCTTTTTCATTGCTTCATCAACAGCTCTGGGCAGCTCGACGAAGACGGCGTTGGCTTGAGGTTGAGTGATGAGTTTGATGGCGGGAATTTTTTCGATTTCACTGGCGAGGAGTTTAGCGCAGGCGTTGGCGCTGGCGGCGCGTTTGAGCCAGGCACCCTCCTCAAGCATGCCCAGCCAGGGGGCGGCCATGAAGCGCATCTTCGAGCAGAGTTGGCCGGCTTGTTTGCAGCGGTAGTCGAACTCGTGCGCCATTTCCTTCTTGAAGAAGATGACCGCTTCGCCCACAGCCAAGCCGTTCTTCGTGCCGCCGAAACAGAGGACATCGACGCCGACTTTCCAGGTGATTTCTTTGGGCTTCACATTCAGCGATGCGACGGCATTGGCGAAGCGTGCGCCATCCATGTGAATTTTCAGGTTCAACCTTCGCGCGGTTTCGCCCAGGCGATCGAGTTCCTTCACGGAATAGACGGTGCCAAGCTCGGTGGCCTGCGTGACGCTGACGACGCGCGGCTTGGGGTAGTGGACATCATCGCGGCGTTTGACGATGTGCTCCACGCTGGCGGGATCGATCTTGCCGTTGTCGCCGCAGGCGATGAGGACTTTGGTGCCGTTGGAAAAAAACTCGGGGCCGCCGCACTCATCGGTTTCGATGTGCGCCAGCGGATGGCAGATGATCGAGTGATACGACTGGCACATGGAGGCGAGGGTGAGGGAGTTGGCAGCGGTGCCGTTGAAGGTGAAGAAAACTTCGCAGTCGATCTCGAAGAGCTCGCGCAGCATGTCGGTGGCGCGCTGGGTCCACGCATCATCGCCATAAGCGCGGCTGTGCCCGGCATTGGCCTGCGCCATCGCGGCCCAGGCTTCGGGACAGATGCCCGCGTAGTTGTCACTGGCGAACTGACGACGGGAAAGAGCTTGCGGGGTGGCGAGAGGTTTCATGGTGGGGAGTTTAACGGGAGATGTCTCGGCGACGAGCGCAGAGCGGCGCCTTCGGAGCAGAGCCTTTGCTCCGCGGCTAAACGGGGAGGTGAATCACGTTGCTGCGGCGCTGTTTTCCAAGTCGAATGCGTTGATGCGGTCGATCATCGCGCGGAGTTTTCCAAAGTGGTATTTCGTGTAAGTGAAATAGATGCGCGGGAGCTGCGGGTATTCGCTTTCCTGTTTGAGTGGGCCGCCTTGTTCGATGCAGCCTTCTTTGATGAGCGATTTGAATTCGTCGTTGAGTGCTTCGAGTTGTTTGGGTTTGATGGGCCGTTGCACGCGGAAGACGAGCGTGTCGTTGACGTATCGCTGCGAGTGGTAGTTGCGATAAAAGTTGAGCACATGCTGGGAAGCAGCGTCGATGTCGTCGGTGATGAAATAAAGATTCAGATCATCACTACTAATGAGGCCGGCGGCGAGCAGCGCTTCGCGGACATATCGATCCCAATGTTTCCAGTAAGTTCCGCCGGGCTGTTCGATCATGACGATGGGCACAGTCGGGGCCTTGCCGGTCTGGACGAGGGTGAGCGCCTCGAAGCCTTCGTCCTGTGTGCCGAAGCCGCCGGGGTAGAGGGCGATGGCGTGGGACTGCCACATGAACATGAGTTTGCGGGTGAAGAAATAGCGGAAGGTGATGAGCTTGGGGTCGTTGATGATGGTGTCGTTGGCGGTGGTTTCGAAGGGGAGGCGGATGGCGACGCCGAAGGATTTTTCCGCGCCTGCTCCGCCGTGCCCTGCCGCCATGATGCCGCCGCCTGCGCCGGTGGTGATCATCCAGCCGGCCTGCGCCATGCCTTTGGCGAAGGCGACAGCGGATTGGTAATCGGGATGTTGTTCCTGCGTGCGAGCGGAGCCGAAGATGGAAATTTTTCGCGTCTCTTCATAGCCACGGAAAACCTTGAGCGCGTAGCGAAGTTCCTTGAGGCTGCGGCTGATGAGTTTCATTTCGCCAACATTGGCCTGATCGCGCAGGAGTTTGACAGCCGTGTGCACCATTTCGCGCGCGACGCTGCCGAGCGTGGAATCGGGATCGCTGCCGGCCTGTCGGATGACGGTGTCGATGGAAGCGAAGAGTTCCTGATCGGTTGCGGAGGGTTGCGGTTTTTCGTAGGGAGACTTGGGTGTGATCATGTTGATGATGATCGTACACGCGAAGCGTTCGTTGGGGATTTTGCAGGAAGCGAGATGAATTCATCACGCGCCCAACACCCGCTCGATGGTCCAGTAGATGCCGATGATGGCGATGGCGAGGGAGCCGGGGATGATGATGAGGCTGCGGTAGTTCTCGCGTTTTCGCAGCCAGCCGACGGCAGCGAAGGCGAGGGCGATGACGGCGAGCTGACCCATTTCGACGCCGATGTTGAAGCCGATGATCGCCGGGCCGAACTGGCCGGCGGGCAAGTGAAGATTGGAGAGGACACTCGCGAAACCCAGACCATGCAACAGACCGAAGGCGAAGACGAGGATCGGTCGCCAGGGTTGGAGTTTGGTGGTGCAGAGATTCTCGATGGCGATGAAAGCGATCGAGGCTGCGATGAGCGGCTCGACGAAACTGGCCTTGAGTTCGAGGATGCCGTTCATTGCCAGCGCGAGTGTGACCGAGTGCGCGAGGGTGAATGCGGTCACTTGCCAGAGCAACGGTTTGAGATGCGCACTCAAAAGAAACAAACCGAGTACGAACAGAATATGGTCAGGCCCATCGGGAATGATGTGCCAGAAACCGAGCGCGAGAAACTGACCTGCGGTGAGCACGCCGGGTGGGATGCCATCTTGCGACTGCACGTCATCGCCAAATGGATCGCAGTTCATCGGCCTTGGCATCGGCGCTGCACTCGCCTGCGGCCTGCCCGACATCGGCTGATCGCTCGCCTGATGCATTCGGCTCACCTGCCCCGCCCCCAGCAATTCCGCAACCAGTTCAATTTCACCCCGGCGAGCAGTGAGCACCCAAGGCCCAAGCTGCGCAGGCAATTGCACCTGCAAGCCACGTACTGCCTGTGCCCCATCGCTCTGTGCCCCATCACTCTTCGGCAACAGCAAACCCTTCACCACAATCACCAGCTCGCGCTGCTCGTGATCTTCTCCTTCAATTTCATCGCTCGGCTGCGCCATCGCCTGTTTGCGAATCTCGCTCGCCTTGGGAAATCTCACCTCGATCGGCATCGCCTTGCGATGATCGGTGAGCACGCGCACCTGACCCGCAAACCACTGCCTGATTTCCTCGATGCGCTTGGCCAGCGCTTCATCATCGAGCTTGGCCATCTGCACCGGCAGATCATCGGTGAGAAATCCCGGAGCATAACCCATGACCAGAGCGGTGACATCACATGTAATAAAAAGTTCGCAGCTCCTGGCCTTGCTATCGATCTGCAAATGTGCTTGCACCAGTTGCGATGGATGAGCGTGCGCAGGCAGCGCAGCCGATGTCAGCAGCAAAGCGCTGACAAGCAAGATGCGAAGATGATGAATTGTGTTTGAATGAATCAAGCGAACCTCCCGCCGCATTGTAGGAAAGTGCGGCGAGGGGTTACGGACGATCTTGTGCTTCGCTTGATTGATGAATGGCAGACTGGTCGCGCATAGCCGCGCGTTGCTTCACCTACTGCACATCTCTGCCGAAGATGCCGTTGCGGGTCCAGTCGAGGTTGTAGATGCCATAGACCGGCGCTGCCGAGTGCAGGATACGGCTCACCGGCACCCACTCGGCGTGGCCATCGATGAAGGCCGACTGGATACCGGTGAAGACACCAGGCTCCTCGCCGTGATTCAGGAAGCAGCGATGAGCGATCAGACTCGAAGGATGCCGCACCGATGTGATGCGGAATTGTTCGAGCTTGTTGTTGCCGATGAGCACGCCATCGGGCCCCACCGCCCAGTACATTTTCACATACCAGTAGTAACTGTAAGGCACCTCGCCCGGCTCACCGGGCTGCTGAAACATGTGATCAGCATTGGTCATTGGCGCGCCGTACCAGCTTCGCCACCAACTGGCGATGGAGCCGAGCTGAGGATTTTCCATCGGACAGCGCAGGAGTTTCATGTCGCTGCTGATGTAGTTTCGCAGGCAGACTTCGTAGAAATCGAGCATGCCCATGTGAGGCCAACCGCGCCCGCTCATGGGCAATCGATCGCCGCTGTCGCCGGCATAAGCGATGACGGCGTTGATGATCTGTCGCTGATTGGAAAGGTCGATGACATTCTGAGCTGTCTTGCGCGACTTGGCGAGCGAAGGCAGCAGAATCGATATAAGCATTGTGATCAGAGAGATGACCACGAGCATTTCGATGAGCGTGAATCCTCGCTTGCGGGACATGGAAGTCCATCCTATTCACATAAAGCTATCCGACAAGAGACCAATCGACATGAGAAAACTACTAGACAAAACCACAAGACAAAAAGCCACCTGCGGGACTTGAACCCGCGACCTATGCTTTACGAAAGCATTGCTCTACCACTGAGCTAAGGTGGCACTGACGGCGCTGCCGGCACTGATGGAACAAGCGCGGCACAAGGGCGGCACGACCACTCGATACGATCCGTTGCCATCGGCCAGACGCAAAAGAGTAGCGATACCGCGATTCATCGTCAAACATTTCATCGGTCAGATTGACGGATAAGAATTGATTCATCCGAGCCGCAAGGCGTAAGCCTGCGGGATTGCGAGAACACACACGATTTCGTGACGCTGTGCGATGACGCATTGTGATGAGGCTGGCGTTTGCTGCACGCCGTTGGAGGCCGGGGGATTTTTGCGCTCTTTGTCGGGTCTTGATGCCTTTGGCGTCCGCGACTCGTTGAGTCGCGGCTG
>CAZYQL010000234.1:0-5268 GCA_964650055.1 uncultured Phycisphaeraceae bacterium | reverse complement strand
GTGATCTTTTCTCTGTCGCCGCTTGCGGCGTAGCGTCGTCAGCGCGGCGATCAACTTCAGCAATAAAAAACGGCGATCCTTGCGGATCGCCGTTGTCGTTGGAAAGTAGGAGCGAGTCGTAGCCGAGCGGTCCCTGCTCGGTTTACAGGAGGCTGAGCACGCTCTGCGAGCTTTGCGTGGCCAGACCGACGGTGCTGTTGGCGGCCTGCACCAGAATCTGCGAACGGGTGAGGTTGGCAGTTTCCTTGGCGAAGTCGGTGTCGCGGATGAGGCTTTCTGCGCTGGTGGTGTTTTCCAGAGCAATGCCCAGGGCGTTGATCGCCGAGCCGACGGTGAACTTCTGGAACGCACCGATGCGACCGCGGAGACTCGAAACCTTGTCAATCGCAGCGGCGACGATCTTCTCACCATCTTCGAGGTTGCCATCGATCAGGTTCGACGACTGACCCGAACCCAGCGCGGTGAGGTAGCCGCTGACTTCATCGCCCAGCTTACGGCTGGCGACGTTGCCCAGGCCCAGACGAACCTGGTTGCCGATGTCCACGGTGGGGCCAATGTTGAACTTGGCACCACCACCGGTGACGGTCAGAGCATTGACGGTACCCAGGGTGCTCGATGCTGCATCGGTGAAGGTGAGAGAAACATCCAGTGCATCGTTGGCGATGGAAGCAGTCTTGCCCTTACCACGAGCGGTCACGCCGTTGATGATCGCTCCGATGTCCTGACCATCATCACGGATGGCGGCGGTCACGGCAGAGAAAGCGGTGGCGCTGGCGGCAGTGGCTCTATCTTCATTAGTGGTCGAGAGCGTGAGCACAGCACCGGCCTGGCCGCCGTCATCGACGACGTCAACCGACACAAACTCAGCAGAGCCAAACTTTTCAGTCTTGAGCACGATGCCCGTACCCGAGACGGCAGCGGACACACCGGTGATCGACTTGAAGTTGTTGATCGACGCGGCTGCATCGGTGAGCGTGGTGCCCGAAGCAAAGCTGAACTGACGCGAGCCCTTGGTGCCCGCCAGCTCGATCACGAAGCGGCTGTCGCCGTCGGTCAGATTGAGGGCGGCCGCACCTGCCGAGATGAACACGCCTGCGTGCTGCGCCGAAGCGGTGATGATCGTCTGCACATCGACATCGCTGCCTTGGGCGATCTTCGCGCCGTTGACGTTGTAGTCAGCCAGGCTCGTCGAAACGCCTTCGACCTTGAAGTCATAGTTGCCGTTGAGCAGCTTGGTGCCTTGGAAGCTGGTCGTGTTGGCGATCTGATCGATCGTGCCCAGGATGGCATCGATCTGAAGCTGATTCGCTTCTTTTTCTTCGGTGGACAGGCCACCTTCACTGGAGGTCTGGCTGACGAGGCTCTGTACTTCGATCAGCAGATTGCTGATTTCCTGAAGGCCACCTTCAGCGATGTTGGCCACCTGATCTGCACGCTCAGCATTGCCCAGTGCGCTGCTGATGCGGGTCTTTTCCGCACGCAGCTTTTCACTGGCGATCAGGCCTGCCGGATCATCCGAACCGCGGTTGATGCGAAGACCCGTGCTCAGACGCTCGAGTGACTTCGACAGACCTTTGTTCTGCTGACCCAAGACACGCTGTGCAATCAAAGAACTGACATTGTTGTTGATACGACTCATGTTTGCGCTCCTCCCCGTCTCATCTTGAGACGGCCTTTCCAAAAAATGGGTTGCGGTACTTCCCCCTGCTTCGGACTCCATCCCAACAGTGCCCAATGGCCAGTCCCGCGGTGAACTGGCGATCGGCTAAGAGAAAGTTTCGGAGGACTTGAGTGGTGAATTAAACCGCTTGGATAAACTGGCGAAGATTTTCGACTCGTGCCCCCAGTGCAATCGAAATACACTGCGAATCCCGCAGAAAACGCAAACGCGGCACAAACGGAATAAACGGACAACGAACGCCGATGGCGATGTCGAAAAGGCGATTTACAGATGAATCACACAGCAGATTTGCAGGAACTACCAACACGATGCCAAGTCAATCACCGCGCTGATGGCGCTACGCCGCAAGCGGCGAAAACATGTCGAGGGTGATTGATGGATGAAGATGTGCGAAATCACTCGAGCACAAACTTCATTGTCGGCAGCTCGCGATCAATGATGGACCTGATGAAAACGCAAAGCAATCGATTGGCTCTGCGAAGACGATCGCTATCGACATCCGAAAGATCAGATGCAGAATCGAAAGCGAGTCGCCGCAGTAAGTCGATCGTTTCACTGCGTACGCGCCAAGGCCCGGCATCACTCACCGATTGCCCGCTGTGCATCGCGCTCATTTCCATGGTCACACCGCCAGCGCGGGGATCGAACATGAGCGGGCCTTTGGCGGCGCTGCTGCCCGGACTCATCGATGTTGCAAGCTGCGCCGCTTCGAGTGGCTCACCGGTGACTACATCGCGATCAAGCTCCGGCTTGAATCCGCAGTCCACCAGCACCGTCCATTGCAGCCGCAGCAGCGCCGCCGCCATCTGCTTTTCATCGTGATCGCTTGCGGTGTTCTTCGCGGTGTCACTGATGCGCAGCGATTCGAGAAAGCGCACCATCGCATCGAACACGTTGGGATGCGGATCGTGATCCATCAGTAAGGCGGCCACCAGGTCGGCGCCGTACATGCTCAGCCGATGAGCGCGAAGATCGGTGCGCAGGTGATGAAAAGAATCCTGCATGTCCCATTCGGTGATGGCGGCAAGATCGGTGGTGGGCTTGGTGGTGGCGATGACTTCGCCGCGGGTGAGCAGGCCGATGCCGCCGCAGAAGCGGGCGATGGCGCCGGGGCTGGTGCGGCGACTGCCCTTGGCCAGGCCGCGCAGTTTGCCATGCTCGCGCGTCAGCAGCGCCACCACCTGACTGGTCTCGGACCAGTCGATGTGACGAATGCAAACAGCTTGATCCTTGAATCGGGGCATGAATGATGGCTCAAGCAAATGGAGGAGCACGAATGATACGCAGTTGTTGAGCAGATATTGAGCCGCGACTCGCTCTAGTCGCGGCTCGCCAAACTGGTGAAGGCGTTGCCGCGCGCTTCGAAGTTGGTGAACTGATCCCAGCTCGCACACGCAGGACTCAGCAGGATGACTTCGCCAGCGCGGGCGCACTGTTTTAGCGATTGCATGGCGGCTTCAAGATTCTCGCAGCGCACCACCTTCGCGCTGCCCGCAGCAACTTCAGCAGCGGCGGCGATCGTCGGCCCTGTCTTGCCGAGGGTGTGAATCGATTGGCAGTGCGCCTTCGCAAAGACCGCCAGTGGCGCGAGGTCTGCTCCTTTGTCGTATCCGCCCAAGATGATGTGAACGGTGCCGGCAGCGAAGCTGCGCAGTGCGAGCATTGCAGCTTCGGGTGTGGTGCACTTGGAATCGTTGTAGTAGCGAATAGAGTTGCGCTCGATGACGAATTGCAGACGATGTGGCAAACCCGCAAACGCCGCGACCTGCTGCTGTGCAATCGCTGGATCGAGTCCGGTTGCTTTGCAGACCTCAATCGCCATCGCGGCATTGATGCGGTTGTGCTCGCCGGGGATTAGCAGCGGCGGGATGTCGCGCTGCAAGTGCGTGATGTCAGCGGTGCTGTAATCGTGAACTTGCGAAGGCGCAAGCGTTGATGCGAAGCCGATGGCACCAGGGCCGAGGATGGCGATGTCATCATCACGTTGAAAATCGAGCAGCACCTGCTTAGCGGTGCGGTAGTGATCGATCGTGCCGTGCCAGTCGAGGTGATTGGGCGCAAGGTTGGTGATGAGCGCGATGTGCGGCGACCAGCGATCTTCGCGCAGACCATGCAGCATGAAACTGGAGAGCTCAAGGACGACCCAGTCGTCTTCGCCGATTTGATCGAGATGAGCGAGCAGCGATCCGCCAAGGTTGCCGCCGACGAAAGCGCGCTGGTTCTCTCGCTCTGCGGCCTTCGCGCTTAAATTGTCTTTCAACTTTGAACTTTGAACTCGCAGCTCAGAACTATTTTTAAGCACATGTCCGATCATCGCTGTGGTGGTGGATTTGCCTGCGCTGCCGGTGATGCCGATGGTGCGCTGACGGTTGGGCAGACGTTCGATGAGCAAACGAATCTCGCTGGTGAGCGGGATGCCAGCTTTGATCGCGGCAGCGAGATAGGGATTATCCATCGGCGGCACCGCCGGGCTGACGACGATCAGATCAGCATTCGTGAAGTCGCTGATGCGGTGTTCGCCGAGTCTGAAGGTGATATTGAGTCCATCGAGCTGAGCGACACTGTTTTTCAGTTTGTCGGCTGGTTCTTTGTCGGTGACAAGAACGCGCGCTCCTTGATTAACAAGATAGCGGGCCACTTCGATGCCGCCGCCAAACTGCCCCAAGCCCATGACCACGACGCGCCGGCCGGCCAGAGATGAAGTCGTGTAGTGATTCAAGCTGATGTGCCGTTTCGTAACGAGCCGCGACCGTTAGGAAGCGGATTCTTGCTGTCCACTTTGTCCATAGCCCACTCCCTTACGGTCGCGGCTCGTTAAGGCGAATCGCTCACGGAACCTCGATGCGGTTGAGTTCCTGCGAGTGTACGGTGCCGACGCTCAGCTTCATCAGCGTCACGCCTCTTTGCACGAGAAAGTAAAGATAAAGATCATCCTTGGCGCCGAGCTGACGCACTGGCAACTCAGCGACGGCCTTGATCGGGGCTTGCGGTTCATAGCGGAGCTTGAGGTTGCGCGAGTCATCCATCATCCACGCATAACCCACCGGCTGCCAGTTGTTGCCCTGACTGTCCTGAATGAAAATCGGATGCACCGCACCCGCCAGCGCGATCGCTTTACCCAGAATCGACTGTGCCGAATCACGGCTCATCTTCACCCGCACCACCACCTGCCCATCGGGCTGATAAACCCGCTTGATCATGTTGGCGTTCGAGATTGCACCGCTGTGCATCTTGAGGATGCCTTCGCCTCGGCGAATGTCGTTGCCGTTGAATTCAAAATCGGTCGCCAGATTTTTACTGGTGAAGCGAGGCAGGTCAGCGGTGAGCTCAAGGTCTTCCGCCTTGATGCCCGAGCGCCCGCCTACTTTTTCGCCGACGCCGGTGCCCGGTTCCACTACGATCTCGGCTCCGTCTGTGGCCAGGTGCTCGCCGACGATGGCGAGCATCTGTTCGGGCTTGGGCTCCTGGGCGGCCTTGTCCGCATCAGGCAGCAGCAGGCGAAGGTTACGAACCATCAGATACTTTTCGCTTTCCTTCACCGGCACGAGAAACGTAAAAGTGATCTTCGCATCAGCAGCGCTGTCGGT
>CAZYQL010000233.1:0-5289 GCA_964650055.1 uncultured Phycisphaeraceae bacterium | reverse complement strand
CCCAGCGAAAGCTGACTGGCCACTTCATCGCGGCGATCCGAGGGGAACATATCCAGCAGTCGCGTGATCGAGCCTCGGCAGTCGCGCGTGTGCAGCGTCGAGAAAACCAGATGCCCAGTTTCCGCAGCGGTCAGCGTCCATGATGCAGAGTCGCGGTCGCGCATTTCGCCGACGAAAATAATGTCCGGGTCTTCGCGCAGAGCGTCGCGCAGCCCCTGCTCAAAGCTGGGCACATCGCGCCCCACTTCGCGCTGCGACACCATGCCCGCGCGGGTCTTGAGGCGATATTCGATTGGGTCTTCCAGCGTGATAATCCGGCAAGGCCGCGTCTCGATGATCCGATCAATCAGCGAAGAGATCGTCGTGCTCTTGCCTGCGCCGGTGATGCCGGTGATGAGTACCAGGCCTTGCTGCTTGCGAAGAATGTCCTGCCAGACTGCGTTTGGAAAACCGACCGATTCCACAGCAGGCGGCTGCGATTCGAGCGCACGCAGCGCCACCGCCAGGCCATCGTTGTCATAAAAACAATTGATGCGGTACTGCTTCGCATCGGTGAGTAGCGAGCTATCCACCGAGCGCATCTGTTCGAGTGTTGCCAGGTCAAAATCCGCCAGCAGCACAGTGACGATTTTCTGCATCGTCTGCATATCGAGCGGCGGGCCTTTGAGTTTCGTCAGTCTTCCATCGATGCGAAACGTAGGCTGACACCCGCACTTGAGATGAAGATCCGAAACCCGCATCGCCCCTTGCTTCGTGAAATACTCAAGCAGGTCCGACACACTCAGCGACCGACCATCCACCAGCGTGTAAAGCTTCGTCGCCAGCGTCGGCCGTTCGGTGGTCATGTGGATACTCGCAGTGGCGAAGGCAACACGGAGAATGCGATGACAGTAAACGTCAGGTCAAGTGAAATGGCAAGTGTCATCGGAAAGATCAACCAAAGAAAAAGCCCGATGGCGCACCATCGGGCTTGAAGATTGTGAAGGTCAATTCTGATTGAGCATCAAATCAGTCAGGGTGCTTGGGCACGCGCCTGCCGCCGGGGTACATCGCAATGAGGATGACCAGACAGCCCACCGCTGCCCACATAGGCACGGAGAAGAGCATGTGGTAATTCATCTTCTTATCCGCGCCGGTGGCAGCCTCGGCGACGTAGCCTGCGATGAGGCTGCCCACGATGGTGCCAATGCCGATGATGACGAGGTTGAACAGCGACTGCGCGCTGGCGCGAATGTCGCCGGTGGTCTCTTCATCGACGACCATGAAGGCCACGAAGATGAAGCACCCAAAGCATACACCGTGCAGCGCCACGCCTGTCACGAGTGTCACGATGGGAGCAAAGGGCAGGCTCTCGACATAAGCAAAGAGGAACATTCGCAGCGCGTAAGCGATGATGCCCACTCCTAGCAGTGTCTTGCGGGTGAGCCGTTTGGCAAAGAACGGGAGGATGGCCAGCACGACCAATTCGGACATCTGCCCGATGGTCATCAGGCCGCCGCCGCCGACACCGAAGATGTTATTGATGTCCGATGCCAGCTTGTTCTGGAAGGTGCCAAGGAACGGCGCTGTGTGAACGAAGTAGAACTGATGGATGCAGCTGATGGGCACTGCGAGAATAAAGAGCGTCAGCAGCGGCTGCTTCCTGATTTCGCTGACCGCTTCCAATGCAGCATTTTTCTTGACGGTCTTATTAGGCGGCGTAGCGGGCAACAAGAAGCAGTAGATACCCATGATGCCGCCGAGAATCGCGCTGAGTTTGAACGCGCTGGCGATGCCTGCCGCCTGGGCAGCATTCTGCACTTCGACGGTTGCATCAGCGGGTGTGTGATTGAATGCGAGGTACTGACCGATGCCGATGCCCACGCAGATCCAGCCGATGGTGCCCCAAAGACGCACCCGACCGAAGTCGCGATCACGATCAGGCATGTGATGAAACGCCAGCGAATTGGTGAGCGCAAGCGTCGGGGAATAGACCAGCGAGTAGATCAGTGCAAAGGTGAGAAACCCACCATATGAATCAACCCACGAGAGTTGCCAGACCAGGACAGCACCGACTAGGTGGCTGATGCCCAGGAACTTTTCGGTATTGAAATAGCGGTCGGCAATCTGACCCGCTACGAAGGGCGCGAGGATCGCACCGACGCCGCCGACCATGAACATCATGCCGATCTGGGAGCCGGTGAAGCCGCGATGCGTACTTAAGAACGTGTACATCAGCGGCAGCCACGCCCCCCAGATTGCGTACTGCAGAAACATCATGATCGATAGCTGCGATCCCAGTTTCGCGCCCATCGGCGGAGCAGTGGAACCGGTCATACTCGTAGCGGCGTTGGATTCACTCATGGGTCAGCGTCCTGATTCGGTGAGAGAAGATGAAAGCAGAAAAAGAAAGCAAAACAGAATTCGTTCGACAACCTACCCGGCCCGCAAGGCTGAGCATGTTAACGACCGCCAGGACTTTCGTCATATTCGATAGGAATGAAGTGCATCCTGCTCTATTGCCGCTTGCGGCGTAGCGTCGTCAGCGCGGTGGTGAAAGGCGATTGATTTTGTCTTTCCCCTTGGCGATCGCAGTCTCGTGGCCTGCCGCGCCTTGGTAACGATGCCACCTTGAGCAGGCTCAGTTCATTTCAATCACGATACGTTTATCTATATTTTAACAGTTGAAATTATATTCAATAGATGCTAAACTATGCATGACGTGACGGGTTTGGCAGGTTTGGTCGGCTTTTGCCGTATTGAGGGTTAGTAAGTAGACGTCTACTCGTTTACCCTGATACTCGATCTAATTTAAGCTCAGGACACGACTTACAATGCTAGATACGATTGAAAAACGCGTGGGTAGACAAAACTCGGCGACGAGAAAAGTTTGGGGCACCCTGCACGCAATCGCTCTGCCTTTGGTATATTTTTGGTGTGTCCACTCTCTCTTTTTCAGGTATTATGGATTTGAACCGACGGTGTTTGTTGCAGCGTATTTAGAATCTGATTACCTGTCGTGGACGGCGTTGTTTGGGGTGATGTCTTTTTTTTGTTGGATGAGCAATATGAAATCACACTTGCTTCCCGCGTTGATGATTGGCGCTGCGGCGCTGTCGCTTGTGTCCCATCAGGTCGTGGCGGTGCCGCTGGTGCAGCGCGGCACGCGCTGGGTGGAGATGCAGCAAGCCGACGAGCCCAAGCCAGCGGTTGCTGCGCCTGCGGAAGACAAAGATGACAAGGCAGAGACGCAGCTTCGCGCTGCGGTCGTCGCCGTGCGAGGCACGGTGCAGATTCGTCAGGCGGAAGATAAAAAATGGGCCGCCGCCAAGCCCGGCGATGTGCTGGGAGCTGGTGCGGATATTCGCACGGGTCTCAACAGCGCGGTGCAACTGAAAATTGAACCGGGGCACACCATCACCATCGATCGCATCAGCGTGGTGAAGCTGCTCACCTTGGTGAAGAATCAGGACGTGGTGAAGACGGATGTGGGCATGAAGTATGGCCGCACGAGGTATGACGTGGAAGCTGCTGGCGCGGTGCACGATGCCAAGATTCACACCCCCGGCACCACGCTCGCCATTCGCGGCACCTCGACCGGCACGCAGACCGATGCCTTCACCGATTCGACGTGGGTCATCAAAGGCGCGGTCAACAACACCAACAAGCTTCGCCGCGAGATGGTCCGCATGGATTCTTCGACTGGCAAAGCAGTCGTGACGAGTGATCTGGTGACGCCCGCTGCCTTCGCGAAGAACAAAACGAAGAACGACACCAAGGGCGAGTTCGCTGGTCGTCAGGGATCGGAGAACACCATTGTTGAACAGTACGCCAGCGGCGAGTTGGATAATCGTCAAAGCGGCATCGACGCCGAGCAGCAGTTCGCACGCCGTGAGGGCTTCCAGTTTGCGGCGGTGGGTGTCTTCGGTGATGTGTTTGACCTGGATATCTTCTGGACTCCACAAGGTGTCAACAACAGCAATGTCGATTTCACCATTTTGGATTCTTTAGGCGGCACCATCACTTCGCAAGGTCCGACGATCGTTCGATCCGGTCAGAGCACACAAGGCCAATTCATCAGTAGTCCAGCCGATGACGATGGTTCACTGGGCTTTGGCTTCGAGGCTGTGCAGTATGGCCCACAGGTTCCCTCAGGCAACTTCCTCGTGACTGTCAACCACATCAGTGGCGATAGGGCCGATGTGTCCCTCACCGGCTCACTGCAATCCCTCAGCGGCCAGTTCGGCTCCGAGTTCTTCTCTGTCGATTCAGGCAACCCGCAGGCACAGTACATCGTCAATCCCAAGAACCAAACGATCACAGCCGTCGGCGGCAATTAAGCCCGAGGTATCTTTTAAACCGCACTGAAATGAACAAGTGCGCCGACACATTCGCGTCAGTGCCCTTGTGTTTTATCCATCCACATCAACATTATCGCGAAGTCTCATACAAATAGCACTTGCGTTCGACTGCACCGATAGTAGGATATTGCAATCGTGGCTCGGGACGTTTAATCTCTTCTCCTGCTCGGGGTTCATCTCGTGGAATTCATTCCGCTTCTTATCGCACTGGTACTCGTGGTGGTCATCATCGCGGGACTTTGGAAAACCTTTGAAAAGGCAGGCCAGCCCGGCTGGGCGGCGATCGTGCCGATTTACAACGTGATCATTCTCCTCAAGATTGCCGGCCGACCGATGTGGTGGTTCGTACTGATGCTCATCCCCTTCGTCTCGATCATCGTGGCCATCATTGTGGCGATCGATGTCGCCAAGAACTTTGGCAAGTCCGCCGGCTTTGGCGTCGGCTTGGCGCTTCTGGGTTTTATCTTCTATCCGATCCTGGGCTTTGGCGATGCGGAATACAACCCCGTCAACACGCTTCAGTGATCTGATGATTTTGATATGAATCATTCAGCCTCGTCATCGCGATCAAACGATGACGAGGTTTTTTGATGCGCCCGTTCAATGCGCTCATCGAAAATGCGCTGCACCAAAGTCGCCTGTGCATCGGTGCAGCGAACGCCAGCATCGAGGAAAAGCTTGGTGAACTTGCCGCGTGTCCCAAGTGCTTTGCCGATGCGCAGTCGTCGCCAGGTCTTGCCCACGCGTTCCAGACGCACGGCGTTGACCTCGCTCCAGAGCGTCAGCACCACCTTGCCGCCCGTGGCGGGATCAAGCTCCGATGAACTGCCAAATCCACCCGCCGCAAAGAGAAAAGGCTCCATGCCTTTCTTCTCTTTCTTGCCCGTCGTCAGCAGATAAATCAGCACAGCAACCCACGCGATGCCAAACGCCCCCATCACCG
This sequence comes from uncultured Phycisphaeraceae bacterium, assembly GCA_964650055.1. GTDB lineage: Bacteria > Planctomycetota > Phycisphaerae > Phycisphaerales > Phycisphaeraceae > JTS-RE9. The sequence continues at coordinate 6 of CAZYQL010000233.1, read as the reverse complement.
CCAGCA